>CAZASR010000042.1:0-20146 GCA_964487765.1 uncultured Devosia sp. | reverse complement strand
CGGCGACCGCGAGGCCATCATCATCACCGAAATTCCCTATCAGGTGAACAAGGCGACGATGATCGAGAAGATGGCCGAACTGGTGCGCGACAAGCGCATCGAGGGCATCTCCGACATCCGCGACGAATCCGACCGTCACGGCATTCGGGTGGTGATCGAGCTGAAGCGCGACGCCGTGCCCGATGTCGTCCTCAACCAGCTCTACCGGTTCACGCCGCTGCAATCCTCCTTCGGCTGCAATTTCGTGGCCCTCAATGGCGGCAAGCCCGAGCTCATGGGCATCCGCGACATCCTCGTCGCCTTCGTCGAGTTCCGCGAACAGGTCGTCACCCGCCGCACCAAGTTCCTGCTCAACAAGGCGCGCGATCGGGCCCATGTGCTGGTCGGCCTCGCCGTCGCCGTCGCCAATATCGACGAAGTCATTACGCTGATCCGCAACGCGCCCGATCCGGGCACGGCCCGCGAGCAGCTGATGGAGCGCGACTGGCCGGCCCGCGACGTCGAGCCGCTGATCCGCCTGATCGACGATCCGCGCCACATGATCTCGGACGACGGCACCTTCCGCCTCTCCGACGAGCAGGCCCGCGCCATCCTCGCCCTGACGCTGAGCCGCCTCACTGCGCTTGGCCGCGACGAGATCGGCGCCGAACTCGACGGCCTCGGCAAGGACATTGCCGACTATCTCGACATCCTGCGCTCCCGCGAGCGCGTGCTGGCGATCGTCCGCGACGAGCTCAATGCCATCAAGGACGAGTTCTCGACGCCGCGCCTCACCACGATCGACGACGCCGCCGGCGATTTCGAGGACGAGGACCTCATCGCTCGCGAGGACATGGTGGTGACCGTCACCTTCGGCGGCTACATCAAGCGCGTCCCGCTCACCGCCTATCGGGCGCAGAAGCGCGGCGGCAAGGGCAGGTCGGGCATGGCGACCCGGGACGAGGATTTCGTCACCCGCCTGTTCGTCGCCAACACCCACACGCCAGTGCTGTTCTTCTCCTCGCTCGGCCAGGTCTACAAGCTCAAGGTCTGGCGCCTGCCCATCGCCGAGCCGCAGGGCAGGGGACGCGCGCTGATCAACATGCTGCCGCTCGACGAAGGCGAGCGCATCACCTCGATCATGCCGCTGCCCGAGGACGAAGCCGACTGGAAGAAGCTCGACATCATGTTCGCCACCCGCTCGGGCGGCGTGCGTCGCAACTCGCTGGCCGATTTCGTCGAGATCAACAAGAACGGCAAGATCGCCATGAAGCTCGACGAGGGCGATGTCATCGTCGGCGTCGAGACCTGCTCGGCCCATGACGATGTGCTCCTCACCACCGCTCTCGGCCAGGCGATCCGCTTCCGCGTCGATGACGTCCGTGTCTTCAAGGGGCGCGACTCGACCGGCGTGCGGGGCATTTCGCTTGCCGAAGGGGACAAGGTCATCGCCATGGCGATCATCCGCCATTTCGAGGCCAGCGCCGAGGAACGCGCCGCCTATCTCAAGATGAGCCGCGCCGTCCGCGGCGAGACCGAGAGCGACGAGCCCGCCGACGAAGAGGCAGCGACCTCGGGCGAGCTGGCGCAGGAACGCTACGCCGAAATGAGCGCCGCCGAACAGTTCATCCTCACCGTCTCCGAACACGGCTACGGCAAGCGCACCTCGAGCCACGAATACCGGACCACCGGGCGCGGCGGCAAAGGTATCGTCGCCATGGCCGTCAACGAGCGCAACGGTCCGCTGGTCGGCTCCTTCCCGGTCGAGAGCGAGGACGAGATCATGCTCATCACCGATGGCGGCCAGACGATCCGTCTGCCCGTCGGCGGCGACAAGCCGATCCGCATCACCGGCCGTTCGTCGCAGGGCGTGATCGTCTTCAAGACCGCCGAGGACGAAAAGGTCGTCTCCGTCGAGCGCATCAGCGAGCCCAATGGCGATGACGGCGAGGACGATCACGAGGAGGGCGGCGCGGAATGATCGAACCCGCCATCCTGCTGCCCTACATCCTCGCTTGCATCCTGTTCTCGATCGTTCCCGGACCGTCCGTCTCGATCGTCGTCGCCAACTCGCTCGCCGGCGGCACCCGGGCGGGGCTGCTCACCATCCTCGGCACCGAGATCGCCATGCTGGCGATGGTCACCATCGTCGCCCTCGGCCTCAACGTCGTGATGAACGTCGTCGGCGGTGCCTTCGAGGTCATCAAGCTCGCCGGTGCCGCCTATCTGATCTGGATCGGCTGGAAGATGTTCACGGCGTCGGGCCAGTTGAGCTTCCGCCCCGCCGAAAAACTGCCGGTCCTGCGCTACCTGCGCCAGGGCGCGGTGGTGAACCTCTCCAACCCCAAGACGCTGCTGTTCCTCGGCGCATTCCTGCCCCAGTTCGTCGACGTCGGCCGCCCCGCCTTCGGCCAGATCATGATCCTCGGGCTCATTGTCATGGCCGTGGCGACCGCCTCGGACTGCATCTATGCCGTGCTCGCCGGCCAGGCCCGCCAGGTGCTGACCGCCGCCCGCGTCAAGCTGATGAGCCGCGTTTCGGGAGTTATCCTCATGGCCGGCGGCGTCTGGCTCGCCCTTCAGCAGCGGGCCTAATTGGGCTTGGCGAAGGAAACCGGCGGCGGCTTGTGTTCCATGGCGTCGATCAGGCTCGGCAGCCCGTAAGCAGCCCCCAGATAGACCGTCGCGCCGAGGCAGAGCGCGGCGGCATAGGCGAGCAGCGTCAGCCGCCAAGGCGGGGCAGGCGGCGGGCCTGCCAGGGCGCCGCTGTCGCGCAGACTCTGCACCATCTTCCGCGCTGACATCGAGCCGAGACCCCTGAAATCCGCGGGAAATACTAGGCCGGGCGGCTGAATCCTTGCTTAAGGCGCAAGGCAAAAACCTGCCAATCGGAGGGGGCCGGGCTGCTTGCGCGGCGCCCTTGCGCATGACAGAACGCGCACCGACGCGCGTCAAACGCGAAGGGAGGCGTCACATGACCCGGCTTGTCGGCTTCTACCCCGGCTCGTTCGATCCGCTCACCAACGGCCATCTCGATGTCATCGAGCGCGCCTGCAAGCTCGTCGACCGGCTCGTCGTCGCTGTCGGCACCCATGCCACCAAGACGCCGCTCTTCTCGCACGCCGACCGTCTCGACCTGCTGCGCGCCACGCTGGAGCCTGTCGGCAAGCGCACCGATACCGAGTTCGAGGTCGTCGATTTCGATGGCCTTGCCATCAGTGCGGCCCGCCAGCACGGCGCAAAGCTCATCATTCGCGGCCTGCGCGATACCACCGACTACAATTACGAGATGCAGATGGTGGGCATGAACGCGCAGATGGCGCCGGACCTGCAGACCGTATTCCTGCCGTCGAGCCCCCATGTCCGCCACATCTCGGCCACGCTCGTGCGCCAGATCGCCCAACTCGGCGGCGATATTTCCGCCTTCGTTCCCGCAAACGTTCTGAAAGCGCTCAAGTCAGTATGAACTCCCCCATCAAGCGCGCCGGCGCCATCCTCGGCGTCTTTGCCATCATCGCCGCCGCCATATTCGGCGCCGCCATCGCCTCGCCCACCGCTTCGGTCGGCCAGGAGACCAAGCCACACCTGATCCTCACGCTCGACAAGGGCGTCGTCGACATCGAGCTCATGCCCGAGGTCGCCCCGCTCCATGTCGAGCGCATCGTTACCCTTGCCGAGCGCGGCGACTATGATGGTGTGGTCTTCCACCGCGTCATCGACGGCTTCATGGCCCAGACCGGCGACGTCCAGTACGGCAAGGGCGACGACCTCTCGAGGGCCGGCATGGGCGGTTCGGACCTGCCCGACGTAAAGGCCGAGTTCAACGACACGTCTTTCACCCGCGGCGTGGTCGGCGCGGCGCGCACGCAGGACCCCAACACCTTCAATTCGCAGTTCTTCATCTGCTTCAACGACTGCACTTTCCTCGACGGCCAGTACACCGTGTTCGGCAAGGTCGTTTCCGGCATGGACGTTGTCGATGCCATCACCCGCGGCGAGCCGCCGGCCAATCCCGACCGGATCGTCTCGGCAAAGATCGAACAGGAATAAGGAGCGCCCTATGGCCGACTACAAGGATCCCGAAAACACCCTCATTATCGAGACCACCCAGGGCAATGTCGTGATCGAGATGCGGCCCGACTTGGCTCCGAACCACGTCGAGCAGATCAAGAAGCTCGCTCGCGAGGGCCAGTATGATGGAGTGGTCTTTCATCGCGTGATCGACGGCTTCATGGCGCAGACCGGTGACGTCAAGTTCGGCAATGCCGGCAAGGGCGACACGTCGCGCGCGGGCATGGGCGGCTCGGACTATCCGGACCTCAAGCAGGAGTTCAACGCCGAGCCGCATGTTCGCGGCGTGGTCTCGATGGCCCGGGCGCAGAACCCCAACAGCGCCAATTCGCAGTTCTTCATCGTGTTCGACGACGCCCGCTTCCTGGACCGCCAGTACACCGTCTGGGGCAAGGTCATCGAGGGCATGGAGAACGTCGACAAGATCAAGCGCGGCGAGCCCGTGCGCGAACCCGACCAGATGCTCTCGGTCAAAGTCGCCGCCGACGCGGCATGATCCGGCTCGCGGCCATGGCCGTGCTGGGGACGCTCGCCGCGTCCCCCGCTGTCGCCACCGAGTGGGTGTCCTGCGCCCACCCGGGCGGCGAAGCGAGCTTCGACTATCTAGCCGGTGACGGAACCGACGTCCTTTCCATCGCCGCGCTGACGATCACGACCGGCGAACGGGTCTGGGCCAGCGATCCCGCCAACGGGCCCGGCGACCCCGTATCGATCGGCCAGCAGTTCGAGAACGCGACGACGATCCTCGTCGATGCCGTGGACGAGGGGTTCGGCAAGGTCGCCGAGCTCCGCTTGTTCAAAGCCGCCGAGGGCGACATGCTCGTCTATGGCGGCACGCTGCGCATCCTGGGCATGGGCGCCTGGGCAGTTTCATGCGATCCGGTTTCCTGATCGCGGCGGCGGCTGTCGCCCTGTCCGCCGGGACGGCCGCGGCCGAGACCTACACCTGCCGGACCTTGAACGAGACCGACTTCCCGGTCACCGCCAGCTTCGACCTCCGCTACTCGAGCGGCGCCTATGCCGTCATGAGTGCCGAATTCCAGATCGAGGGCGACATCGGCTACTCGACTACCGCGACCCACCCGCTCGACCTTGCCACCGTCACCGGCGTCGCCGTCGATGAGGGCTCGATCAAGTTCAGCCTGCAGCACACCGACCCCGATTATGACGGGAACGTCGCGACGCTTCATGTTGTCACCCTCACGGAAGGCACTCATGCGCTGACGGCGGGCGTCTTAAAGGTCGTCGGCGGTGGCCTCTGGCCGATCGTCTGCGACACCAGCGAGAGCGGCTGAGCCGGCATGCGTGTTTCCGAATTCGATTTCGACCTCCCCGAAGACCGCATCGCGCTCCATCCCGCTGAACCGCGCGACAGTGCCCGCCTGCTCGTTATTCGTGCCGGCGAGCCGCCCCTCGACCGGGATGTCACCGACCTGCTCGAACTCCTGAATCCGGGCGACGTCCTGGTCGTCAACGACACCCGGGTCCTCCCCGCAGAGCTCCGCGGGACTCGCATTCGCGACGAAAACCGCTCGAGCGTTTCGTTCAACCTCCACAAGCGCGTCGATATGCGCACCTGGCGCGCCTTTGCTCGCCCGGCCAAGCGGCTGCATGTCCTCGACCGGCTGGAGCTGGGCGACGACGGCTCGCTGCTTGCGACGGTTGCAGGGAAGGGGGCCACGGGCGAAGTCACCCTCGAATTTGACCTTGGCGGGGCGGCGCTCGACGAAGCCATCAAGGCGCACGGCGCCATGCCGCTGCCGCCCTATATCGAGGCCAAGCGCGGCACCGAGGAGCGCGACAAGACCGACTACCAGACGGTCTACGCAACCGTTGACGGGGCCGTGGCCGCGCCCACCGCGGGCCTTCATTTCACGCAAGCGCTCCTGCAGAAGCTTCACGACAGGGGCATCGGCATCGAGCGCGTGACGCTGCATGTCGGGGCAGGAACATTCCTGCCGATGAAGGCCGACGATACCGATGACCACGTCATGCACGCCGAATGGGGCGAGCTCACCGAGGCCGTCGTCCACCGCCTCGATGCCGCCAAAGCCAGAGGCGGCCGTATCGTCGCCGTCGGCACCACCAGTCTTCGCCTGCTCGAAACGGCGGCGCGGGCCACCGGCCGGCTGCAGCCCTTCATCGGCGAAACGGACATCTTCATCACGCCAGGCTTCCGCTTCCGCGCCGTCGACGCGCTGATGACCAACTTCCACCTGCCGCGCTCGACCCTCTTCATGCTCGTCAGCGCCTTCTGCGGTCTCGCCACCATGAAATCCGCCTACGCCCACGCCATCGAAACCGGCTACCGGTTCTATTCCTATGGGGACAGCAGCCTGCTATTCCGCGCCCCACAGGAACCGGACGACGAAGACCTTTGACGCATTTCTCCTTCTCGCTCACCCACACCGACGGCATGGCGCGTCGCGGCCGCATTTCGACTGCCCGCGGTGAGATCAATACGCCTGCCTTCATGCCGGTCGGAACGGTGGGCACTGTCAAGGCCATGTACCCCGAGCAGGTGCGCGAGACGGGCGCCGATATCCTCCTCGGCAACACTTATCACCTGATGCTGCGCCCCGGTGCCGAACGCGTCGCGTCCCTCGGCGGTCTCCACGCCTTCATGGACTGGCCCCGTCCCATCCTTACGGACTCCGGCGGCTTCCAGGTCATGTCGCTCGCCAAGCTTCGCAAGCTCACCGAGAACGGCGTTACCTTCCGCTCGCATATCGACGGGTCGGCCCACGAACTCACTCCTGAGCGGTCGATCGAAATCCAGACCCTGCTCGACAGCGACATCATCATGCAGCTTGACGAGTGTATCCCGCTGCCGTCCGACCACAAGGAAATGGCGCGGGCGATGGAGCTCAGCCTGCGCTGGGCGCAGCGCAGCAAGGATGCTTTCGGCCGCCAGCCCCATCGCGCCCTGTTCGGCATCGTCCAGGGTGGCGACGATGGCGAACTGCGTTCCAGATCTGCCGCCGGGCTCAACTCCATCGGCTTTGATGGTTATGCCGTGGGTGGTCTCGCCGTAGGCGAGCCGCAGGATGTGATGTTCCGTGTCCTCAGCGACCTTACGCCGGAACTGCCCGCCGATCGCCCCCGCTACCTGATGGGCGTCGGCAAGCCCGACGACATCCTCGGGGCGATCGAGCGCGGCATCGACATGTTCGACTGCGTGCATCCCACGCGTGCGGGCCGGCATGGCCATGCCTACACGCGATTTGGCGTCATCAACCTCAAGAACGCGCGACACCGCGACGATCCCCGCCCGCTCGACGAGGAATCGCCTAACCCCAATTGCCGCCGCTTCTCTCGCGCCTACCTGCACCACCTCGTGCGCACCGAGGAAATCCTTGGCGCCATGATCCTGAGCCAGGTCAATCTGAGCTATTATCAGGAGCTTTGCATCGGCGCCCGTGCCGCTATCGAAGCGGGCACCATGAGCGAGTATGCTCAGGCAACCCGCGCCCGCTGGGCCCAGGGCGATTTGCCGCCAATCGAAGGGAACTGATCATGGCCTCGACCCGCAAGTCTCTGCTCAATTCGATGATGAAGCAGCGCGCGCGGCTGGCGGACAAACCGATGCGCGAGCTCTTCGCCGAGGACAAGAACCGCTTCAAGACCTTCTCGGCGTCGGCCGGCGACATCCTGCTGGACTACTCCAAGAACCGCATCGACCGGCGGGCGATGGACGTACTGTTCGACGTTACCCGCAAGGCCGGCCTCGAGGACCGCCGCAAGGCGATGTGGGCCGGCCAGCACATCAATGTCAGCGAAGACCGTGCCGTCATGCACATGGCGCTGCGCTACATGGGCGACAGGCCCGTCAAGGTCGACGGTCGTGACGTGATGCCCGATGTGCGCGCCGTCCTCGCTGCGATGAGGAAATTCTCTGGCAGGGTCCGCGACGGCTCGATCAAGGGGGCCACGGGTGAGCGCTTCACCGACGTCATCAATATCGGTATTGGCGGCTCCGATCTTGGGCCCGCCATGGCGACCCTCGCGCTCGCGCCCTATACCCGCGCCGACCTCCGTTGCCACTATGTGAGCAATGTCGACGGCGCCCATCTCCACGATAAGCTCAAGGGCCTCGACCCCCGGCGGACGATGTTCATCATCGCCTCGAAAACCTTCACCACCGACGAGACGATGACCAACGCGGCGAGCGCCCGTGCATGGATCGCTGAAGTCCTCGGCGACAAAGCGGTGAAGGATCATTTCGCCGCCGTCTCCACCAACCTTGACGCCTGCGCCGCCTTCGGCATCCGCCCCGATCGTATCTTCGGCTTCTGGGACTGGGTCGGCGGCCGCTACTCGGTCTGGTCTGCCATTGGTCTGCCCGTCGCCATCGCTGTCGGCTTCGACAATTTCGAGGCCTTCCTCCGTGGCGCCTACGAAATGGACCAGCACTTCCTCAAGACCAGGCCCGAGAAGAGCCTGCCCGTCATCATGGGCATGCTCGGCGTCTGGTACCGCAACGCCTGGGGCTTTGCGACCCATGCCGTGCTGCCCTATGACCAGCGCCTGAGCCGCTTCACCGCGTACCTGCAGCAACAGGACATGGAGAGCAACGGCAAGTCGGTCACCCTCGAGGGCAGGCCGCTCGACTACAATACCGGGCCGGTCATCTGGGGCGAGCCCGGGACCATTGGCCAGCATTCGTTCTACCAGCTCATCCACCAGGGCACCTCCGTCATCCCCTGCGATTTCCTCATTGCCGCCAATCCGCACGAGGACATGCCGCCCCATCACGACAAGCTGGTCGCCAACGTTCTGGCTCAGTCAGAAGCCCTGATGCTGGGCAAGACCAAGGAGGAGGTCGTCGCCGAACTCACCGCCCAGGGCCTCGACAAGGCGAAGATCAGGGAACTCGCGCCTCACAAGGTCTTTCCCGGCAACCGCCCGAGCAACACCATCATGTACCCCAGCCTCACACCAGAAACTCTCGGCAAGCTGGTCGCCCTCTACGAGCACAAGGTGTTCGTGCAGGGCGTCATCTGGAATGTCGATTCCTACGATCAGTGGGGCGTCGAGCTCGGCAAGCAGCTCGCCAATGCCCTTCTCCCCAAGGTGCAGGGGACCGCAAAGGCCGCCGGCAACGACGCCTCGACCCTTGGCCTCCTCCGCCACTACCATTCGCTGCGGAAATAATGATGCGGCGCGGACCGGTTAGAGACTCGTCTGCCGTTTCGTTGGCCAACGCGAGAAACTGGAAAAATCGCGCTGTTTCTCTTCCCGGTCGCGTCCAGTTGGCACGCGCCGCATCTGAAAATCCAATGCACCTGGGGGGCTTGGGGTTCCCACCGAATGCGGTTGACTTGATGGGGTCGGCGTTTATGTTCCGCGCACTTCCGGCGGGTCCCCTCCGCCTCAGTGGGCCGGTAGCTCAGGGGTAGAGCATTCGACTTTTAATCGAATGGTCGCGGGTTCGATTCCCGCCCGGCCTACCATCCGTTCCGGTCACGTTGATGCAATCGCCGCGGTCACTTCCGTGCGGTGACCGCGACGAATAAATCGCCGAACGGCTAGCCCGGGATCTCTTCGCCTGCTGGTCCAGTCGGACCGGTTGCCCCGGTTGCGCCGGTTGCTCCGGTCGCGCCAGACGAGCCAGTTGCGCCCGTTGGGCCCGCGGCGCCTGTCGCCCCGGTTGCACCTGCCGCACCAGTTGCGCCCGTTGCTCCGGTAGCGCCCGTCACGCCGTCCGCACCGGTCGCGCCGGTGTCGCCAGAGGGCCCCTTGGCGCCCGCGGTCGCGCCACCGCCGGGTTCATTGTTGATCACAGTCAGCGTCCCGTTGCCGCCGAAGTTCTCCATTGCGAGCAGGGCCCCGAAGCAGGCCTTGATTTCGTCGTCCCGCATCGGACGATCCATTTTCAGTGCAGCACATTCGGCTGGAAGGATGATGGCTGCAGACGCGTGGCTGGCCGCCAACAGGCCCGTCAAGCCGACGATTCCGCCGATTCCGGCCGCAAACAAGTTCCGTGGCATTGTGCATCGCTCCATTAAACGAACGGAGACGGGCCCGTTGCCCCCGTCGGCCCAGTGGGCCCGGTTGCGCCAGTGGCACCAGTCGCGCCCGTCGCTCCAGTGGCGCCCGTCGCCCCGGTGGCGCCTGTCGCCCCGGTTGCGCCGTCAGTCCCTGTTGCGCCCGTTGCTCCGGTGGCGCCCGTGGCCCCGGTGGCGCCCGTCGCGCCAGGATCACCCTTGACACCGGGGCTGCCCGAATGGCCGGTCGGCCCCATGATGATCGTCGTATCGCGGCTCTGGCGCTCCATCAGGATAAGATGGATGAAGCACTCCTTGATTTCCTCGTCGGTCATCGCCCGGTCGAGTCGGATGGCGTCGCAGGCAGGCGGCAACTGGATCGACTGCGACAGCGCTGGCGACGGAGTGGCGGCCAGCAAGCCGGACATTCCGACCAGTCCACTGACTCCCGCGGCAAGAAACTTCTTTGTCATCGGAACTCCTCTTCCGTTGCGCCGCGCCGGCGCCCAGGTTTCCCTGCTTGGCCGGCCATGGCCTGCGGCAAGCTTAATACTCTATTGATCCGCTTGGGAGTGCTGTTCCATTCGGTGGAAAGGAGGAGTTAATGGCTTCGATCGGTCTCGTCATGATTGTTCGCGACGAGTCGCATGTCATCGAGCGCTGCCTCGCGAGCGTTCGACCGTTGATCGACTATATTCTCGTCGCCGATACGGGCTCCACCGATCAGACCCGCGAGATCGTGCGCAATTTCATCGCGTCGCAAGGGCTCGCCGGTGACGTCGTCGAACACCCCTGGCGGAATTTTGCGCACAACCGGTCCGAAGTCTTGGCTGCGCTCCGCCAGCGCGAGGGGGTGGATTACGGCTTCACCATCGATGCCGATGAAACACTTGTGTTCGAGCAGGGCTTCGATGTCGCCACCTTCAAAGCCGGCCTGAGCGCCGATCTCTACGAGGTCGACGTGTGGAATCTGAACGTCCGGTATGGCCGCGCGGCGCTATTCTCCAATCGCAAGCCCTTCCGATACAGGGCTGTGCTGCACGAATATCTTGAGGCCCCACCGGACATCGTGCGCGCCAGTGCCAAAGGTTTCCACATCCTCGTGAGCCATGATGGCGCCCGCAGCCGGAACCCTGACAAGTTCGCCGACGATGCCGCTTTGCTCGAACGCGAACTGGCGACTGAAACCGACCCGTTCCTCATCTCCCGCTACACGTTCTACCTCGCCCAATCGCATCGCGATGCGGGACAGACCGAACGCGCCCATGCGGCCTATCTGAAACGCGCCGAACTCGGCGGTTGGATTGAGGAGGTCTACGTCAGCGTTCTACGGGCGGCGCAGCTGTCGGAGACACTGGAGCGACCTGTCGACGAACAGCTCGCAACCTATCTGCGCGCCTACGAGATCCTGCCGACCAGAGCCGAGGCCCTGCACGGCGCCGCCGCCGTCTGCCGCGCTGCGGGCCGCTACCATCTCGGCTACCTGTTCGCCCGGCACGGCCTGTCGATCGAGCGCCCCCAAGGCGGCCTGTTCATTGATCAGAGCGTCTACGACTACCGGATGCTCGACGAGTTCCAGGTGAACGCCTATTGGGCGGGGCACTACGGCGAGAGCCTCGACGCTGGCGCAACGCTCCTGCGCGACGGATTGTTTCCCGAGAGCGAGCGTAGCCGTATCCTAGCCAATTGCGATTACGCCTTGCAGAAGGTCCGCGGGCAGCAGGGTGCCGGCTAGAAAGATGACAACCGGGGAGTCGGACTCATGGCGATCAAGCGGATGGACAATATGGGGATCGTCGTCGAGGACCTCGACGCGACCGTAGACTTCTTTCGCGAACTCGGCCTCGAGCTCGAGGGCCGTGGCTTGATCGAAGGGGAGTGGGCGGGACGCGTCACGGGACTGGGAGATCAGCGCGTCGAGGTCGCGATGATGCGCACGCCCGACGGTCACGGCCGGCTCGAGCTCTCCCGCTTTCTCGCCCCGGCAGTCGTCGCCGACAACCGCAACGCTCCGGTCAATGCCCTCGGTTACCTCCGCGTCATGTTCGCGGTGGACGATCTCGATGCGACGCTGGGCCGGCTCCACGCTCGCGGCGCGCAGTTGGTGGGGGACGTGGTCCAGTACCAGAACGTCTATCGGCTCTGCTACATCCGCGGCCCGGACGGGCTTCTCATTGGTCTCGCCGAGGAAATCGGCTGAGGACAGCCTGAATCAGGTCAGTTCAGCAGCGGCAGCGGGGTGCCGATGAACGGCACGCTCGAGCAGGCGATGCCGACCTTTGCTATGTGCCCGCAAAGCTGACGCGCCTCGGCTTCCGACGTGACCGGGCCGACGACGAGGCGCTTGCCGGCGCTTCCTTCGACATTGGCGAGCAGCGGCCCCATGCCGAGCAGCAGCATGCCGACGCGGTTGCTCATACTCTGCCAGGCCACCTCTCCCTCGTCGGCGTCGATTGGCGGTCCGAGGGCGATGCCGAAGGCGTTGGAATCCGGCGTGATCGGGATGATCGCCTCCGGCATCGGCTGGTCCGCAACGCTCTGCCGGTTCAGCGCCGACATTGGCGTGGTGATATAGCTCACCGAGCCGCCCTCCACCTCGAAGGTGGTGGGGGAGGGGCCGCCCGTCGACGCCGTCGTGCCCGGATCGATGCCGGGGCCGCGTGCGTTCAGCGCCTCGAGCATTTGGGGCACCGTCATCTCCAGCGCGCCGACACGCCGCGTAACTTCGCCATTCGCCTGCTCGTTGAGCGCGAAACGCTGCATCAGCACGCTGTTTTCCTGCCTGAGCCGCGCGGTCTCCATCTCCAGCGCCGCCACCTGGCCGCGCAGCTGGTTGAAGCTGCCGCCATCGAGACGCGACGCGTGCAATCCGCCCAGCAGGCCCTCGGGGATGAAGGCCGACACATTTGCCCCGAGCACCGCAATGGCCCAGGTCATCAGGGCGAACACGCCCCAGAAGGTGATGTCCGATGCCCGGAAGTGTTCGACCCGCTTAGCCAAACCTCAGCCCCGCCACACGCTCGAATCGCGTGCCGACAAGACTTTACCATCGCGGCGGAGTAATGGTTTGCGAACCATGCTGCTGCCATAAAATACGCTGAAGTCTGGCGTGGATAACCGGAGCAATAATGCCTGAATTGTTGTCGATCATCCTGGCGGCGGGCGAAGGCACCCGGATGCGGTCGGCAACGCCCAAGCTGCTGCATCCGGTCGGCGGGCTGCCCATCATCGGCCATGTCGTCCGCGCTGCGGTCGGGGCCGGATCGACCCGCATTGCCGCCGTGACCGGTCCGGGCCATGACCGGCTGCACGCCGCGATCACCGCCGCTCATCCCGGCGCGCAGCTCTTCGAGCAGACCGAACGCAAGGGCACGGGCCACGCCGTCTCGATGGCAAGGGCCGCCTTCGCCGAGGGCGACGGGTATGTCGCAGTGGTCTATGGCGATCACCCGCTGCTGCGCGCGGAGAACTTCCGCGGCGTCATCGATCGGCTCGAGGCCGGCTGGGACGCCGCTATCCTAGGCTTCCTGCCGGTCGATACCCTGACCTATGGCCGGCTGATCACCGACGGCGATCGCCTGCTCGCCATCCGCGAGCACAAGGACGCGACCGAAGAGGAGCGCCGGATTGGCCTTTGCAACGCGTGCATCCTCGTGTTCCGGGCTGAGCTTCTTCGTTCCCTCATCGATAGGCTCGATTCCAACAATGCGGCCGGCGAGTACTACATCACCGACCTCGTCGAGCTCGCCAACGCGGCCGGCTACAAGGTGACCTATGCCGTCGCGCCCGAGGCCGACGTCATGGGCGTCAACGACCGTGCCCAGCTCGCCCGTGCCGAAAAACAGTTCCAGGAGCTTCGCCGCGACGATTTCATGCGCGCCGGCGTCACCCTCAAGGATCCCTCCACGGTCTATTTCTCCTACGACACCGAGATCGGCCGCGACGTCACCATCTACCCCAACGTCGTCTTCGGCCCGGGCGTCAAGCTCGCCGACAATGTCGAAATCCGGGCGTTCTGCGATATCGAGGACGTGACGGTAGGAGAGGGGGCGACCATCGGTCCCTTCGCGCGCATCCGCGGCGGCGCCGAACTCGGCCCCGACGTGCACCTGGGCAACTTCGTCGAGGTCAAGAAGTCGAAACTCGGGGCTGGCACCAAGGCCGGCCATCTGAGCTATCTCGGGGACGCCGAGATCGGCAGGACGGTCAATATCGGGGCCGGCACCATCACCTGTAACTATGACGGCGTGAACAAGGACAAGACGGTGATCGGCGACAATGTCTTCATCGGCTCCAACGCCGCCCTCGTCGCGCCGGTGACCATCGGCGATGGCGCCTACACTGCCTCCGGCAGCGTCATCACCAGGGACGTGCCGCCGGATGCCCTGGCTCTCGGCCGGGCGCGGCAGGAGAACAAGCCCGGCTATGCCCCAAGACTGCGCGAACGGGCGCTCGCGAAGAAAGCCGCCGAGACGCCAGCAAAGGAAAAATCCTGATGTGCGGTATCGTTGGGATCATCGGCATCGAACCCGTCGCGCCCCGTCTCGTCGATGCGCTGAAGCGGCTCGAATATCGTGGCTATGACAGCGCCGGCGTCGCCACGCTGGAACGTGGTTCCATCGAGCGGCGACGCGCCGAAGGCAAGCTCAGCAATCTCGCGAGCAAGCTCGGCATGGAGCCGCTCGGAGGCACCATCGGCATCGGGCACACGCGCTGGGCTACGCACGGCGCGCCCACTGAGGGCAATGCCCACCCGCACGCTACCGACAAGGTCGCCATCGTCCATAACGGCATCATCGAAAATTTCCGGGAACTGCTCGCCGACCTCGCGAGGGACGGCTACACCCCGCGGACACAGACCGACACCGAATCCGTCGCCCTGTGGGTCACTCGCGAGATCGATCGCGGCCTCGATCCCGAGATGGCTGTGGCCGTCACGCTCAAGCGGCTGCGCGGCGCGTTCGCCCTCGCCTTCATGTTCAAGGGTCATGAACAACTGCTGATCGCCGCGCGCCACGGTGCCCCGCTCGCCGTCGGCTATGGCGACACGGAAATGTATTTGGGCTCCGACGCGATGGCGCTCGCGCCCTTCACGTCGCGACTCAGCTATCTGCTCGACGGCGACTGGGCGGTGATCACGCCCCGGGGCGTCACCATCCGCGATGGCTCCGACGCGATCGTCCAGCGCGAGACTCTCGTCTCGCAGGCCTCGGCGCTCCTCGTCGACAAGGGCAACCACCGCCATTTCATGGCCAAGGAGATTTACGAGCAGCCCGAGACGATCTCGCACACGCTCAGCCACTACGTCGACATGGGTGCCGAGAAGGTCGCGCTGCGCGAGACGCTGCCCTGCGACTTCGCCACGCTCAACCGCCTCACCATCTCGGCCTGCGGCACGGCTTATTATGCCGGCCTTGTCGCCAAGTACTGGTTCGAGAAATATGCGCGGCTGCCGGTCGACGTCGATGTCGCGTCCGAGTTCCGCTATCGCGAGCCGCCGGTCGACAAGGGCGGCCTGGCTCTGTTCATCTCGCAGTCCGGCGAAACGGCGGACACGCTCGCGGCGCTCCGCTACTGCGCGGGGCAGGGCCAGCACGTCGTCTCGCTGCTCAACGTCCCCGAGTCGACGATCGGCCGCGAAAGCACCGTCGTGTTCCCCACGCTCTGCGGCCCCGAGATCGGGGTCGCCTCCACCAAGGCGCTGACCGCACAGCTCACCGCTCTCGCCAGCCTCGTGATCGCCGCTGGCGTCGCGCGTGGCGTGCTTTCGGCTGAACAGGAAGCCGAACTGGTCCGTTCGCTCACCGCACTCCCTGCCGCCGTATCTGCCGCGCTCGGCTCCGAAGAGCAGATTGAGCGGATCGCCAAGAGCCTGAGCAAGGCCAAGGACGTGCTCTATCTCGGCCGCGGCCAGATGTTCCCCGTCGCCATGGAGGGAGCGTTGAAGCTCAAGGAGATCAGCTATATCCACGCCGAGGGCTATCCCGCGGGCGAGCTCAAGCACGGCCCCATCGCGCTGGTCGATGAGGTGATGCCCGTGATCGTCGTCGCGCCCTCCGACGAACTCATGGAAAAGACCCTCTCCAACATGCAGGAGGTTGCCGCCCGCGGCGGCCAGATCATCCTCGTGACCGATGAGCAGGGCGCCGGCAGCATCGGCCAGGCCGTCGCCGAGACCATCGTCGTCCCGAAGGTTTTGAGCTTCGTGGCGCCGATCGTCGCCCTGATCCCGGTTCAGCTCCTCGCCTACCACACCGCCGTCTTCATGGGCACCGACGTCGATCAGCCCCGTAACCTCGCCAAGTCCGTGACGGTCGAATAGGCCGCGCTTCCGCGCGGGGCTTGCCGTGGCGGCCGTCCTGTGCCACCTGCCGCCCATGACCGCATCCGTCACTATCACGCCGCCGGATCGTCCGCTGGTCGGCCGCGTCACGCCACCCGGCTCGAAGTCCATCACCAACCGCGCTCTCCTGCTCGCGGCGCTGGCGAAGGGAGCGAGCCGGTTGACCGGCGCGCTCAAATCGAAGGACACGACGCTTATGGCCGCCGCCCTGCGCCAGATGGGTGTGCGGATCGAAGAGCCGGACGACACCAGCTTCACCGTTGTCGGCGCCGGCTTCCTCGCGCCACCGGCGGAACCGCTGATCCTGGGCAATGCCGGCACGGCGGTGCGTTTTCTCACTGCCGCCGCGGCGCTTGTCGACGGCATGGTCGTGGTGGATGGCGACGAGGCGATGCGCAAGCGCCCCATCGGGCCGCTGGTCACTGCCCTCCGTTCGCTCGGCATTGAGGCGAGTGCGCCGACCGGGTGTCCGCCCGTGATGATCGAAGGCCGCGGCCATTTCGGTTCCGGCCGCGTCGAGATCGACGGCGGCCTCTCGAGCCAGTACGTTTCGGCGCTGCTGATGGCCGCTCCCTTCGGCGAGGGGCTGATCGACGTGGCGCTCACCGGCAAGGACCTCGACGCCCGCGGCTATGTCGACCTCACGGTCGCCGCGATGGCCGCATTCGGCGCGCGGGTCCAGCAACTCGACAACACCACCTGGCGCGTCGAGCCGACGAAGTACACGGCCACCGATTTTGCCATCGAGCCCGATGCCTCCGCCGCCACCTACCTCTGGGCCGCCGAGGTGCTGACTGCCGGCAAGATCGATCTCGGCGTGCCGATGGAGGCCTTCACCCAGCCCGATGCGAAGGCTGCCGCCTTCATTCGCATGTTTCCCGACATGCCTGCGGTGATCGACGGCTCGCAAATGCAGGACGCCGTTCCAACGCTCGCCGTCCTCGCCGCCTTCAACAACACGCCTGTGCGCTTCGTCGGCATCGTCAACCTGCGCGTCAAGGAGTGCGACCGCATCAACGCGCTCGCCGCCGGACTCAACCGTATCCAGTCCGGCCTCGCGCGCGAGGAAGACGACGACCTCGTCGTCAATGCCGATCCACGCCTGATGTCCGCGGCCCATCGCAATGCGCGCACGAAGATTGAGACCTACGAGGACCACCGCATCGCGATGAGTTTCGCACTCGCCGGCCTCAAGGTCGGCGGCATCACGATCCTCGATCCGGACTGCGTAGGAAAGACCTATCCCGGTTACTGGGATGCGTTGCGCTCGCTCGGGCTTGTGGTTGGGTAGCTAAGCACAATTTAGACAATATTTGTCCCGAATTTGCTCTTGTTCGTTGAATGTCAACGGGAGGGTCTAGTCATGAGCAGCGATAAGACATCCCATCGCAAGAATAGCGATGGCTCGTACACAAAGACGTCGACACATACTCGGAGTGACGGAAGCGGCAGTACGAAGTCCGTGACGACCAAGGGACAGCGGCAGGTATCCAGCAGCTTCAAGACTTTCGGTCCGAAGAAGTAGTTGGCTAGCCAGAGTTGCGTCGGTCGTAGTCGTTAGGCGACGATCTTCTCGCCTTCCGCGAGTTCGTTCTCCCCGAGGACGCGATTGCGGCCGGCGTGCTTGGCCGCATAGAGGCAACGGTCGGCTCGCTCGATCAGCGCTGCCGGCGTGTCGCCGGGCCGGTACATCGCGACTCCCAGCGAAGCCGTGATCCGTCCAAGCTTCTCGTTGGTCGAGCGCTTGAGCAGTTCCTTGGCCTGGATCGCCTTGCGGATATTGTCGGCGACGATGATTGCGCCCTCGAGATCGGTTTCGGGCAGGATCGCGGCGAACTCCTCGCCGCCATAGCGAGCAGCCATGTCTTTGCCCTTGATGTTCGACTTGAGCGTCATCGCCACGAGCCGAAGCACCTGGTCACCCGTCTGGTGTCCCCACGTGTCGTTGAAGCGCTTGAAATGATCGATGTCGAGCAGCATCAGGCAAAGCGGTGTGCCTTCCTCGGCGGCTTCGGTGAAGCTTTTGAGCAGGCCCTCGTCGAACGACTTGCGGTTGAAGATCTTGGTCAGGGGATCGAGCATCGACTCGCGCCGCACTTCGTCGAGGTCGCGCTGCAGCGCCGCGATGTCGTCGCGCGAGGCCTCGAGCTTCTGTTCGAGCTGGGCATTCGCGTCCTGCATGCGCCGCGTCTCGCCGAGCAGCTTCTGCGCCATGGCGCGCAGGTCCGCCTCGCTCATCTCGCGCCCGAGATCGCCACTGGCCGCCTGCAGCGTGCCCGAATACGCATTGGCCGTCGCCATTGCCGTGTCGATCGCTTCGTGCACCGCTTCGATGCGGTTGGCCATGCGCTCGGAGACGCTGGAGATGCGCTCGTTCGCGTCCTGCGATTTGAGGAATTCGTTATAGAGGCGCTCCGCCAGCTCCTGCGTGGCGGTGCCGTCGCGGAAAATCTGGTTGACGCGCTGGTTCAACGACGGATTGACGCCGGTCGCATAGGTGTAAAGCAGTTCATAGAATTGGGGGTAGGGCGGAATCTGTCCGCGCTTCAGCAAATCCATTGCCGAATTGGCATAACCCAGGGCGCGCCTGAATTCCTGTTCCGACACTGTACCCCCGGGGCGTCTGACGCTCGACTATTCTAGTCGTTGGTAGTTTTCCGATGAGTCAATTAAGGGTCAGTAAAAGTCACAGGGTTCATGATCCATGTCACGAAATTGTTGATCTCAACGCTAATATCCAACGCGCTGTTCAACTAGCGGGCAACGCTTGAGCGAAGAAGAAACGCCGGCACCGGACCATCCGAGCCGAACGGCGTATCCGATGTATATTCGGGTACGCGGCTTGGCTTGTTCGAGGGCCGCTCGTCCCTCGGTTTCCGTGCTGGCTTTTCGCGCGCCGCCTTGGGATCTGCCTTCTCGCCGGCGGGTTTGCTGTCCTCGCCATCCTTCTCGCGACCGCGGCCGCGGCGGCCCCTCGCATGGCTGCGCGGCTCTTCCTCCGTCGCAGCGGCCGGTGCTTTCGCCGGAGCCTCGCCATCGAGCTTGAGGAGCGGAATATCCTTCTGGATCAGCTTGACGATGGCATCGAGATATTTGCCGTCGGCGGGCGTCGCGAGGGTATAGCTCGTTCCGGCGCGACCGGCGCGGCCGGTGCGGCCGATGCGGTGGATATAGTCTTCGGCGTGCGTCGGCACGTCGAAATTGAGCACATGGCTCACCGCCGGGATATCGAGTCCGCGCGCCGCGACATCGGAGGCGACCAGCAGCGTCAGCTTGTTTGTCTTGAAGGCGTCGAGAGTCTCCATGCGGCTCTTCTGGTCCATGTCGCCATGCAGCGCCCCCGCGGAGAAGCCATGACGCTGCAGCGAGCGGGCGAGGGTCGCCACGTCGCGCTTGCGGTTGCAGAAGATGATCGCGTTGGTCAGGTGGTCGGCGCCGCGGATGAGCTGGCGCAACGCCGCGCGCTTTTCATCGGGCTTGCCCGAAATCTTCACCAGCTTCTGGTCGATGGTTTCCGCCGTCGAGTTCTTGCGCGCCACCTCGAGCCGCACCGGGTCGCGCAGGAAGCGCTTGGTCAGCCGCTCGATCTCTGGTGGCATCGTCGCCGAAAAGAACAGCGTCTGCCGCCGCGCCGGCAGCAACCCGCAAATGCGTTCGATGTCGGGGATGAACCCCATGTCGAGCATGCGGTCAGCCTCGTCGATCACGAGAATATCGACGCCGTTGAGCAGGATGCGGCCGCGCTCGAACTGGTCGAGCATGCGCC
>CAZASR010000041.1:0-20314 GCA_964487765.1 uncultured Devosia sp. | reverse complement strand
CCGCATCCGCCGGATGATTGAGGCGACCGCCTCGATGGAGTTCGTGCGCACCGAGACCGAGAGCGAAGCGCTGCTGCTCGAGGCCAACCTGATCAAGCGCCTGAAGCCGCGCTTCAACGTGCTGCTGCGCGACGACAAGAGCTTCCCCTACATTCTCATCGCCACCGAGCACGAGGCGCCCGAGCTCACCAAGCATCGCGGAACTAAGCGCCGCAAGGGCCACTATTTCGGCCCGTTCGCCTCGGCGCTGGCGGTCAAACGCACAATCACGTCGCTGCAGAAAGCGTTCCTGCTGCGCACCTGCTCGGACAGCTTCTACAAGGGCCGCACGCGCCCCTGCATGCTCCACCAGATCAAGCGCTGCTCGGCACCCTGCACCGGCGAAATCTCCATCGAGGCCTATGGCCAGCTCGTCGAGGAAGCGCGGCAGTTCCTCTCGGGCCGCAGCAAATCCGTCCAGGATCACTTGCAGGCCGACATGAACCGGGCCGCCCAAGCGCTTGACTTCGAGCGCGCCGCCCTGCTGCGCGATCGTCTGTCCGCTCTTGCTTTGGTGCAGTCGGGCAGCGATGCCGTCGCGCGCAGCGTCGAGGAAGCCGACGTGTTCGCCATCGCCAATCAGGCCGGCCAGTTCTGTGTGCAGGTATTCTTCTTCCGCGCCCATCAGAACTGGGGCAACCACGCCTTCCGCCCCAAGGCCGATGCCGCCATGTCGGATACGGAGGTGCTCGAGGCCTTTATCGGCCAGTTCTACGAGGACCGCACGCCGCCCAAGCTGATCCTGCTGAGCCACGAGCCGGCCGACAAGGCGGTGCTCGAGGAAGCGCTCACCAGCCGACTCGGCTCACGCGTCTATATCGAAGTCCCGCGGCGCGGGGAAAAGCGCGAGTTGGTCACTCACGCGCTCAACAACGCCCGCGAAGCGCTCGGCCGCCAACTCGCCGAGGGCGCCAGCCAGCGCCAGTTGCTCGAAGGCGTTGCCGAGCAGTTCGGCCTCGACGAGGCGCCGCGCCGCATCGAGGTTTACGACAACTCACACATCTCCGGCACCAACGCCGTTGGCGCCATGATCGTCTCGGGCGAAGAGGGCTTCTCGAAGAAGCACTACCGGACCTTCAACATCCGCTCGACCGATCTCACGCCGGGCGACGATTTCGGGATGATGCGCGAAGTGCTCACCCGCCGCTTCTCCCGTCTCGCCAATGAGAGCGAGCTCGATGCCGAGGACGAGCAGACCGGAATGCCCGACTGGCCCGACGTCGTGTTCATCGATGGCGGCCAGGGCCAGCTCAATGCGGTCAAGGAGGTGATCGCCAGGCTCGAGCTGCCGCGTGAGGTCACCTTCATCGGCATCGCCAAGGGCGAGGAGCGCGACGCGGGCCGCGAGAAATTCTTCATGGAGGGCAAGGAGCCCTTCATGCTGCCGCATCGCGACCCCGTGCTCTATTTCGTGCAGCGCCTGCGCGACGAGGCCCATCGCTTCGCCATCGGCACCCACCGCGCCCGCCGCAAGAAGGACATCGTCCGCAATCCGCTCGACGAGATCGAGGGCATCGGTCCGGCCCGCAAGCGCGCGCTGCTGCAGCATTTCGGCTCGGCGAAGGCCGTGAGCCGCGCCTCCCTCACCGACCTCGCCGCCATCCCCGGCATCTCCAACGCCATGGCGCAGCTCGTCTACGATCACTTCAACCGGACGGATTAGGCCGCTTGCGCTGATCGCCGAGCGCTGATCGCGCCGACCAAACTACCCCTTGATCCCCGCCGACAGCATCATCGCTTCGGACACCTTGCGCTGGAACAGCAGATACACCACCGCCATCGGCAGCCCCGTCAGGAGCGCGGCGGCAAGCCCATCAATGCCCCACGAGCCGAGCTCGGTCGCGCCGACCGTCACGTTCATCATCTCGGGCCGGGTCACGGCAAGGAACGGCCATAGAAACGCGTTCCACGCTCCGATGAAGATGATGATCGCCAGTGCCGCGGTGATCCCCCAGTTGAGCGGCAGGTATACGCGCAGGAAGATCTGCCAGTGTGGCGCTCCGTCCAGCAGCGCCGCTTCGCGGAACTCCCCGGGGATCGAGTCGAAGAACTGCTTGTAGACGATCACCGCGATCGGCGCGATCAGTTGCGGCAGGATCACGCCGAGCCAGGTATTGATCAGCCCCCACGAATGCATGAGGAAGAAGTGGTTCACGATCAGCGCCTGGATCGGGATCATGAAGCTTGCCAGAATAAGAAACCACAGCGCCTTGCGGCCGGTGAAGTCGAGCTGCGAGATCGCGTAGCCGCAGGCCGACGAGATCGCGAGGACGATCGCCGTGACGCCACTCGAGGTCACGATCGAATTGATGTACCAGCGCCCGAGCTCGCTCTCGAACAGCACCTGCCCATAGACCCGGACGAACTGGAGCGGCGTTTCACGCGGGGCCACGGTGGCCGCGAACGACCACAACAGCGGAAAGGCCCATAGCAGCGCCAGCGCCAAGGTCACCAGCGACGCCACGAGTCCCGCGACATCGAGCCGCCGCACCCACGGGGCGCTCATTTCGCGCTCCGCGTGCGCAGCAACTGGAACTGCAGCACGGCCATGATCACGACGACGACGAACAGCCCCACCGCGACGGTCGAGGCGTAGCCGCCCTGGTTGCGCTGGAACGCCACCGTGTAGATGTACTGCACCAGCACCATGGTGGGATCGGTCCGTCCGCCCTGGATCATCAGGAACACCTGGTCGAATACCTTGAGTTGCAGGATCAGTTGCAGCGTCAGCACCAGCGCCGTCACCGGCCAGATCAGCGGCCAGGTCAGCAGCCGGAACGTCGGCCAGCGCCCGGCGCCATCCAGCCGCGCCGCTTCGTAGAGCTCATGCGGCAGCGCCCTGAGCCCCGCGAGAAAGATCAGGACGTTGAACCCGGTGGTCCACCAGATCGTGATCACCGCCACGCCGGGCAGGAACAGATGGATGTTGCGCCACAGCCAGACCGGGTCGCCATTGGGCAGCCGCACAAAGCCGCCCAGCGGCCCCTGTCCCGGTGCCGTAAGGAACGTCGCGACGGTCGTCACGGTCGAAACCGGCAGGATATAGGGGATGAAGAACACCGCCAGCGCAATTGCCTGCCACGCGCCGTTCAGCCGGTTGACCAGCAGCGCCAACCCGAGTCCGATCATCGTGCTCGGCACAACTGTCAGCAACGCGAAATAGGCGGTATTGACCACCGCCGTGCCGAATTTCCGGTCGCCCAGGAGCTTGATATAATTGTCGAGCCCGACCCATTGCCCCGGCAGCGTGAGCTGGCTGTCGGTGAAGCTCAGCCACAGCATCTGCAGCGACGGATAGAGGAACAACGCCGCGTAGACGGCAATGAAGGGCAGCACCAGCGGCAGCGCCGCCAGATTGTCTTTGCGTCTCATGAGGCTCGGCATGGCCCGCCTTGTGCGGCAGGAGACCGCCCTCGTCAACGCTCGTGGCCGGCGGGCCAATTGGGCGGACGCGCAGCCGCAATGTTGCCTCGCATGGCCGATCTGTGGTTTTTCATCGATGACGGCATTCGCACGTCCCGCACGGAGGCGATTTGGCAACCGAGAAAGACGCTCACCTGCTGCGCGACTTGACACGGAACCTGCTGCTCGCGGGGCGGCAGTGGCGCAAGGTCGCGCGCGAAGTCGCCGCCCAGCATGGCGTCTCGGAAGCGGCTTCCGCCCCGCTATTGTGGATCGAGCGTCTCGGCGCCGATGTCCGCCAGAACAGCCTCGCCGAGGCCGTGGGCATCGAGGGCGCGTCCCTCGTCCGCCTGCTCGATGAGCTCCAGGCCAACGGCCTGATCACCCGCGAGCCCGATCCCGCCGACCGCCGCGCCAACGCCGTCAACCTCACCGACGCCGGCTGGGCCGTGGTGCGCGAGGTCAACGATGCCCTCAATGCCCTGCGCCTCAGCGTCTTTGGCGACATCCCGCGCAAGGATCTCGAGGCGGCGCTCAGGGTTTTCGAGGCCATCGAAGCGGCCGCCGCCGGCGATACCCCGTGACAAGCGCGCCAAGCTGGGCTAGCTTCCGTCCATGACCCTCCGCGCCACCTACTTCTATTGGTACTTTAGCAACGGAAGCCGCTGGCAGCCGGAGGGGCGCGCTTGACCTGAAGTCATCAACCGACAAGCATCCCGAAGCCGCCAGCGACTGGCGGCTTTTTTTGTCGCCGGTCCCCAATTTACCGAGGACCAAATGCTCAAATCCACCGACGACCTGCGCATCAAGGACATTCGCGAGCTCCGAACGCCCGCCGAGGTGATGCACGAATTCCCGCGCACCGATGCCGCGACCCGCACCGTTCTCGCCTCGCGCCACGCTATCCACAACATCCTCCACGGCAGCGACGACCGCCTCGCCGTTGTCGTCGGCCCCTGTTCCATCCACGATGCCGCCGCCGCCCTCGACTACGCCCGGCGCCTCGTCGCTGTCCGCGAGCGCCTCGGCGACCGGCTCGAACTCATCATGCGCGTCTATTTCGAAAAGCCGCGCACGACCGTGGGCTGGAAGGGCCTGATCAACGACCCCGACCTCGACGGCAGCTTCAAGATCGACAACGGCCTCCGCCTCGCCCGCTCGCTGCTGCTCGACATCGCCAATCTTGGCCTCCCCGCCGGCTGCGAATTCCTCGACATGACGACGCCGCAATATGTCGCCGATCTCGTCGCCTGGGGCGCCATCGGGGCCCGCACCACCGAAAGCCAGGTGCACCGCGAGCTCGCCTCGGGGCTGAGCTGCCCCGTCGGCTTCAAGAACGGCACGGACGGCAATGTCCGCATCGCGCTGGATGCAGTGAAGTCGGCGAGCCAGCCGCACCATTTCCCGGCCGTCACCAAGGACGGGCGCTCCGCCATCGCCTCGACCACCGGCAACGAGGACTGCCACATCATCCTGCGCGGCGGCAAAACCCCCAACTTCGATGCCGAAAGCGTCGCCGACGCCGCCGCCGAGGCCGAAAAAGCCGGCATCACGCCCGCCATCATGATCGATGCGAGCCATGCCAATTCCGGCAAGAAGCCGGAAAACCAGCCGCTCGTCCTCGCCGATGTCGGTGCCCAGGTCGCGGCGGGAGATCGCCGCATCGTCGGAGTCATGATCGAAAGCAACCTGGTCGCCGGCCGCCAGGATCTGGTCCCGGGCACACCGCTCGCCTACGGCCAGTCGATCACCGACGCCTGCATCGGCTGGGACACGACCCTCGAGGTTCTCGAGCAATTGGCCGCGGCGGTCGCTGCGCGGCGGGAAGGTGCGCAGCAGGTGGCTTGACCAAACCCACCCGTCCCCTACATTCCAGCGCATGCAGATCCCGGCCTCCCTTCGCTCGCTGCCCAACCAGCTCACGCTGGCGCGCATCGCTGCGATACCGGTGATTTGCCTGCTGCTGGTGATGGGTTGGGACTGGCTGCGCTGGATTGCGCTCGTCCTCTACGTCGTTGCCGCCATCACCGACTGGTTCGACGGCTTCCTCGCCCGCACCATGAACCAGCAGTCCGACCTGGGTAAGATGCTCGACCCCATCGCCGACAAGCTGCTGGTCGGCGCCCTGCTCGTCACCTTCGCATGGACGCGCGACTTCTCCGGCTGGGAGCTCATCCCCGCCATGGCCATCCTCATGCGCGAGATCTTCGTCTCCGGCCTGCGCGAATACATGGGCAACAAGGCCGTCTCGGTCCCCGTCACCTTCCTCGCCAAGTGGAAGACGACGGTGCAGCTCGTCGCCCTTTTCTTCGTCATCGTCGATGGCCTCCTGCCGAGCTTCACGCTGATTTCGGCCGGCCTGCTGTGGATCGCCGGCATCCTCACCGTCTGGACCGGTTGGCAGTATCTCATGTCGACCTGGGCGCATTTCGACTCCCCGGCGCAGCCGGTCGTACCTCCCGCCGGACCCGACCTATGAAGATTCTCTATTTCGCCTGGCTGCGCGAGCGCCTCGATCGCGGCGAGGAGGAGGTCTCCCCGCCCGCCGATGTCGTCACCGTTGGCGACCTCATCGCCTGGCTGCGCGCCAGGGATGAGGCTGCCGAACTCGCCATGCAGCGTCCCGAAATCATCAAGGCCGCCATCGACGCGAAGATCGTCCCGCATGATGCGCCCATCGCCGGCGCCACGACCGTCGCGCTGTTCCCGCCCATGACCGGCGGCTAGAATGTCGATCCGGATTCAGGAGGCGCCCTTCGATCCCGGCGCCGAGCTCAACGCCTTCGCCGAAATGACCGAAGGCGCCGGTGCCATCGTCACCTTCACCGGCATCGTCCGCTCGGCGCCCGACGATCCTGTCGCCGCACTCACGCTCGAATGTTATCCGGAGCTCGCACTCAACCAGATCGGCGACATGGTTCGCGATGCCCATACCCGCTTCGCCCTGCTCGATGAAGGCGTCATCCACCGCTACGGCACGCTTCGTCCCGGCGATCCCATCGTCCAGGTGATGACCCTCGCCCCCCACCGCCAGGCCGCCTTTGCCGCCGCCGAATTCCTGATGGATTACCTCAAGACCGACGCCCCCTTCTGGAAGAAGGAAGCGACCGCCGGCGGCGATCGCTGGGTCGATGCCCTCGACGCCGACGATAAGGCCAGGGCCCGCTGGAGCTGATCCTCGGGTGAGGACCGCGACCACGCTACGGCATCATCTCGTCGGTCTGCGTCCCGTCGAGCAGGAATGTCATCCAGCCGGAGTCCCTCGGCCATCGTTCGGGCCGTAGCGGATTTTGACCATCAGCCGACTGGGCGCGCGAAATCGCCGCCGGCATTCGCCTGCGCCACCGAACAGACGGCGCAGCATCGGCATGGCGAGCGAGCTCCCTTCCGGCCATTCCCGCCTGCCAGGCCTGTACAGCCGATGAACGGCAGTGCCGCAATTTGCCAAGCCCCGTCTCAGCGCCCCCGCTGCGCTCGCGCCATTGAAAACAGCGCCATCCCGGCCACGACCGGGCGCTGCCCGCGGTCATAGGCGATCTGCTTGGCCTCGCAGTCGCGCTTCATCTGGTTGAATGCCGTTCTGATATCGCTCTGGAGAGCAAAGCACTGGCCGGCAGCCATCCGTTTGGCCTTGCTCACGAATCCCTCGGCGCAGCTGGTGTAGCTCCGCTGGTGCCACGCCTCATGCTTGCGCGCATAATTGGCGAAGCTGTTCCAGGCCGATCGCGTCCGGCTGCTCATCCCATCTGGGCTTGCCGCCTTGGGCAGGGTCAAATCGAAGCGCAGCCGCACCGTCACCTCGGCGCGGCACTGTCCGCCGCGTTCCCTGGTCTTCACCGACAGATCGTAGGTGGGATGGATCGAGGCATAGGCGTTGCCGTGGTCGCCGCGCACGGGGTTGGAGTTCATGGAGCGCACAAGCGCGGCAGCCGTCGTCCCCCACACGAGGTGGTCGCGCGTGTGGACGGTCACCTTCACTTCGGCTGCGGCCTCGCCGCAAAAGACCGCCAGCGTCAGCCCGCCCAAGGCGGCGCGAAGCCAGCCGCCGACACGACGTCCAAGCCCCCCGGACATGTGCGATCCCCCAATTCGCCACCAGCCGCTCAGTGAGCATATCCATCGCCGATCAGGGCACAAGTCCCGCGCGCCATTGTGATCACCGAGAACGAAAACCCCGCCACGGGGGCGGGGTTGCACGAATTCGATCGGAAGCGCGGGCTACTCTGCGGCAACCTGCTTGGGCGTCACCGCTTCGGCGTAGGCATTGATCAGCGTCTCGCAGCCCTTGTCCGGCTTGAAGCTGTACTCGCCGATGAGGGACACCGGCGTCACTTCCGCGGCCGTGCCCGTCAGGAAGCACTCATCGTAGTTCGCGAGCTCCTCCGGCATGATATGCCGCTCCACCACCTTGTAGCCCTTCTCCTTGGCCAGCCCGATCACCGTCCGCCGGGTGATGCCGTCGAGGAAGCAGTCGGGGTCGGGCGTGTGGATTTCATCGCCCTTGATGAAGAACACGTTCGCGCCCGTCGCCTCCGCGACATAGCCGCGATAGTCGAGCATCAGGGCATCGGCATAACCATTGGCCATCGCCGCGTCCTTGCTGAGCGTGCAGATCATATAGAGTCCCGCGGCCTTGGCCTTGCAGGGGATGGTCTCGGGGCTGGGGCGCTTCCACTTGCTCCATTCGAGCCGGATGCCCTTGAGCTTCTCTTCCACCGAGAAATAGGACGGCCACACCCAGCTCGCGATCGCTAGGTGCACCGTATTGTTGCGCGCCGGAACCGACAACTCCTCCGAACCGCGCCACGCGACGGGGCGCACATAGGCATCGGTCAGGCCGTTCTTTTCGAGCACCAGCCGCTTGGCCGCCTCGATCTCGTCCGCGCTGTAGGGAATGGTGAAGTCGAGCGTCTTGCCCGATTGGATGAGCCGCTCCGTATGCTCGCGCAAGCGGAAGATTTCGCCGCCATAGGCGCGCTCGCCCTCGAACACGCAACTGGCGTAGTGCAGGCCATGGGTAAGGACGTGGAGCTTCGCGTCCTTCCACGGTTTCAACTCGCCGTCGAACCAGATCCAGCCGTCGCGCTGGTCCATTGGAATAGCCATCCTCGCCTCCACTTTCGGACCGGCTCGGCCGGCCCGCTCCCCCATCGCAATCTTGCTCGAAAAGCCCCGGCCTTGGCAAACCGGAACGGCTTTGGGATAAGCTTTCGACGGGCTCGTAATGGAGTCACAATGGCACCCGCCCCAATAAATGTCAACAGTGCTGACATAAATCCCGCAGGCGATCCCTATGCGGCCATGCCGCTCGACGTCATGGGCCTGTTTTTCTTCGCATATCGGGATTTCGTAGGCGATGCCGACGCGCTGCTCGCACGCCAGGGATTCGGCCGCGCCCACCACCGGGTCCTCTATTTCGTCAATCTCAAGCCCGGCATGCCCGTCGCCGACCTTCTCGATATTTTGAAGATCACCAAGCAGAGCCTCGCCCGCGTGCTGCGCCAGTTGATCGACAATGGCTATATCGAGCAGAAGACCGGCGAATCGGACCGCCGCCAGCGCCTGCTCCACGCTACCGAGAAAGGCCGGCGCTTCTTCGAGGTCCTGTCGGCCACGCAGACCAGCCGCATCGACGCCGCCATCGCGGCCTTGCCGCCCGAGGGCAAGCGCACCGTGCTCAAATTCTTCGTCGGCATGGTCGACCCGCTCGACCGCCCGACTCTCGACAGGCTGAAGCTGACCGACGACATCTGACAACTCGGCGCCGCGTGAGGAGCGCGATGGACAGCAGGCCCTATCGGATCGGCGCGCTTCTCAGGACCCATGAGATGAACGATTCGACGTCGGCCGATTTCGAGCTCGTCGAGAGGCACGGTGTCAGCCGAGCCTGGCCCCGCCGACGGCTCACATCAATTTCTTCCCGTTCGGCACCGGTCGGTCCGTTCCGGCCAACACGATCGCAGCGGCTTCATCCTCAAAGCCCAGCGTCAGCACTTCCGAGCGGACCGGCCCGATCTGCCGCGGCGGAAAGTTGACGACGCCGAGCACCTGGCGGCCCACCAGCGTCTCCGGCGCATAGTGCACCGTGATCTGTGCCGAGCTCTTCTTGATCCCGATCTCGGGCCCGAAATCGATCATCAGGATGTAGGCGGGCTTGCGCGCCTGTGGAAATTCCCGCGCCTCCACCACCGTCCCCACCCGGATGTCGACGCGCTCGAACTCGGCATAGGTGATTTCAGCCACGGCCGAGTTCCTCGCTGCGCTGCCGCGCCGCGCGCACCGTGCGCTCCATCAGCGGCTCGAGCCCGTCGGCCGCCATCAGCACCGACAGCGCCGCCGCCGTCGTCCCCTTGGGCGAGGTCACGTTCTCGCGCAATTGCGAGGCCGGCGTCTCGTCCGCCTCGAGCAGCGCTGCCGCACCGATGATGGTCTGCCGCGCGAAATGCATCGCCTGCGGCGGATCGAACCCCTGCCGCATCGCCGCCACCGCCAGCGCCTCGACCATGTAGAACACATAAGCCGGACCCGAGCCCGAGACGGCGGTCACCGCGTCGATCATGTTCTCGGCGTCGAACCAGGCCACCTCGCCCACCGCGCGCAGCAGTAGATTGGCCACCTCGCGGTCGGTCTCGCTGATCGCGAGCCCCACCACCCCGGTGATGCCCTTTCCCACCTGCGCGGGCGTGTTCGGCATGGCGCGCACGACGCGCTCGGTGTCGAGCCCCGTCGCCAGGGTGTTGAGCGAAATGCCCGCGGCGATGGAAATCACCAGCGTGTGCCTGCCCACCACCGGCAGCACCTGCTGCAGCACTGGAATCATGTTCTGCGGCTTGACCGCGAGCACAAGCACCTGCGTCAGCACGCCCTCGGCCGTCTTCATCAGCCGCACGCCGGTGTCCTGTACGAATGCCTGCGCCGGCTCGCCCGGGAACGGATCGACCAGTACCAGCCGGTCCGGCGGCAGCCCGCCTGCGATCCAGCCGCGCGCCATCGCGAGGCCCATCTTGCCGGCCCCGACCAGAACGACCGGACCGATATCCTTGAGAGTTTGCTCAGCCACGCTTCAGCTCCCTTGTGCGGGGAGCCGCGCGCTCAGGCTTCCCCAACGGTCTCGAACAGCACGCTTTCGAGTGCTTCGGAAGCCGACTTACCGGCCCAGACGACGAACTGGAAGGCCTGATAGTAGAGATCGCAGCTTTCCGTCGCCGAGCGCAGCAGCGCTTCGCATTGCTGCGGGCTCACTTCCGCGCCGCCGGTGAGCAAATGCGAGTTGCGGAACAGGATCACGCCCTCATTGTTCCACATGTCGAAATGCCCGATCCACAATTGCTCGTTGACGAGCGCGATCAGCGCCCTCACCTCGGGCCGGCGCGCTTCGGGCACCTTGAGGTCGAACGCCGAGGCGATGTGCAGCGACTCGAGGTCCTGCATCCAGTTGAACGACACATGATAATCGCTCCACGCGCCGCGGACCGAGATCGAGATTTCGTCGGCGTCCTGCCGCTCGAAATTCCAGTCGTTGATCGCCGCGATATGCTCGATGATGTCGACCGGGTGAAGAGCGGTTTCAGGCTCGAATTCAAGAAGAGACATAGTGGTTCCCGCCGTGAGCGTGAAAGAAATTACGCTGTACTCAAAGGAACTTACCGCACGCGGATCGCCCACGAATCGTGCCTTGGCTGCACCCTAGGCAGTGTGCTGATTCAGGGGAATCCCCCGAACCGGCCATCGCGGCTTTCTTCTGTGGATGATCCCGCTCAGATTGTTAAGAACCGATTAATCACGCCCGCCCGGACCCCGGAAATCGGTACCAGATTTGAACATGTGATCGGGATAGCGGGCGCGGTGGCGCGTTTCAGAACAGCCCCTTTGCCCCGGCCCAGCCTGTCACCAGCGCCTCGCGCCACTGCGGAAAGCCGTTGGCTTCGGCCTGTCGCGCCGCCGCGAAATGGTCGTACGGCACCGCGTGGAACGACGGGTAATACTTGCCCCCGCGCAGTTCGATCGTCGCATAGCGCGCGTCGGGCGAGCCGTGGTTCATCTGCAGCCCCACCGCACCGGGATTGACGATCAGCCGCCCGTCCCTGAGCCGCACCGCGCGCGGCACATGCGTATGCCCGCACAGCATCACCGGAAAGTCGAAGCCCTCGGCCTTGGCCGCCACAGTGGCTTCGTCGGGCGTCGTCACTGTCCGCCCGTCCCACCAATTGTCGAGCCATGGATCCGTGTCCGATGTCGGCGTTCCGTGGCACAGGAAGATGTCGTCGAGCAGCGCCAGCGTCGGCGGCAGCGCATTGAGCCACGCGCGGTGCCGCGATTCCATCTGCGTCTGCGCGAAGCGGTCGACCTTGTTGAGCTTGTCCGGCGGCTTGTCGATCAGCTCGCGCTCGTGATTGCCGCGCACCGTCGGGATGTCGATCTCCATCAGGATATCGGCCACCCAGTTCGGCTCCAGCGGCCCCGACACGAGGTCGCCGAGATTGAAGATGCCGTCGACCTTGTCTCGCGCAATGTCCTCCAGCACCGCTTCGAGTGCGAGGCGGTTGCCGTGGATGTCGGCGATGACCGCTATCTTCACTTGGCCGGCGGAGCGCCTGCGCCCTTGAGGGCCTCGACCTCCGCCTTGAGCGCCCTGAGCTCGGCGGCTTGCGCCTGCACCAGTTCGCGCAGCGCGTCATAGTCCTCGCGCTTGACCAGGTTCATGTCCATCACGAAGCGCTCCGCCTGCGCCCGGATCATCGTCTCGGCCTCGCGGCGCACGCCGTCGGCGACACCCGCCGCGTCGTTCATCAACCTGCCCACATTGTCCAGAATTCGGCTGCTCTGGGCCATTGGCGCCTCCGTTCCTCATATTCGGGCCCCTATTTAGAAGCTGGCGCACGGCTTGACCAGCCTGCCAGCCCGCCTACAAGGACGCACCGGAGCGCGCCGGGCCGGCCGCTTTGCCCCGGTCGAACGCGCGACCAACAACAGAACGAGCCTGACGAGTGCCCTTTCCGCCCATCAGCCCGATCGCCCTCGAGCTCGGTCCCCTGGTCATTCGCTGGTATGCGCTGGGCTACCTTGCCGGCGTCTTCGGCGGCGCCTGGTACGCCACCACCCTGCTGCGGCGCGAGCATTTGTGGGCGGACAACTGTCCCCCCTTCCCCGCCGGTGCCATCTGGGACTTCGCCTTCTGGGCCATCGTCGGCATCGTGCTGGGCGGACGGCTGGGATACGTCCTCTTCTACAATCTGCCATTCTACGCCGCGAACCCGGGCGAGATCATCGCCCTGTGGGATGGCGGCATGAGCTTTCACGGCGGGCTCGCCGGCATCATCGTCGCCATGTGGCTGTTCGTCCGCCGCCACGGCGGCGCGGTGCTCTCGGCCCTCGACCTGCTCGGTGCCATCTCGACCATCGGCATCTTCCTCGTGCGCATCGCCAATTTCATCAATGCCGAGCTTTACGGCGCGCCCACCGATCTACCCTGGGGCGTGGTCTTCCCAACCGATCCCGAACAGCTTCCGCGCCACCCCACCCAGCTCTACGAAGCCGGGCTCGAGGGCTTGTTGCTGTTTGTCGTCGTCATGATCGGCACCCGCCGCCTCGGCTGGCTCAAATATCCCGGCCTCACCGCCGGCATCTTCGGCATCGGCTATGCCCTCTGCCGCAGCCTCGTCGAGCTCTGGCGCCTTCCCGACGCCCAGCTCGGCTACCTCCTCGGCACCGGCTGGCTCACCATGGGCATGGTGCTGAACCTTCCGGTCCTCGCCGCAGGCATCGCCCTTGTCGCCATCGCCAGGACGCGTCCCCATGGCTAAGCAATCCCTCACCCTCGCCGAACAGATCGACGCGCAGATTCGCGCCACCGGCCCGATCTCGCTTGCCACCTATATGGGCCTCTGCCTCAGCCACCCGCGTCACGGCTACTACGCAGTGGGTCGCCCCATCGGCGCTGCCGGCGACTTCATTACCGCGCCCGAGATCACCCAGATGTTCGGTGAGCTCATCGGCTTCTTCTTCGTCAATCTCTGGCAGCAGATGGGCCAGCCCACGAGCTTTACGCTGCTCGAGCTCGGCCCCGGTCGCGGCACGCTGATGCAGGATGCATTGCGCGCCGCGAGCAAGGCCGATGGTTTCGAGAACGCCCTGCACCTCCAGCTGCTCGAGTCGAACAATATTCTAAGGGAGGAGCAGGAAAAGCGCCTTGGCCACTACTCGCCCTATTGGGCAAGCGAGATCGATGCGGTGAGCGACGATCCGCTCTTCGTGGTCGCCAACGAGTTCTTCGACGCCCTGCCCATCAAGCAGTTCGTCAAGACCGACGATGGCTGGCACGAGCGCCTCGTCGGCCTCAAGGACGATGTGCGCACCTTCGGACTCTCGCCCACGCCCATCGCCGAGTCGGCGGCGCCCGAAGCCGTCCACGGCGCCTTTCCCGGCGAAGTGCTCGAGCTCGGCGCGGCCGCGGCTGACGCCATGCAGCGCATCGCACGCAAGGTCGCCGTCCAGGGCGGCGCCATCCTCGCCATCGACTACGGCTATGGCGCCACGCAAACCGGCGAGACACTCCAGGCGATGAAGGATCACGCCTTCGCCGATCCGCTCGAGGCGCCGGGCGAGGCTGACATTTCCTCCCATGTGAATTTCGAGGTTCTTGCCGCGGCGGCCAAATCCACCGGCCTCGCGGTGACCGATCTCGCCACGCAGGGCGACTGGCTGCTTCGGCTCGGCATCGGCGAGCGCGCCAGGGCCCTTGCCCGCGCCAATCCCCACGAAGCCGGCAACATCGCCCGCGCCATCGAGCGTCTCACCTCGCCCGACCAGATGGGCACGCTGTTCAAGGTGCTGTGCGCTCATTCCCCCGGCCTCAAGCCTGGAGGGTTCTGAGATGCCCGCGCCCTACACCATCAGCAAGGTGCTGGACGTGCCCGGCATCCGCCACGGCTTCTTCGGCCGCGAGGGCGGGCGCTCCAAGGGCGACCTCGCCGGCAACAACATGTCGATCACCCAGGGCGACAATCCCGACCTCGTCGTCTCCAACCGCGCCAGCGCCGCCAACGCCATCGGTGGCTACGACGTCAAGGATCTCGTCGTTTTCCGCCAGATCCACTCCACAAGGGTCGTCACGCTCACGGAGCGGCCCGACCGCACCGTCGCCATCGAAGCCGACGCCATGGTCACCAATCGCGGCGACATCGCCCTCGGCATCCTCACCGCCGACTGCGCCCCCGTGCTGCTCGCCGATCCGGATGCGGGCATTATCGGTGCCGCACATGCCGGCTGGAAAGGCGCCGTGGGGGGCATCGTCCCCGCCACCGTCGCGGCAATGGTCGCGCTCGGCGCCGATCCCGCCCGCATCCGCGCCGCCATCGGCCCCACCATCTCCGGCGCCAATTACGAAGTCGGCCCCGACACCGCACGCGGGATCGTGGCCGGGGACAGCGCCGCCGCGAGCTACGTCAGCATTCCCCCGGGCAAGACCCGCGAGCATTTCGATATCCCCGGCCTGCTGACCGAGCAGCTCTTCACCGCCGGCGTCGGCCTTGTCGGCGACCTCGGCATCTGCACCTACGCCAACCCGGCCAGATACTTCTCGCACCGCTACGCGACGCACCACGGCCTCAACACCGGCCGGCAGATCGCAATCATAGGCCTCCGTTAATCGCCTTCATCGTTCCGTCATAAGGCGCATTGCACATGGCGGCGCGGCCCTATAAACAGCCGCCAACTCTCCAAAAGGCACGGGGCATGGCACCATGAAACTGGTCACCGGCAACTCGAACCGGGCCCTGGCCATGGCCGTCGCCGACTATCTCGAACTCCCCCTCACCGATTGCACGGTCAAGCGCTTCGCCGACAAGGAAGTGTTCGTCGAAATTCACGAGAACGTCCGCGGCGAGGACGTCTTCGTCCTGCAATCGACGAGCTACCCGGCCAACGACAATCTCATGGAGCTGCTCATTCTCACCGATGCGCTCCGCCGCTCCTCGGCCCGCCGCATCACCGCGGTGCTTCCCTATTTCGGCTACGCCCGGCAGGATCGCAAATCGGCGCCGCGGACGCCCATCTCCGCCAAGCTCGTCGCCAACCTCATCACGGTCGCCGGGGCTAACCGCGTCCTCACGCTCGATCTGCATGCCGGCCAGATCCAGGGCTTCTTCGACATCCCCACCGACAATCTCAGCTCGGCGCCGGTGGTCTTCCGCGACATCCGCGAAAAATACGATATCAGCAACACCATGATCGTGTCGCCCGATGTGGGGGGCGTGGTGCGCGCTCGCGACGTGGCCCAGCGCCTCGGCGTCAATCTCGCCATCGTCGACAAGCGCCGCCCGCGCGCCGGCGTCAGCGAAGTCATGAACATCATCGGCGACGTCGACGGCCAGGATTGCATCCTCATCGACGACATCGTCGATTCCGGCGGCACGCTGGTGAACGCCGCCGAGGCGCTGATCAAGGCCGGCGCGCGCAGCGTCTCGGCCTACATCACCCATGGCGTGCTCAGCGAACTGGCTCCCGACAAGGTGTCGGCGAGCAAGCTGCGGGAGCTCGTCGTCTCCGATTCGATCGAGGCCCGGCCCGAAGTCGCCGCCGTCGGCAACATCCGCCGCATCTCCATCGCCCCCCTCATCGGCGAAGCCATCGCCCGCACCGCCAGCGAACAAAGCGTCAGCAGCCTGTTCGACTGATCCCGCGGGTCGGCGCAAGCGGTCTCACCCGGCTTCGCCACTTTCTCCCAACAAGGGAGAAGGCCATGGAGCTGAGAGTGAGAGACGAGCGGCCTTCTCCCCTGGTGGAAGTAGGTGCCCGAAGGGCGGATGAAGGGGAGGCCGCTTCCGCCAATATTCGACATAGGCATTGTCGAACTCGCGCATCCTCGCCCGACATCATCATGAAACGGCCCTGCCGCGCCACACGAGGAACCGTCAATGTCCAGATTCATGCTGCTGCTTTACGCCAACGAAGCCGCCGGCGAGGCCATCTCGTCCGAGGACATGGCGATGTGGATGGACAAGATGGGCGAATATAGCGACGCCCTGAAAAAGGCCGACGCCCTCGTCTCGACCGGCGGTCTCGCTCCCACCCGCAGCGCCCGCACCATCCACGCCAACAAGGATGGCGTGCAGGTCCACAACGGCCCCTATGCCGACACGCACGAACAGCTCGGCGGCTACTACCTTATCGAGGCCGCCGACATGGATGCCGCGCAGGCCTGGGCCGCGAAGTGCCCGGCAGCGCTTTGGGGTCACGTCGAAATTCGTGAAGTGATGTCCTGATAACATTTCACCCCGCGAAATGTAGAACTCTGCGCCGGACTCCCGTCATTGTCGTGCCAGGGCACCTCGCCATGGCGCCAACACCAGGAGACGATGATGAAATACATGCTGCTGATCACCGGCAACGAAGCGACGATGAACGCGCTGCCCACCGTGGGGCGATACCGGCATGAGCGAGGAGTTCGGGGCCTACCACCAGTCCCTCGTCAAGGCCGGTGTCTATGTCGGTGGCGAACGCCTGCGTCCCACCCCCGACGCCACCACGGTGCGCGTGCGCGACAAGAAAGCTGTGGTCCTCTCCGGTCCCTACGCCGAAACCCAGGAGCAGATCGGCGGCTACTACATCATCGATGTGCCCGACCTCGATCAGGCCATCGCCTGGGCCGCCAAATGTCCTTCCGCCCGCGCCGGCAGTATCGAAATCCGCCCGGTCTGGCCGACCGGCGGCTGATTTTCTTCACCGCGGTGGGAGCCGGAGTCGAAATCGCCGCCGGCTCCCCGTCATTGTAGCATCCGGGCCTGACGCTCCGGCACCTCACAGGAGAGACCAATGCGCTACATGATGCTGATCCACCACGACGACGCCGCCATGGCCGCTGCCGACCAGAAGCAGCTTTGGGCCGACTATGCCGCCTTCAACGAAGCCTTGAACAAGGCTGAAGGCGCAAGCGGCGGCGAGCGCCTCGAGCCCGCCGGGGACGGCACTATCGTGCGCGGCGGCGACGTGCTCGATGGCCCCTATGCCGACGCCAGGGAGCAGTTCGCCGGCTACTTCTTCGTCGAAGCCGCCGACCTCGACGAGGCTGTTGCCTGGGCCAAGCGCTGCCCCTCCTCGCGCTACGGGGCCATCGAAATCCGCCCCGTTCACGTGCCCAAGGGCAATTGGCAGTGAGGACCCCCTCCTGAGCCCGCCCGATGATGCCGGCGAGGTGGCCCATGCGGCTGCCCGCCGTGCCGCCGAGCGCGTCGCGCGCGAAAGCTACGGCCGCCTCGTCGCCTTCCTCGCCGCCCGCACGCGCGACGTCGCGGGCGCCGAGGATGCGCTGGGCGAAGCCTTCGCCGCCGCGCTCCGCATGTGGCCCGCCGACGGCATTCCCGACAATCCCGATGCCTGGTTGCTGACCGTGGCGCGCCGCCGCCAGACCGACGCCGTCCGTCGTCGCCAGACGCGCTGCGCCGGGGAGGATCACGTGAAGCTCATCGCCGACGAGATCGAGGAGGCCGCGCAGGCCCCCGCCGCGATCCCCGACCGCCGCCTGGCTCTGATGTTCGCCTGCGCTCACCCCGCCATCGAGCGCGGCATGCGCGCCCCGCTCATCCTCCAGACCATTCTCGGCATGACCGCCGAGGACATCTCCGGCGCCTTCCTCATCCCGTCCACCACGATGGGCCAGCGCCTCGTCCGCGCCAAGGCCCGCATCAGGGACGCCGGCATCCCCTTCGCCATCCCCGAACCCGAGGACCTGCCCGAGCGTCTCGAGGCCGTGCTCGACGCCGTCTATGCCGCCTTTACCAAGGGCTGGTCGGAGGTTGGCGACCAGGGCGTGCCGGAGATGGCCGACGAGGCCGTCTGGCTCGGCCGCCTCATCGTCTCGCTGCTTCCCGCCGAACCCGAGGCCAAGGGCATGCTTGCCCTCATGCTCTACGCCGAGGCTCGCCGCGCCGCGCGCCGCGATGCCGCCGGCGCTTACGTCCCGCTCGAACGGCAGGACACAAGCCTTTGGGACGACTCATTGATCCGCACCGCGGAATCCCTTCTCCACGACGCCAGCCAGTCCGGCCCCACCGGCCGCTACCAGCTCGAGGCCGCCATCCAGTCGGCGCATATCGCCCGCCGTCTCGCCGGCCGCGACAACTGGTCGGCGATCGTCGCGCTCTACGATCACCTCCATGCGCGCACGCACTCGCCGGTCGTTATCCTCAACCGCGCCGTCGCCCTCGCCGAGCTCGAGGGAGCCGCTGCCGCCCTCGCCGCCATCGCGCCCCTCGCCGACGACAAGCGCATGCAGTCCTACCAGCCCTACTGGGCCGCCCTCGCCCATCTCCGCGCCGCCACGGGCGACCGGCAGGGCGCCATCACTGCCTTCACCGTCGCCATCGGCCTCACCACCGACCCCGCGGTGCGCTCCTACCTCCACGGCCGCGTCACGGCCCTGCAGGACGGCTGACGGCGTGCTACTCTCCCGCCGGGAGCCCAATCATGCACCTCAATCAAATCGGCCAGATCGCGCTCGCCGTCGGCGACACGGACAGCTCGGAAGCCTTCTACGAATCCAAGCTCGGTCTCAGGAAACTCTATCGCTACGGTGATCTGGTCTTCTTCGACTGCGCCGGCGTGCGCCTGATGCTGTCTCCGCCCGAAAGCGGCGAGCCCGTCACCGTCGCCCAGGGCGCCATCTACTTCCGCGTGCCCGACCTCGCCCACGCCGTCAAAGCGCTGCGCGACAAGGGCGTCACCATCGAGAGCGAGCCGCATCTGACCGCGCCGATGCCCGACCACGATTTGTGGATGGCCTTCATTCGCGATCCCGACGACCACCTCATCGGCCTCATGATGGAGGCGCCCAGGGGCTACGCCCCGCCACCCGGCTGAAACCCTTGCCTCGCGGGGCCCTTTCCCCTATAGACCCGCCGCATGAAGCGCCCGTCACCCCTGGAGGACGGGCGCGCTGTCATTTCTGCCGAAAGACAGCACCAACCCAAGGATACGTTCCATGGCAAACGTCATTGCTGCCAAGGCGCGGAGCGGGGTGGGCAAGGGGGCCGCTCGTGCACTGCGTCGTGAAGGCTGGATTCCGGCCGTCATCTACGGCGACAAGAAAGACCCTCTCCCCATCTCGATCGGCTACAACGAGGCGATGAAGTCCATCTATGCCGGCGGCTTTCTGAGCCGCGTCATCGAGGTGGACGTCGAGGGCGAAAAGCACCGCGTCATTCCGCGCGACTATCAGCTTGATCCGGTCAAGGACAAGGCGCTGCATGTCGACTTCCTGCGCGTCGGCGCCAACACCAAGCTGCACGTCGAAGTCGCCGTCCACTTCCTCAACCAGGAAGCCAGCCCCGGCATCAAGAAGGGTGGCGTGCTCAACATCGTGCACCACACCCTCGAAATGCTTTGCCCGGCCAATGCCATTCCCGAAGCGATCACCGTCGACCTCACCGGCAAGGAAGTTGGCGATTCCATCCATCTTTCCTCGATCGAACTGCCCAAGGGTACGTCGATCCGTACCCATGAGACGGATTTGACGATCGCCACCATCGCGGCGCCCTCGGGCCTGCGCTCGGAAGAGGCCGCCGCCGCGGCCCCGGCGGAAGAAGCCACGGCCGAAGCTGCCGCTCCGGCCAAGAAATAACCGGCCTTCGCAGGGTGGCCTTCCGGCCGCCCTGCCCTTGCCTGCACCACCGGGAGACAGGCGATGCATATGATCGTCGGCCTCGGCAATCCCGGGGACAAGCACAGCCGCAACCGCCACAATATCGGTTTCCTTGCCGTCGAGGAGATCGCCCGGCGCCAGCACTTCCCGCCCTTTCGCGAAAAGTTCAGGGGCCTCGTCGCCGAAGGCACCATCGCCGGCGAGAAGGTCTTGATCCTCAAGCCGCAGACCTGGATG
>CAZASR010000040.1:0-20789 GCA_964487765.1 uncultured Devosia sp. | reverse complement strand
GAGCACTCCCTTGGTAAGGGAGAGGTCGAGAGTTCAATCCTCTCTTGCAGCACCACCACATCTCGTTGAAATCCCAGAAGTATCTGGAACCGCTGTGGTTTTCGCCGCGCTTGGTGATACACAGAGGTGATGCACGTGTCCCTGCCTATGCCCCGTCCCTACAAGCACTCGAAGACTGGCGTCTACCAATACGGCCCCACGAAGCTCTTGCTCCGTGTGGTGATGTGGTCGTTCTGCGTATGGCTTGGGGTCCAGGTGTTTGACGCCGTAGCGTGAACAGACGGGGGCGGGGACCTCATGGCTCTCCGCCCGGCTACCGCTCGTCGGCAGCCGCTCTAATGGCCCGTTGCCCCAAGGAGGTCATGCCACGCGGCTTGTAGACAGACAGAACGTTGGCAATAAGGAGGACCGTCGCGCCCCCGACGCCGTGAAGCATCATCGAGAACCGCGCACCTGACAGGCCCGTGAGGTCGCCAGCGTTTGCTGCTGCGGCAAGGGCGTCCACCGTCTGTGTTTGCAACATCAAGACGGCAAGAGCGATCAGCGTGAGGACCAGCTTCACGATCACCCAGTAGTAGCGGAACAGGCCCCACGGGGTGCCCAGCGACTGCACGACACCGATGATCAGGGTCAGGACGGCGAGCGGCACAACGATCTGCCACGTGACGACCTGCATGGCCTGATAGGCGGCGTGCGCCAACTCAGCCTCGGCCGTCGCGCCCGTGATGGCAAGCGCGAGGAACGCTGCCACCGCGCCAAGGAAGCCCACGGAGCTGGTGACGTGCAGGAACAGCACCAGCTTGCGCCACGGAGGCGAGAGGGTCATCCGTGCATCCCGCCCATCGCCCCGTGCTGCCATGGTCCGTGGCCCATCGCTATTAGGACACCAACGACCACGATGGCGAGAACGCCAACGCCGATGAAGACCTTCACCCACTGGGGCATTCCCGTTGCGGCTCGTGCCATCCTCTCCTCCTTGAGCTGACGTTGGGATTTATCGAGACACTCTGTATCGTTGTCAAGACAGTTTGTCTCGACGCGGCGACAAGGACGTGGCATAGTCCCGACATGCCCAAGCTTTGGCACGACAGCATTGAAGCGCACCGCTCGGCGGTGGCCGACGCGATCATGGACCAGACGGCCAGCATCGCGGCGGCAGAGGGTCTCCACGGCGTCACCATGGCCCGCGTTGCTCAAGAGACCGGCATAGGCCGCGCCACCCTCTACAAGTACTTCAAGGATGTGCCGGAGATTTTGGCTGCGTGGCATCGCCGCCAGATCGCCGCGCACGTCGAAGACCTCGAAGCCATCCGCGATCGGCACTCGAGCCCGCTGGCTGCGCTGGACGCAGTACTTGTCGCCTATGCCCAGCACAACGCCCACGACCATCACGGGGACCTGTCGCAAGTGCTTCACGCCCAGCCGCACATCCACGAGGCGCACAATCACCTCCATGGGCTGGTGGCCGATCTCATTGATCGCGCCCGGAAGGCTGGTGAACTCGACACCAAAACCAACGTTGAGGAAAGCGCCCGGTACGCGCTGGCGGCCATGGGGGCTGCGTCCAGGGCGTCATCCAAGCCAGCGGTTTCGCGCCTCGTTGCGATGGTGCTCCGGGGTATGGGGACAGGTTGACCTTCCGCTGCGGCTCCTCCTCTGGGCCACGTGTGCGTGGTTTGGAGTCTCGGTCTACTCCGCAATCGCCGGGGCGTAACTTTTCTTGGGGGCGGGAGCATCGTGCCTTTCGTCCCCGGGTCGCGGCCTTTTCGAGGGGGCGAGATTACCCCACCCATTAGGATGGGGCCCTGTTTGGTGTATATAGGGTAGTTGGAAGCGGCCGCGGCAAAGGGACCAAAGCTTGGCTCATACAGCCCTCGTGTGCCCCCGGGGGACCACCTTTACTTTTGCCACGCATTCGAGCTGGCAGCGTCGAGAGGTCGGCTCCTTCTATTCCCCCTCTGGGCCCCCTAGCCGTTGCCCCACGCCGTAGCCCCGTAGAGCTCCCCCAGGGTGTGGACCAAGGGTTCGACCGGCCCTGCTTCTCCTCCCGCCCCCAGGTCCCACCGTGTGTGCAGCAATGCGCATCCGATCCTCTCCCCATCGCCTTCGCCACAACCAATTATCCCCACCGGCCACCTCCGGTCATCGGCGCGGTTCTCGGGGATGGGCCGCGCAGACGGGTATAGCGCCCCCTAGCCAGCTTGTGCGAGATGCACAGTGGTGGGACACAGCCTTCGAAAGCGCAAACGAATCGCAGCGATTTCAACGACGTGCGGCGAGAGGAGCCGAATTCAATCCTCTCTGCAGCACCAGGCTTTGTCCGCGTTGCCGTTGACCCGATTGTGATCGGGGGTTTTGCCAGCGTTAAGGGAGACTCGGGTAAGGAACCAGTTCCTTGCGCCCGGCGTTGGTGGAACGGGCATTTCCGAGACCAGAGTTTATTGATGACTGCAGTTCTGTCCGACCCCTCGCGCCGCGCATTCCTTGCCGGCGGAGCAAGTTTCGCTGCGCTCGCACTGAGCGGTTGCGCGACCTCCAAGCGGATGGAGCGGATCGACCAGCCGCAATTTTCGGACTACTACCTCACGATGTACGGGCCGCTACCCAATGAGCGGTTCCCGGTGCCGGCGATCGACCTGACCAAGCTCGACCCCGACATGTTCCGCACCCAGGTGCCGGACCCCACGGGAGAGCGGCCGGGGACGATCGTCGTCAACACCTCCGAGCGCCACCTTTATCTGGTGCAGGAAGGCGGGATGGCGATCCGCTATGGCTGCGGCATCGGGCGCGACGGCTTCACCTGGAACGGGCGCGCCAAGGTGGGCCGCAAGGCCGAATGGCCGGTGTGGACGCCGACCAAGGAGATGATGGAGCGCCAGCCCGAAACGCGCGAATTCGCCAATGGCATGCCGCCGGGACTGACCAATCCGCTGGGCGCGCGCGCGCTCTATATCTACCAGGACGGCCGCGACACGCTCTACCGCCTGCACGGCACGATGGAAGTGTGGTCGATCGGCGGGGCGGTGTCGTCTGGCTGCGTGCGGCTGCTGTTCCACGACGTGATCGACCTCTACCGGCGCTGCCCGGTGGGAACGCCCATTGTCGTCAACGCCTGAGGGTCCGGAACCGGGCCCGGCGGCGGCACGTTCCTCCTGTCGAGACGCGAGACGACAGGAGAACAGCCATGGCGCTGGATGCTACGGAACGCCGCGCGGCGCGAACCTCGCCCATGCAGATTTCGCACAATCCGCTGTTTACGGCGCGCGAGAAGATCGAACTGCTCAACGAGCTCAAGGCCGAGGTGACGGGCGAAACGGCCAATCCGGACGGGCTCGGCTACGATCCGGCCGAGATCGATGCCGCGATCGAACAGATAAGGCTCGAAGTGCAGCGCGGCGAACGGCCGCTTCCCTCATTTGTGGAGGTCGAAAATGGGCGCCTCGGCTAAGCGCGGCAGCGTCGCGCAGGTGGACTATCTCGTCGACGAGAACGGCGCGCGGATCGACGTCGAGGACGACAGCTCGATCCGTCCCGCCGATGAAATGGAACCCGGCGTCGGGGCAACCGGTCCGACGAACTGGTGGCGCATCGGACTTGTCGCGCTGTTCATCGTGGCGGCGATCCTGCTGGGCCTGCAACTGCTCAACGGCAACCCGCAGACGGACGTGATCCCCGGGACACCGGTGACCGCGCCACAGCTGCCGGCGGCTGGCTAGTGGTTCCAGCTCGAGATCACCGCCTTGTTCAGCTTGTAGGCGAGATAGGGCTGAGGATCTGAACCGCCGCCGCTGGCTTCCAGCCTGGTCGGCGTGACGACCACGGGGCAGGTCTTGTTGCCGTCCTTGTCGGTGGTGCAGTTGTCGAAATCGATGCAGCGCATCGTCTTGGTGAACGGATCAAGCGTACAGCCGCGGCCGATCGTGCTGCCGCTATTGGCCTCCGCGAAGGCCGGAACCGCGGTGGCGAGGGTCGAGACGAGGATGGTGGCGAAAGCAAGTTTCAGCATCGGTAGCCTCCCTGAGTGATGAGGGAGGTTCGCACCGGGCGCATGAACCGGCGCTGAAGCGGTGTGTCAGGAAACGTGCGGCCCCTTGTCCCTTGCGGCCTTCACGCCACGCTGCCTGCGGGATAGGGCAAGCCGCGCGTCAGGCCCACGAGGGCCTCAAAAGGCCCTGTAAACCGCTGTTCTAGCCGGCCTGGATCGGGGAAATCTGGATTTCGACGCGGCGGTTCTGGGCGCGGCCGGTTTCGGTGGAGTTGGAGGCGATGGGATCGGTTTCGCCTTTGCCCTCGATATAGAAGCGGCGCTGGTCGATGCCTTGATTGGCGAGCACGGTGGCGACGGCCACGGCGCGGCGCTGCGACAGGTCGCGATTATGCGCGTCCGAGCCGGTGTTGTCAGTGTGGCCATAGACGTCGACGATTGTCTTGTTGAACTTCTTGAGCACGAGACCGACGGCGATCAGCGTCTCGTTGAAGTCCGGCTGCACCTGCGCGGAATCGATGGCGAACGTGATGTTTGACGGCATGTTGAGGATGATCTGCTGGCCGACGCGGGTGACCGAAACGCCGGTGCCCTGGAGCTGGGCGCGCAGCTCGGCCTCCTGCTGGTCCATATAGCTGCCGATGGCGGCGCCGGCGATGCCGCCGATGCCGGCGCCGAGCAGCGCCGCGACGCGCGGATCGGTCCCGGTGGCGGTGCCCACGATGGCGCCGAGCACGGCGCCCGAGCCGGCGCCGACCATGGTGCCGCCGGCGGTCTTGGAGAGCTGCTGCTCGTTCGTGTAGGGGTTCACCGTGCTGCAGGCAGCGAGCGAGATAGCCGCGAGGCCCGCGACAAGGACGTTGGACTTCATGGACTTACCCCCTGGAGGACAGCTTTTGCCGGCTCTTTTGCTGGGAGAATGCGGCAGCAGAGTGGTTGGAGCAAGCACCGATTGGCGTGTGCTTGCTCCAGTGGCGCTTCAACCGTGGGCCCAGCCGCCATCGACGAGGAAATCCTGGCCGGAGATCATCTGGCTGTCGTCGGCGGCAAGGAACATCGCCATGCGCGCGATGTCGGCAGGATAGAGCCGGCCCTTGAGCGCCTGCTGAGTGTCGATGAGCCTGTTCTCCTCCTCGCCCACCCAATGGGTGAGCTGGCGCTCGGTCATGATCCAGCCCGGCACCAGCGTGTTGACGCGGATGCCGTGCGGGCCGAGATCGCGCGCGAGCGAGCGCGACATGCCGTGGGCGGCCGCCTTGCTGGCGGTGTAGGCCGTGAGATTGCCGGTGAGGATCATCCAGCTGATCGAGCCGAAATTGATGATCGAGCCGCGGCCCGCCTTGATCATGCCGGGGATCACCGCCTGCGCGGCGAAGAAGGCGTGGCGCAGATTGACGGCGATCGCCTTGTCCCAGGCTTCCTCGGTGACGTCGTTCCAGGCGATGCGCTGATCGTTGGCGGCATTGTTGACGAGGGCGAGAGCGGGGCCATGCGTGCGCTCGAAGTCGCGGATCGCGGCCTGGTAATCGGCGGTGTCGGTGATGTCGCAGCGGGTGAATCTCGCGGTCTGCCCGGCGGCGATCAGCTCGGCCTCGAGCGCTTCACCACGCTCGCCGGCGATGTCGACGAAGCCGACCCGGGCGCCCTGTGCCGCGAATTCGCGCACGATGGTCTCGCCGATCCCCGACGCGCCCCCGGAGATGACAACCGGCATGCCGTCGAGGCTCGGATAGCGGGCGAATTGACTGGACATGGCGGCTCCGGGATATGTGTTCGGAGCGGTGTGTAGCGGGGGGAAATTGGATGGGCAAGGGTGGCGAGCTTATGCCATTACCCACCGGCTCTCCCGCCCACAAAATGTCATCGAGGGTGGGGATCGACGGTGCGCGAATACACATACTATGTGTACCTACTCGCGTCGCGGCGGAATGGCACACTGTAGGTCGGTGTGACCAACGATCTCGTCAGGCGCGTAGATGAGCATCGCCGCCATGCGGTCCCGGGCTTCACCAGCCGCTACGACGTCACTCGGCTAGTCTGGTTCGAACTGCACGGCTCTATCTACGACGCCATCGAGCGCGAGAAACGCATTAAGACATGGAAGCGTCAGTGGAAGATTGATCTCTTCAAAGAGACCAATCCCAATTGGGATGACCTGTACCCCTCGTTCCTCCGGCCTTAATCCGCTTCGACGATCACCTTATCCCTTGGCGCGAAATCGCTCGCTTCGATGCGTTCGAGCAGCGTCGTGATCTTGTCGACGTTGGCGATGTGGCGGGTTTCCATGGTGAAGTTGAAGGTGACGTAGTCGCGGCCGGGGCAGAAGGTGCAGATGTTGGCGGCGGGGTGCCAGGCGCCGCAATAGATGGGCTCGATCATGCCCTGCGTCATGGGGCCGTTGGTGCGGTGCGGCGGCACCAGGGTGAGCACGACATGGATGAAGTTGTTGAAGCGCCAGAAGCGCTTGCCGGGCAGGAACGGGAACATGCGGTTCAGCTGCCGGATGGTCTTGAACATCGTCATCGCCATCACCTGGAACCTGGTGATGTCGGTCTTTTCGATCTTGTCGACGGTGTCGTCGACGGCGCGGACATAGGCGACGAAATCCTCCGACCAGGGGAATTTCGCCTGCAGCGCACGGACGCGGAAGAAGTTGTCGTCCGAAGCGTTGCGGTTGCCGTCGAGCATCGTATAGGCGGCGCCCACGACCTTTTCGGAGAAATACTTCTCGGCGCCTTCGCCATTGAGGGCGTGCGTGACGAGCGCGAAATAGAGCGAGCGCTGGCGCACGCCGAGGCGATTGGCGAGAAGGCGCAGGCGATGGCGCTTGATGGCAAGCGTCTTGAAGCCCCAGGGCTTTTCCTTGGCGGCAAGCAGATTGCCGAGCAGCACATAGGACAGGGTGAGCGACATGCCGCTGGCGGCAGCCTTGAAACGCGGCCAGAATGGAAGCTTGTTCTGCTGGTCGGACATGACGCCATGCGCCGCCGATTGTGAGCGGGTGAGGAGCGCCGAATCCGACCCTTCGAGCAAAGCATGGCTGGCGCGCACCTGGATCACCGAGGCGCGGCCTTCAGCATCGGGACCGCCCTTGCGGACGGCGGCCATGACGCGGAACAAAGGCAGGTCCCTGTGCTCGAAAATGTCCTCGGACTTGCCCAGCCATTTGTCGGGATAGCCGTCAAACTCGTCGACCATCTCGATGTGGGTGATGGCGTCGAGGATGTGCTTGGCGAAGGGCTGGCCCGGATTGGCGCCCCAGAAGCCGTGAGTGAGCTGCGGGGCGAGCGACACCATGGAGGCGACGAGATTGCCGATCGAATCCTTGTCGAAGCTCAGCTTCGAGAAGGCGGTGAAGAACACCGTGTCGCGCGCTTCGTAGAGGAACCACTGGAAATTGGTGAAGAGCGCGCGCGGATCCTTGCGCACCGCGGCCTTCGCCAGTTCGAGTATCTCGGTCTGGTCGCTGGCGAAACTCTGCGACGAGAAGCTCTTCATTTCGACTGATCCCCCAAAACCCTAGGACTCATTAGCATCCGCCCCGCGGGCGACAAGCCAAATCACCGATTGGACGACTGCCGGCGGCAAAGTCGTGGCGAAATCTCATCACTGGCGTGCGATTGGCCTTATCGGACGGCGCCTGAACCGGGGATGACCGGCGCGCCCCGGACGCAGCGAGAGCTGCCGAGCGGGGCAGCGGCCGTAGGATAAGACTGGCGGCAGGCTGCCCCAAGCACTGGGCAAGCGTGATCGGCCCGAGGGTTGCGCTGGGGGCTGAGGCGCCTAGAATGGTTCCAGCCTGGTCCCGCGGAGTGCTGGTGCTGCAAGGGGTTAGGCGGCCGGTTGCGCGTCGAATTGACCTATGTCACGGCGCGGCATGGGCCAATAGGGTCCCCTCGCCCTCAAGCAAGCATAGAGACTTCTCATGGACTATCGCGGAATCTTCGAAGATGCAGTCGATGCGTTGAGGTCGGAGAAGCGATACCGGGTCTTTGCCGACATTGAGCGTATCGCCGGCCATTTCCCGCGCGCCATCTATCGCGACCAGTCCGACAATGCCCGCGAGATCACGATCTGGTGCTCCAACGACTATCTCGGCATGGGCCAGCATCCGGTGACGATCGCCGCAATGCAGCAGACGGCGGCCAAGCTCGGCGTCGGCGCCGGCGGCACGCGCAACATTTCGGGCACCAACCGGCCGCTGGTCGAACTCGAGCGTTCGCTGGCTGACCTCCATCGCAAGGAGGCGGCGCTGGTGTTCACCTCGGGATTCGTGTCCAACGAGGCGTCGATCTCGACCATTGCGCGACTGTTGCCGGACTGCCTGATTCTGTCCGACCAGCTCAACCATGCCTCGATGATCCAGGGCGTGCGCCAGTCGGGCATGGAAAAGAAAATCTTCCGGCACAGCGACGTGGCGCATCTGCGCGAGTTGCTGAGCGCCGTCGATCGCAAGCGGCCCAAGCTGATCTGCTTCGAGTCGGTCTATTCGATGGATGGCGATGTCGCGCCGATCGAGCAAATCTGCGACCTCGCGGCGGAGTTCGGCGCCCTCACCTATATCGATGAGGTGCATGCGGTGGGGCTCTATGGTCCACGCGGCGGCGGCATTGCCGAGCGCGACGGGCTGATGGATCGCATCGACATCATCGAGGGAACGCTCGCCAAGGGGTTCGGCGTGATGGGGGGCTATATCGCGGCCAATCGCGCGATCGTCGACGCGGTGCGCTCCTATGCGCCCGAGTTCATCTTCACCACGGCCCTGCCCCCAGCGCTCTGCGCCGCGGCGCGCGCCTCGATCGAGCATCTCAAGGTGTCGGGCGAGGAGCGCCGCCAGCACGACAGGCAGGCGCAGCTCACCAAGGACATATTGAGCGATGCGGGGCTGCCGGTGATGCCGACCGATACGCATATCGTGCCGCTGATCGTGGGCGATGCGCGGCTGTGCAAGGCGGCGAGCGATTTGCTGCTCGACCGGCACGACATCTATATCCAGCCGATCAATTATCCGACGGTGCCCAAGGGCACCGAGCGGCTGCGGATCACGCCGACGCCACGGCACAGCGACGAAATGATCATCGCGCTGCGCCATGCGCTGGTGAGCGTGTGGGCGGAGCTGGAGCTGCCGCGCGAACGCCCGGCGCGGAAGATCACCGCCGACAAGCTGACCAGCGGCGACCTGACGCTGCCGACCGTCGGCGGCTAAGCGGCGGGGGCGCCCATCACTGAACAAGAGTGTCAACCGCCGTCCTTGCCGGCGAAGCGCTTGCCGGTTTGGGCGGGGGTCCAGGTGTCATGGTTGCAGTGGGGGCAGCGGCTGAGGATGGCGGGCGGGTCGATGACGGTGCCGCAGCGCATGCAGGCGAGCGGGCTGTCGCGGGTGCCGGCTTCGCCGGCGCGGCGTTCCTCGGGGTGGCCGAGTTCCCAGGGCGGGACGATGGGGAGGCCGGGATGGTCCTTGTCCCTGGTGAGGTAGAGCGTGAGACCGCCATCGGCTTCGATATAGGCGTGCGCGACCTCGCCGAGATGCTCGATGCCGCGCTCGCGCAGTTCCTGAAACATCTCGCTGGGTCCCATAGACGTGCTCTTGAGGAAGCCTAGCGAGAAGACGCCGTCGTGGATCGCTTCCTCGGCGGTCCCGTCGATAGCACGCTCGGCCGTCTTGAACCGGGCGATAAGCATGTCGAGGAGCTTGTTGGCGAGCACGACGAGGGTCACGACGAACAGGGCGTGCACCAGTGGAACGTCGGGGTAGAACATGGCATCGCCCACCGCCGAGCCGAGCGCGATGACCAGCAGGAACTCGACCGTCGAGAGCTGCCCGATGGTGCGGCTGCCCAGCCAGCGCAGCAGGCCGAGCGTATAGACATAGATGATGGCGGTGCGGACGAGAATCTCGAGCAGGTAGAGCGGCGGCTCGTCGCCGATGAGCATGCGCTGCCAATCGAGGATGGTGATGGGGTCGTCCAAAGCGGCGTTCCGAAGGATAGCCATGGCCTAACGCGCGGCGGCATGCCAGTGTTCCGGCCGGCGGACCCGGGGGCCTGGCGTCGCGCTCCATCCGGGGGCTGAGCTCGCGGGTGGCGACGGGACCGCGTCAGCTCGTGAGCACGATGCGCATGAGGTCGGCGGTGTTGCGGGCGCCGAGCTTTTCCATGACGCGGGCGCGATGCACTTCGATCGTGCGCGGCGAGATGCCGAGCTCGCGGCCGGCTTCCTTGTTGGACTGGCCGTTGGTGATGAGCTGCAGCACTTCGCGCTCGCGCGGCGTGAGCTGGGCGAAGCCGCGCACCTCGACCGTGCGGCGTCCCGAAGAGGCGGCGCCGATGTGGATATCGCGGCGCAGCGCATCGCGAACGACGCGAACCAAATTCTCGTTGTCGATCGGCTTGGTGACGACGTCGGCGGCGCCGCCCTTCATGGCCGCAACCGCCGCCTCGACATGGGGCCGGTTCTCGAGCATGAAGACGGGCGTGCCCATGCGCAGCGCCTTGACGCGGCGCAACAGGGTGAGCCCCTCCCCCTCCTCGGCCAGATCGAGATTGGCGACGACCACGTCGGGGCGCCGCCGCTCGAGGCTCGCGACGAAGCCCTGGAGGTTGATCGAAAAAGCGGTCTGGAACCCCTCGAGGCGGAACAGCACGCTCAGCGACTCGCAGGTCGTGAGATCGGGGTCGACGACATGGACGACCCGATCGCGGTTCAAGAAGGAATGATAGTAGATCTCTTCAGGCAATTTGCGGCCTCGCTCCGGCAGTATGGAGCCGTGGCAGCGGTGGGCCGGAACGCTGTTCCGGGGGCGGACGCTCGTGCCAATTCACGAACGTGCTCGAGTCCACCCATGCCGCCGGCTCAGGATGAAACACGACCGGAGCATGCAATAGGCAAAGACTCGCTCCGAGCGGATCGGTGCGTAGGGAGAAGCACCGATCTATAGGATGATCATCCTATTTCAGGACGATCGTCAATAGGCCAGATGCGCCGAGCAAAAAAATAGGACCAGCATCCTTGGACACTGGTCCTGTTTGGTCGTAAGGGAGCCCGCAAATGCGCCGGCAACGATCCTTACATGGCCTTCTTGGCGCGAGCCTTGCGGGCCGGGGCCTTCTTGGCCGCGGCCTTCCTGGCCGGAGCCTTCTTGGCAGCGGCCTTCCTGGCCGGAGCCTTGCGGGCTACCGCCTTCTTGGCGGGGGCCTTCCGGGCGGCTGCCTTGCGCGCCGGAGCCTTCTTGGCGGTGGCCTTCTTGGCAGGCGCCTTCTTGGCGGCGGCCTTCTTGGCCGGGGCCTTCTTGGCCGCGGCCTTCCTGGCCGGCGCCTTCTTGGCAGCGGCCTTCTTGGCGGTTGCCTTCCTGGCGGGCGCCTTCTTGGCAGCGGCCTTCTTGGCGGTTGCCTTCTTGGCGGTGGCCTTCTTGGCGGCAGCCTTCTTCACCGGCGCCTTGGCGGCGGTGGCGGCAGCAGCTTTCGGAGCGGCTGGTTTGGCAGAAACCGACGGAGCCTTCGCAGCGGCCATCGGCATGGACTTGGTTGTGCCACGGAGGGCGTCACGGATTTCGGTCAAGAGAACTTCTTCCTTTGTTGGAGCTGGTGGTTGTGCGGGCGGAGCCGCGGCCTGTTGCTTCCTAATGGCATTGATGCCTTTCACGACGACGAACAGCACGAAGGCAACAATGGTGAACTTTACAACCGCATTGATGAACAAACCGATATTAAGCGTGGCGACACCGGCCTCCTTCGCCACGGCGAGGGAAGGGACTGCAACGTCGTTCGGATTGCTCAGGACGATGAACAGATTGGAGAAATCGACCCGGCCCAGGATCAGTCCGATAACCGGCATGAAGACGTCGTCCACGAGGGAGGAGACGATCGTGCCGAATGCCGCGCCGATAATGACACCGATCGCCAGATCGATGACGTTACCCTTGATAGCGAAGTCACGGAACTCTTTGAGCATGGACATGGGAACCCTCTGTGGCTGTCCACTCGCTTGTGGGCCGTCGCCCCTCGCGACGGCCGCCTGCAAATCAACAGATTCGCATTGACAGCAGAATCATGCAGTTCGCGGCGAAAAGCAATGGTCCGACTTAGTGCCGGCTTGCGGGCAGCACCGCGCCAGAGGATAGTTCCAGCAGCGGCACGCCACGGCCGCTCTAGAATGACGACCGGAGGCCGCCGATGGAGATGACCTCGACAGCCGAAACCAGCCTTCGCCGCGCCGTCGATTTCGTGCCGCAGGGACTGGCCGTGTTCGATGCCGACCTGCACCTGGCCGCGTCCAACCGGCGCTACCACGAACTGCTCGATCTGCCCGACAAGCTGGTTGCGCCTGGAACAGCACTCTATGACATCGCGCTCTATGTCGCGCGACGCGGCGATTTCGGCGAAGGCGACCCGGTGCGGCTTGCCGCGGCACGGGTGGAAGAGCTGACAACGACATCCAGTACGGTGTCGCAACGCATTGGAAAACAAGGACAAACGCTCGAATTCCATTCGTCGCGCCTGCCCGATGGGGGGCTGGTGATCAGCTTCCTAGATGTGACGGCGCGGGTGGCCGCGGAGACGGCCCTGGAGCGCGCCAATGCCAGTCTCGAGGAGCGCGTGGGAGAGCGCACGGCGACCCTGATGCGGGTCAATTCCGAGCTCGACTCCGCGCGCAAGAAAGCCGACGCCGCCAACCGCGACAAGACCCGCTTCCTCGCCGCCGCGAGCCACGATCTGCTGCAGCCGCTGAACGCCGCCCGGCTCTATACGGCGACCCTGCTGGAGCGCGCCGGGGGGTCGGAACTGGGCGACCTCGCCCGCTCGATCGAGGCCTCGCTAAATGCTGTGGAAGAAATCATGTCGGCGTTGCTCGACATGTCGCGCATCGACTCGGGATCGCTCAAACCGCGGGCGGCGCCCTTTCGGTTGCGCGATTTGAGCCAGAAGCTCGCCGTCGAATTTGCTCCCGCGGCGCGCGAGAAAACGATCCGGCTGACGCTGCTCGACAGCTCCGCGGTCGCCGTCGCCGACCGCACGATGGTCGCCCGCATCGTCCAGAACCTCGTTTCCAACGCGATCAAATATACCCGGCCCGGCGGCGCCGTGCTGGTCGGCTGCCGCCGGCGCGGCACGCGCATCCGGCTCGACGTCATCGACACCGGCATCGGGTTCAACCGCGACCAGCATGCGCTGCTGTTCGCCGAGTTCTCGCGGCTCGAGCAGGGCGCGCGCATGGCGCAGGGGCTGGGGCTCGGCCTGTCGATCGTCGAGCGCCTGGTGAGCGCGATGGGACTGACGATGGAGCTGGCGAGCATCGAAGGCAAAGGTTCGCGCTTCTCGCTCTATCTGCCCGCGGGCAAGATCGAGAGGCCGGCGCCGCCCGAAGGCGAGCGCGCCGAGACCGCAGCGAGCCTGGCGGGGCTCAGGATCCTGTGCGTCGACAATGAGCGCGCGGTGCTCGATGCGATGGAAGGATTGCTGCGCGGCTGGGGCTGCGACGTGCGCTCGGCGCGCTCGCTCAAGGACATCGACAAGGACGGAATTCTGCTCGGCTGGCTGCCCGACCTGGTGCTGATGGACTACCATCTGGACCAGACGTCGGGCCTCGATGCGGTGGAATGGCTGCGGCACAATGTGGGCGGGCACCTGCCCGCCGCGCTGGTCACGGCCGACCGCACGCCGCAGGTGCGCGCGCTTGCCGAGGAGCGCGGGATCGCAGTGGTGACCAAACCGGTGAAGCCGGCCGCGCTTCGCGCCGCGATCAGCGGACTGGCGACCCAAAGAGTGCCGCGACGGTAGGAGGATTGTCCGGAGTGGGTCCAGCGGGGCGCGGGAGCCGGCGGCCGGTCAACCCTCGAGCAGAGTCTCGAACTGGCCCTGTTCGATCTTGCTGGCGGCGATGACGGCCTGGGTGCGGGAATCGACGTCGAGCTTTTGCAAGATGGAAGAGACGTGCGCCTTGACCGTCGCCTCCGAGATCGAAAGCTCGTAGGCGATCTGCTTGTTCATCAGGCCGTCGCTCAACATCATGAGCACGCGGATCTGCTGCGGGGTGAGGGTTGCGAGGCGGCGGATGAAGTCGGACTGCTCGTCGTCGCCGTCGAGATTAATGCCCTCGGGCACCGAAATCTCGCCGCTCAGCACGGTGTCGATGGCCTTGCGGATATCGGCCGGACCCACGGATTTGGGCAGGTAGCCGGCGGCGCCGAGCTCGAAAGTGCGACGGATCACCTTGTGATCCTCGACCGCCGAGATGATCATCACCGGCACTTCGGGATATTGCGCGCGTAGGAGCAGCAGGCCCGAGATGCCGTGGCCGCCGGGCATGTTGAGATCGAGCAGCACCAGATCGCAGTCGCGGTCGGCTTCGAGCGCGCTGGTGAGGGCGGCGAGGTCTCCCGCTTCCTCGACGGCGACATCGTCATGGCTGCCCGAAAGCGTCTGGCGCAGGGCGGCCCGGAACAGGGGGTGGTCGTCGACGATGATAATCCGGCGGCTCATGCAAACCTTTTAGCAAGGGCGACCGGGCCCGACCAATTGCACTTAGGGCGGAAAAGGAACCCGGCGTTGCAAAATGCATCAACGCTTAACGCCTTCTTTACCATGTTCTTGAAACAGTGCGCGATGAACCCGGCCCTCTGTCGCCCCGCGCCGGGCCCGTTTTTCAGGTGCTTGGGATCTCTCCATGGCCCGCGCGTATCAGCAATCCCAGCCCGCGGACGATGACCGCGGCCAAGGCACGACCGAGTGGCAATCGCTGCGGGAAGAGCTGGTGGCCCTGCTCGACCAGGTCGACGGGCAAGTGGCCCGCTCGCGCGAGAGCTCGCTGGGCGAGCGGGTGCGCGATCTGCGCCACCAGGTGACGGCGGCCGAACAGGACAGCACGGTGCGCCATCGCGATGCACTGCGCACGGTGCAGCGGCAGCTCTCGCGGTTCGAGGACCCGGCACCGCATCACGCGCCGCCCAACCCGCGCGACAGCCTGCAGGCGGCGATCAACCAGATCCGCGCGCGCCAGGGCGAAGTCAGGCAGGACAATGCCCCGCGGCGGACGGCGGAGCCGCAGCCGTCGCGGCTGCAGGACCTGGCGGCGATCGAACGGCTCGCCGGATCGGTGAGTGGTTTGTCGGGCCGGCTCGAACGGCTCGAGGGCGAGATCCGCGCGCAGATCAAGACCGGCGCCAGCGTGAAGGACGTCGCCGACCAGGTGGCGCAGCTTGCGCATGTGGTCGAGCTACTGGCGGGCGCAGTGGGCGAGACCGGACAGGTCAAGCGCCTCGAAGGGCAGATCGCGAGCCTGGGCAAGATCATGTCGCAGGGCCGGGAGATGGACATCGCAACGCTGACGCGGCGGCTCGACGATGTCGCCGCGACGGTCGGCAAGCTCGCCGAGCTCCAGGTCCACTTCACCGAGAAGGTGCAGAACCCGGTCGAGAGCGAAGCCTTCAAGGACGGGATGCGCACCATCGAGGAAAGCGTGCGCAACGTCTATGACCGGATCGACACGCTCGAACGGCATCACACGCTCAAGCCCGCCGACCTCGAGGTGGTGACCAGCGAGATGGCGCGCTTCACCGCGGCGCTGCAGGATGGCGGCCAGCAGCCGCAGCATCTGGTGGAGCTCGTCGACGCGCTCAACAGCCGGATCTCGGATATCGAGAGCGGCGACCGGCTGGTGCACTCGCTGCGCAAGGATCTGAACGCGCTGCGCGACGCCGTGGTGGTGTCGCTGGCGCCGCGGTTCGATGCGATCGACCAGCGGCTCGATACGCTCAGCGCCGAAGTGGGCACGCGCGCCGACATGGCCGAGATCGGCCGGCAGATCGGCGAGCTCAGTGAGCGCATCGGTGAGCGGCCGATCGATCCCGGGATCAGCCAGATCGAAGCGCAGGTGCGCCAGCTCGTGGCGCGCATGGACCAGACCGGCGAGCAGCTGTCGGGGCTCGCCAAGCTCTACGCCGAACCGGCCGCGGCGCCGATGCCCGAGATCGACTACGACACGATGGCCGACATCGTGGCGTCGCGCGCGGCCGAGGCGATGGCGCGGCAGCCGGCGGATGGCGGCATCACCGAAACCATCGCGGGACTGGAGCAACGCATTACGACGATGCTCAAGGACATGCAGCAGGACCGGCACGACCCCGAGGTCGGCGAGTTCGGCGGCATGCAGGCGGGCATCGACGAAGTCAACGACCGGCTGAAGCGGCTGGAGGCGTCGCTGCTGGAGCGCGCCGCGGAGGTGAAGACCGAGAGCGCCGCGGCATCGGAGGTCGCGGCGATCATCGCCGATGCGGAAGCGTCACTGGACGCTCCGGTGGTGGACCCGGCGCCGACACCAGCGCCGGCGCCGCGCGACAGCATGCCCCGCAGCCCGGCCGAGGAGGCGCCGCTCAATGCGCCGCCCTTCCCCGAGCCCGACCCGGCGGCCGAGAGCAAGCCGCTCAGCCGCAAGCGGCATCCCGGACTCGAGGAAGATATCTCGCTCGCCGCGCGCCATGACGTGCCTGCGGCCCCGACGCCGAGCGCGGGCTTCGAACCGCCCCCCAAGCCAACCCCGAGCCCGGGGTTCCACGAGCCGTCGCCGAGCGCGGCCGCCGCCGCGGACCCAGCGCCCCCCGTGTCGCCCACAAACCGCAACACCTTCATCGAGGCGGCCCGCCGTGCCGCGCAGCGTCAGCACGCGAGAGCGCCCGCGAGTGCGGCGGCCTCCACCGCACCCACCGCCCCCGTCGCCGCGACGACCTCGCTTATCGGGCGGGCGCTATCGCGCTTCCAGTCGGGTGGCGGCAGGGCGACGAAAGCCGACACGCCGGCGACGCCGCCGCGCCCTCTCCCGGGCGACAAGCCGGCCCGCACGACATACAAGCCCGAGCCGGCGGCCGAGGCGCCCGCCTCGCTCGAAGCGCAGATCAAGGACGAAGCTCCCAAGGCGAAGCCGGAGCAGCCGGGCTTCCTCGCGCGCAACCGCCGCGCCATCCTGCTGGCGGCGCTGCTGGTTGCCGTCGGGCTGCTGGCCGCCAATCTCGTCGTGCAGCGGATGCGCGACGCGAACGCCGCCGCGCCGGAAGCGCCGGTGACCACCGGGGACATCGGCGACACCGGCGAGGAGGGGCCGCTCGACGACATGCCGATGGACGCGATCGATGTGGCGGATGCGCCTGAGGCGGACGAGGCGGAGCCGCGCGTGATCGAGATGGACACAACCTCGACGGGGGCCATCGATCCCCATGCGGCGCTGGGCTTCACTACCAGCCCGCTGCAGACGATGCCGAGCGCGTTCGAGGCGACGACCGAGCTCGCCAATGCCGACGCGAACGACATTGCACCGCTGGTGCCGCAGAGCCCGGTGCAGGTGGAGATGCCGCCCGAGGGCATCGGTCCGCTCGACCTGAGGGAAGCGGCGGCCAATGGCGATGTGCGGGCGCAGTTCGAAGTGGCGGCGATCCTCACCGAAGGCCGCGCCGTGCCGCAGGACTACAAGGCGGCGGCCGTCTGGTACGAACGTGCCGCCGCCGCCGGCTTCGCGCCGGCGCAATACCGCCTCGGTTCGCTCTACGAAAACGGCAATGGCGTCGAAAAGGACCTCGAGACCGCCAAGCTCTGGTATGAGCGCGCGGCCGAAGCGGGCAACCGCATGTCGATGCATAATCTCGCGGCGATCTATGCCGGCGGACAGCTCGGCAGGCAGGAGTTCGACTCCGCCGCCAAGTGGTTCGAGGAGGCGGCGAGCCGCGGCATGACCGACAGCCAGTTCAACCTCGGCATGCTCTACGCCCGGGGCCTGGGGGTGCCGCAGAGCCTCGAGGACTCGTTCAAGTGGTTCGGCATCGCGGCGCGGAGCGGCGACGCCGATGCGGCCAAGGCGCGCGACGACATCGCACGCTCGCTCGATGCCGAGACGATGACGCGGCTCACCGACGTCGTGAACAATTTCCAGCCGGCGCCCATCGACCTGGCCGCCAACTTCGCCCCGATCGGCACCTGGTCGAAGGACTTCGACCCGGGCGAGACGATCACCTCGCGCGACATCGTCACCTCGGTGCAGAAGGCGCTCAACAAGCTCGGCTACGACGTCGGCACGCCCGACGGCATTGCCGGCACGCGGACGCAGGCGGCGATCAAGCAGTTCGAACAGGCGACCGGCATGAGCGAGATCGGGCTGATCAATCCGCGGCTGCTTGCCGTCCTCGGAAGCCAGCCGGTATGAGGTTTTCAGCGTCTCATTGTCGTCGCAGAGTCGGACGAGGGTGAGCTAACGGAACTTTGGAGGGGCGCGGGTGAGGCCGCGCCCCTCCGGACTATTTGGGCCCGCCTTGCAGATCTACCTGCCCATCGCCGAGCTCTCGATGAACCTCTTTTTCCTTATCGGAATCGGGGGGGCGGTGGGTTTCCTGTCGGGGCTGTTCGGCGTAGGGGGCGGCTTCCTGCTGACGCCGCTGCTGATCTTTTCGGGCGTCCCCTCCCCCGTCGCCGTCGCCTCCGTGACCGGGCAGGTCGCGGCCGCCTCGACCTCGGGCGCGCTCAGCTACTATCGGCGCGGCGGCATCGATCTGCACCTCGCGATGTACCTCATTCTCGCCTCGACGATCGGCGCCATGATCGGCGTTGCGACGTTCTCGGCGTTGCGCAGCGCCGGCCAGCTCGACCTGTTCATTTCGTTCTCCTACCTGCTGCTGCTCGGCTCGGTGGGCACGCTGATGATGATCGAAGCGCTGCACACCATCTTGCGCCGCCGGCAGGGGGTCGCGACACCCGACAGGCTGCCGAGCCAGCACAGCTGGATGCACGGGCTGCCCATGCGCATCAGGTTCAAGAAGTCGCGTCTTTACATCTCGGTGCTGCCGGTGCTCGGCATCGGCGTGTTCATCGGCTGGGTGGGGGCGCTGCTGGGCGTGGGCGGCGGCTTCATCCTGGTGCCGGCGCTCGTCTATCTGTTGCGCGTCCCCGGCAATGTGGTGATCGGCACGTCGCTGCTGCAGGTCGTCGCCATGATGTGCGTGACGACGGTCCTGCAGGCGCTGACCAGCCAGAGCGTCGACATCCTGCTCGCCTTCTGCCTGATGATCGGCGGCACGGTGGGCGCGCAGTTCGGCGCCTCGGCCGGAAAGTATCTGCGTGGCGACCAGTTGCGGGCCCTGCTCGCGCTGCTCGTGCTCGCGGTCGCCATCCGCTTCGGCCTGACGCTGGTGCTGCCGCCGTCCGATCCGTTCTCGATGGCGGTGCTGGCGGGAGGGCTGCAATGATGCGACGGCTCCTCGCGCTGGTGGTGATGCTGTGGGCCGCGCCGGTGGCCGCGGAAACGCTGGTGACGACCGTCTCGACGCCCACGGTGCTCATCACCTCCGGCTTCGACGGGGCGACGCTCAGCCTGTTCGGCAGCATCGAACCCGACACGCCAGGGGCCGAATTGGGCGGGCCCTACAACGTCATTGTGCTGATCACCGGCCCGCTGCAGGATCGCGTCGCTCGCATCAAGACCAGCAATTTCGGCATCTGGAGCAATACCGACCAGGTGACGTTCCAGCACTTCCCTTCCTTCTATGCCGTGATCTCGAGCGGCAAGCTCGACACCATCGCTGCGGCGGAGGTGCTCGACCAATATACGGTACTGCCCGAGGACCAGGCCCGCGCCACGGCACAGGCGACCGGTCTCAAGGCCGAACGATTCAGCCTCGAGCTCGTGCGCTTGATGACAAGGGAGAGGCACTTCGTCGTGCATGAGGACGGCGTGCGGTTCCTCTCCAACAGCGCCTACACGGTCACGCTGCAGCTTCCCTCCGACGTCGTGAACGGCCGTTTCCTGGTGCGGACGCTGGTGCTCGAGAACCAGGTGGTCGTGGCCGAGCGCACCGACGGCTTTTCCGTGCGCAAGAGCGGCTTCGAGAACTACGTCTTCGTCGCCAGCCGCCAGCAACCGCTGTTCTACGGCATTGCCTGCGTCATCCTCGCGCTCGGCACGGGCTGGCTGGCGGGCGTGGTGTTCAAGCGGTAGTCCCAAGGGCGCCCCCAGCCACCGGCTACCCGCAGGATGTGCGAAGCTAGATACCCGCGACGAGCCGTTTCGTGCTCACCGGATACAACCTGTTCCGGCCGAGCATCGTCACCTCGAGCCTGCGATGATCGAACAGGCCGGCGAAAGCGGGGCTGAGGATGTTCATGGAACCGGCGCCGGAACCGTAGGCGGGGAGCAGCAGGATCCTGCGGTCGTGGACGAAGCAGGGTCGGCGGGTGGCGCTGCCGTTGGCATGAACGGTCGCGGCCGGGTGCAGATGCCCGGCGACGACACCCAGACCACCGCGCCTGGGTTCATGCTTCAGCGTCAGGCCGCGATGTTCGAGGGAGGCGGCGCACACACCGCCCAGGCTATGCGGTGACGGATCGTGGTTGCCGCTGATCCAGGTCCAGTGCGACTTGCCGAGCAGCGCGAGGAGACGCAGCCGATCGGTGTCGAGGAGAGTCTCGGTGCCCTCATCGCGATGGAAACTGTCGCCGAGGGCGACGACGCGCTCGGCCCGGGTCTGCTCGATGTCGCGCTCGAGGCGCCTGAGCGTGAGGCCGGTGTCGTAGGGCGGCAGCATGTGGCCGCGCCGCGCGAAGGACGAGAACTTCTCGAAATGGAGATCGGCGACGAGCAGCATCGACTCGGCGCGCCAGAACAGGGCGCCCGAAAGCAGCGGCTCGAACGTATGGCCGGCAAATTGCAGGAGCACTTCAGTCTCCTCACCGTCCGGCGCGACGCGCGCCGCGTTGCTCCACATCTTTCCCCAGCGCCTCGCGCATCAACTCATCGGCGGCGTCGGCCATGGCGCTTTCGCGGGCCTCGCCGA
>CAZASR010000039.1:0-20929 GCA_964487765.1 uncultured Devosia sp. | reverse complement strand
GAAGCGCTTCTTCGACGCCAATCCCGACGGCTGGCCGTGCTGGAGCTTTTCCAACCACGACGTCGACCGCCATGTGAGCCGCTGGGCCGCCCATGCCCGTGATCGCGCCGCGCTGGCGCGGCAGGCCGCCGCCATGATCGTCGCGCTCCGCGGTTCGATCTGCCTCTACCAGGGCGAGGAGCTGGGCCTGCCGCAGGCCGATATCCTGTTCGACGAGCTCACCGATCCGCCCGGCATCCGCTTCTGGCCCGAATACAAGGGCCGCGACGGCGAGCGCACCCCCATGCCCTGGGACGAAGGCGAGACGCCCAACGGCTTTTCGACCGCAACGCCCTGGCTCCCGGTCAAGCCCGAGCATTCGGCCCTGAACGTCACGTCCCAGAACGCAAATCCGGACTCCGTCCTCAATTTCTACCGCAAGGCGCTGGCCTTCCGCCGCGCCCACGGCGCCCTAGTCGATGGCGGCATCGAGTTCCTCGGGGTGAGCGAGCCGCTGCTGGCCTTCCGCCGCGCGAACCGGGACGAAAGCCTCGTTTGCCTGTACAATCTGTCGCCCGACGTGCTCCGGATCACCTTCGCCGGCGACGCCGAGCTGGCCCTGGGGGAGGGGGTCGAACGGCACAGGAGCAGGCTGGTCCTCGGCCCGAATGGCTGGGGCATCTTCAGTGAGAACGGCGACGCGCCGCTCACCGTCAAGTTCAAGCGGAGGGCAGGCAAGCCCCCGAATTGAAACGCCGTTCCGGTGATGGAGCCGGCCGGCCAACCTGTCTGGGAGGACACGGAATGAAGACTGTTTCGACACTTGCCCTCGGCGCCGCGCTGCTGCTCGGCTCCACCTCGTTCACCTTCGCGCTCGAAGAAGGCAGCCTGCTCATCTGGTTGGGCACCAACCGCGACGACGCCGCGGTGCGCACCATCGCCCAGCAATTCACCGACGATCTCGGCGTCGAGGTCACGGTGGAGGTCGTCGATCCCGACCTGCCGCTCAAATTCCAGCAGGCGGCGGCGACCGGCGACGGCCCCGATATCGTGCTGTGGCCGCATGACCGCTTCGGCGAATGGGCCCAGGCGGGCCTGATCTCGCCGGTCGTGCCGTCCGAGGCCGTCAAGGCCAGCGCCATCGACAGCGCCTGGGATGCAGTCAGCTTCGGCGGCCAGGTGTGGGGCTATCCCGTCTTCGTCGAGGCCATCGCGCTGATCTACAACAAGGACCTGGTGCCCACGCCGCCGGCGAGCTTCGAGGAGATCGCCGACATGGATATCCCCGATGGCAAGACCGCCATCATGTGGGACTACAACAACACCTATTTCACCATGCCGCTGCTGATGGCCAATGGCGGCTACGCCTTCAAGAAGGACGAGTCCGGCAATTACGATGGCGCCGATACCGGCGTGAACAATGAGGGCTCGATCAAGGGCGCCACCGCCCTCAGGAACCTCATCGATTCCGGCACCATGCCCAAGGGCGTCGATGGCGGCATCGTGGATGCCAGCTTCGCCAAGGGCGATGTCGGCGTCATCATCAACGGCCCGTGGTCCTGGGCGAATTACGAGCAGGCCGGCGTCAATTTCGGCGTCGCGCCGCTGCCCAGCGTGGAGGGCCAGCCTTCCAGGCCCTTCATCGGCGTCGGCGCGCTCGCCATCAACGCCGCCTCGCCCAACAAAGACCTCGCGGTCGAGCTGATCGAGAATTACCTGCTCACCGATGAAGGCATTGCCGCCTGGAATGCCAATGGCATGCTCGGCGCCATCGCCAACATCGCCGCCGGCGAATCCGCCGACGCGAACGTCCAGGCAACGCTCGAGAACGCGGCCATCGGCGTGCCCATGCCGTCCAATCCCGAAATGGGTGCCTTCTGGTCGGCAATGGGCCCCGCGCTGAGCAACATCACCAGCGGCGCCCAGGAGGTGAAGCCGGCGCTCGACGACGCGGCCAAGCGCATCCTCGGCGAGTAAGCCGGCAGCGCCGCAAACCACTGCGGGCGGCGGGAATGGGCCTGCCGCCACGCGCCCGCCCTGGGGAGGAGGCAATGGCCGAACTCGTTGCACCGGCGCCGCCTGTCGCAGTCGCCGAACGCCCGCCCGTTCTGGCCTGGCTCGGCAAGCTCGTCGTCGCCCTGCTGTTTGTGGGCATGCTCTGGGTCGCCTGGAGCCTGTATATCGTCGGCGAAGCCGTGCTCGCCGCGCTCATCCTCGCCTCCGCCGTCGGCTTGGCGCTGATCTTCGGCACCCGGCGCTTCTACTCCACCCGCTTCATCTATCCCGGCATCGTCGCCATCGCGCTCTTCGTCGCGTTTCCGGTCGTCTATACGGTGGTGCTGGGCTTCACCAATTACTCCTCGCTCAACCTGCTCACCTATGAGCGCGCCCTCGGCGTCATCATGCAGGCGCGCACCGTCGATGCCGCCACCGAGCGCCCCTTCGGGCTGGTGCAGGACGGCGCGGCCTATCGCATCTTCCTGCCCGAGGGCGAGGGGGGCTTGCTCTCCGATCCCGTACCGCTCGACGGTAATCCGGTGACCGTCGCCGCGTCGCCCGTCGATAGCGTCCCCGAAACCCTCGCCATGCGCGAGGTCGTTCCCCTGCGCAAGGCGCTCGGACTCGTCTCGGTGACGCTGTCCGATGGTGTGACGCTCCGGCAATCGGGCCTGCGCACTTTCGCCTCGGTGACCCCCGCCTGGCGGCTCCAGGACGATGGCTCTCTCGTTTCCGTCGCCGATGGCCGCGTGCTCCGGCCCGACAGTTCGACTGGTCACTATGTCGACGAGACGGGGCAGAAAATCACGCCCGGATGGCGCGTCAATGTCGGCCTCGCCAACTTCCAGCGCATCTTCACCTCCCAGGGCATCCGCGAGCCGATGCTTGCCATCTTCATCTGGACGCTGGTCTTCGCGACGCTCTCGGTGACGCTGACCTTCGGTCTTGGTGTACTGCTGGCGGTCATCCTGCAGTGGCCGCATCTGCGCGGAAAGGCGTTCTATCGCCTTATGCTGATCCTGCCCTATGCCGTGCCGGCCTTTATCTCCATCCTGATCTTCAAGGGGCTGTTCAACCAGAATTTCGGCGAGATCAACATGCTGCTCGAGGCGCTCTTCGGCGTCCGGCCGGATTGGAACACCAATCCATTCATGGCGCGCCTGATGGTCGTTCTGGTCAATCTCTGGCTCGGCTACCCCTATATGATGCTGCTCGCCATGGGCTTCCTGCAGTCGGTGCCCGAGGACCACAAGAAGGCGGCAGCCCTCGAAGGCGCGAGCCCCTTCCGCGTGTTCTTCACCATCACCCTGCCGCAGATCATTCCGCCCTTCCTGCCGCTGTTGATTGCCAGTTTCGCTTTCAATTTCAATAACTTGGTGCTGATCCTGCTGCTCACGCGCGGCGCCCCGGACATGCCGGGCACACTCATCCCGGCAGGCCAGACCGACATTCTCGGCTCCTTCATCTATCGTATCGGCTTCATCGATTCCGGCCAGCAATTCGGCCTTTCGGGCGCCATCACCTTCATCATCTTCGTCATCGTCGCGGTGATCGCCTACAGCAATTTCGTCGTCATGCGCCGCGTCGCGGGAGGGGTGAGATGATCGTCGAACATCCGCGTTCGCTGCTGTGGCGCAAGATTGCCGCGCACGCTGTCCTCATCGCCTTCATCTGCCTCATCCTCGGGCCTTTCCTCGTCGTCGTCTCCATTTCGTTCCGCGAAGGCAACTTCACCATCGGCTCGCTGTGGCCCGAGCGCCCCACGCTTGAGCACTGGTATCTTGCCTTCGGCATTCCCTTCACGCGTCCCGACGGAACTGTGGTCCAGCCGCCCTATCCGGTGCTGCTGTGGATGTGGAACTCGGTCAAGATCGGCCTCATCTCCTCCATCGGGGTCGTCGCCATCTCGACCATCTCGGCCTATGCCTTCTCGCGCGTGAAGTTCCCGGCGCGCGGCCCGCTGCTCGATGGCCTGTTCATCATCCAGATGTTCCCCACGACGCTGGCGCTGGTCGCCATTTTCGCCATCTTCGACAGCCTCGGCGAAGTCGTGCCCGCGCTCGCCATCGACAATCACTGGGCCGTCATCGCCGTCTATCTCTCCGGCGTCACGCTCCACATCTGGACCATCAAGGGCTATTTCGACTCGGTGGATCCCGCCATGGACAAGGCCGCGCAGATCGACGGCGCCACCCCGTGGCAGACCTTCCGCCACGTCTTCCTGCCGCTCGCGGTTCCCATCATCGCCGTGGTGTTCGTCCTCGCCTTCATCGGCACCATCAACGACTATCCCACGGCCTCGGTGCTGCTCCGCTCCAACGACAATCTCACTCTCGCCGTCGGTTCGCGGCTCTACCTCAACGAGTTCCGCTACCTCTGGGGCGATTTCGCCGCCGCCGCGATCCTCAGCGGCCTTCCCATCACCATCGTCTTCCTCCTCGCCCAGCGCTATCTGGTGAGCGGCTTGGCAGAAGGCGGCGTGAAGGGGTAAGCACCGGCCGCAGCTCTGCCGCACAATGTCAGCCTCTCCCTCCTCGTTCAGTGGGCGGAGAAGGAAAAGGCAAGCTCCGCGCGCACCCTCGATACGGCCAACTCCCGATAGACCCGCAGTCACCCCTTTCCCTCCCCGACCTGCGGTCGAGGAGGGAAAGGCGACCCCAGCGCGCACGCTCTACAAGTCCGACTCACGACGCTCGCAGTCACCCCTCTCCCTCCTCGCGGCGAAGCCGTGGGGAGGGGAGACCGGCGCAGCGCTGGGTGGAGCCGACGCTTGCGCGAAACCAGGCCTAGATCTCTGCCACCAGTTTCAGCGAATCCGGGTCGTAGAACGCCATTGTAGTGATGCCGTCGTCAATGGTCGTCACCTTGATGCATCCCCCCCACACGTCGATGCTCGAGTCCGGCTTGGTGGCAAGCTGCAGCTGCGTCGACAGGGCGTCGATCTGTGCGTCGTAGTCGATGCTGGTGCCCGTCGGGCAGTGTGGAACCTGGCCGGCGGCACTTGCCGACGTCGCAGCGAGGGCAGGGGCTGCGGCGCCCGTGGCCGCCACGAGCGCGGTGAAGGCGATGAAAGCAAGCTTTGTCATTTGATACTCCGTATGTGTTCGGGAGGAACGCCGGACTATCTGGGCCGCGTCGCCGCATTTCGCCAGTTACGGCCACATGAACATTGATGAATTCGACGCAACCCGGCGGACAGGTTTCTCAATATTCCGCGACCGGCCCCTCACTCCACCGGCACTTCCTCGAGCGACCACGGATCGTAGAACCGCATGCTGATGCGGCCATTCTCGCGCACATTGGTCTGGATGCATCCGTTCCAGAAGGTCGTGTGCATCGCATCGATCCCGCGCAACCTGAGCCGCTGCTCGTAGAACGCCGCTCGTTCGGACTCGCCCATCTCGCCGATCTGGAATTCGAAGATCACCACATCGCCGCCCCTGGGCGCGTAGCACATCGGCACCGCAAGAGCCGGCGTCGCGCCAAGGGCCGACAGGGCCGACAGGGCAGCAAGCGCGAGAGGTTTCACGACGTCACCGGCATGGCCGTCTCGACCAGCTTCACCCAGTAGCTGACGCCCACCGGGATGATGTCGTCGTTGAAGTCGTAGGTATCCGAATGGAGCGCCGTGGAGTCGCCATTGCCCAGGAAGATGTAGGCGCCGGGCCGCGCCTGCAGCATGTAGGCGAAATCCTCGCCGCCCATGGTGCCGTCGGCCTCGACACTGGAGGCCCCGGTGATGCCGCGTGCAACGCTTGCCGCGAACTCGGTAGGGCCGGGGGCGTTCACCGTGACGGGATAGCCATTGCGATAATTGACGGTCGCCGTCCCGCCGAAGGTCTCGACGAGTCCGTTGGTCACCGCGCGGATGCGCTCCTCCATGAACGTGCGCACCGCTTCGTCGAGCGTGCGCACCGTGCCCGTGAGCTTCACATGGCGGGGGATGACGTTGAAGGCCGTGCCGGCCTCGACCATCGTCACCGACAGCAACGCCTCCCGCATCGGATCGATGTTGCGCGACACGATCGTCTGCAATGCAAGGATGAGTTGCGCCGCGATGATCACCGGGTCCACCGTGTTGTGTGGCATGGCGGCGTGGCCGCCCTCGCCCTCTATGGTGATCTGGAACTCGTCCGTCGCCGCCATGATGCCGCCCGGCTTGATGCCGAATTGCCCCGCCGGCATGCCCGGCAAATTGTGGAGCCCGTAGAACTCCTCGATGCCGAAGCGCTCGACCAGCCCGTCCTGCAGCATGGCGCGGCCGCCGGCGCCGCCTTCTTCGGCCGGCTGGAAGATGAGGATTGCGGTGCCCTCGAAATTGCGCGTTTCCGCAAGGTACTTCGCGGCGCCCAGCAACATCGCGGTGTGCCCGTCATGGCCGCAGGCATGCATCCTGCCCGGCGCCGCCGAGGCATAGGGCTTGCCGGTGCGTTCGGTGAGGGGCAGGGCATCCATGTCGGCGCGCAGCCCGATCACGCGCCCGGCACCGCCATTGCGCCCCCTGATCACCGCAACCACGCCGGTGCGCCCGATGCCGGTCACCACTTCGTCGGCGCCGAAGGAGCGCAACAGGTCGGCCACCCGCCCCGCCGTGCGGTGCACGTCGTATTGCAGCTCGGGGTTGCGGTGAAAATCCTGCCGCCATTCGACGATCTCGCGCTGGAATTCGGCGACGCGATTGATGACGGGCATGGCGCTCTCGATGATGGAAAAAGCCAATGTGCCGGGTCGCCCCCTGCTTGGTCAACCCTCGCAGGAGCTTGTCGTTCTCCGCGGCGCACCCGATCGAGAAAGCGATTGTCGCGCCGCGCCTTGTGCTTTGAGGCGCCATTTGCCAAACACCGCGCCATGAAGATCCTCGTCGCCGTCAAGCGCGTTATCGACCACGCGATCCGCATCCGGGTGAAGCCGGACGGGACCGGCGTGGAGACGGCGAATCTGCGCATGTCGATGAATCCGTTCGACCGGCACGCCGTGGAAGCAGCGGTGCGCCTGGCAGAGGCGGGGCAGGCCGGCGAGATCGTCGTCGTGTCCATCGGCCCTCGGGCCGCCACTGACGTCATCCTCACGGCGCTGGCCATGGGCGCGCATCGCGGCCTGCTGCTCGAAACCGATGCCAGGGTCGAGACGCTGGCGGTGGCCAAGCTTCTCCGCTACGTCGCCGAGGAGGAAAGGCCCGACCTGATGCTGCTCGGCAAGCAGGCCGTCGACGACGACAGCAATCACGTCGGCCAGATGCTGGCCGGGCTGCTCGGCTGGCCGCAGGCGACCTTTGCGTCGGCCATCGAGCTTGCGGACGGCAAGGCGACCGTGACCCGCGAGGTTGATTTCGGCCGGCAGACGCTGGCCCTGCCGCTGCCTGCCGTGGTCACCGCCGATCTGCGCCTCAACGAGCCGCGCAATGTCGGCCTTCCCATGGTCATGAAGGCAAGATCCAGGCCGCTCGAGACCAGGGCCGTTGCTGGCCTCGGCATCGACATCACGCCGCGGCTGGTGGTCGAGAGGGTGACGGCGCCCAAAGAGCGCGCGCCGGGCAGGCTTGTCGGCACTCCCGCCGAGTTCGCCGCGGCAATTGCGGCCGAAGTCGCGAAGCTGGAGCCGCGCTGATGGCCGTCCTCGTGCTGGCCGATACGGACCAGGGTAAGCTGACGCCGGCGACGGCGCGCGTCGTTGCCGCGGCCGCCGAGCTTGGTCCTCTCGATCTGCTGGTCGACGCTGCCGCCGCCGAGGACGCCCGGACCATTGCGGGCGTCCGGACCGTGCTGGCCGGTCGGCTGCCGGCCACGGCCGAAGCGCTCGTCCCCGTGCTGGCGACGCTGGCCGGGCCCTACACCCACATCATCGCCGCGGCCAACGCCACCGGTCGCGACGTCATCCCCCGGCTTGCTGCGCTCCTCGACATCATGCCGGTGACCGATGTCACGGCCATTGTCGGCCCCAATACCTTCGAGCGTCCCATCTATGCCGGCAACGCCATCGAAACGGTCAGCGACGGCCAGCCAAGGCACATACTTTCGGTGCGGGCATCCGCTTTTTCCCCTGCGGTTCGCGGAAATTCGGCCGACTTTTCGAACATATCAACTGCCTCGGGCGGCCAAACCGAGGTCGTCGGCGAGGTGCGTACCGAGAGTACGCGGCCGGATCTGGCGACGGCGCAGATCGTCGTGGCGGGCGGGATTCCGCTCGGCGACCGCTTCGCGCTGGTCGAGGAACTGGCCGCAAGGCTCGGTGCCGCCGTGGGCGCCACCCGCGCGCTGGTCGATGCCGGGCACGCGCCAAACGACCTCCAGGTTGGCCAGACCGGCAAGATCGTGGCCCCCGATCTCTATATCGGCGTGGGAATTTCCGGGGCTTTGCAACACCTTGCCGGCATCCAGGGGGCGAAGGCCATCTTCGCCATCAACAGCGATCCCGAGGCGCCCTTGCTGAAGCTTGCCGACGTGGCCCTGGTCGCCGATCTGTTCGAGGCCGTCCCGGCGGTGATCGCCGAACTCGACCGGCTCGGCCTCAAACGCTGAGTCCGTTGCAAATCCAACCCTGCCGCCTATAAAGGCGCCGCATCTTCCCACTAGGCTTCAACATGTTCGAAACCCTCGAAAAGGCCACGCTCGACAAAATTTTCGTCCTCATGGCCGAGTACGCCGCCGATCCCCGCGCCAACAAGATCGACCTCGGTGTCGGCGTCTACAAAGACCCCCAGAACAACACTCCGATCATGTCGGCCGTGAAAAAGGCCGAGCAACGCATGGTCGATGGCGCCAGGACCAAGACCTACAAGGGTGTCGTGGGAAACAGGGAGTTCTCGCAGGCCGTCGTCGATTTGACGCTCGCCGGGGCCGTGGAGGCCGCGCGCATCCGCTGCGTCAATGGCAATGGCGGCACCGGCGCGCTGATGATCCTGATGCATGTCCTTGGCCGCGCCCGGCCCGGCGGCCGCATCTTCATCTCGGACCCGACCTGGCCCAACCACATTCCCTTGGCCGAAAATGCCGGCCTCGAAGTCAACTATTATCCGTACTTTGACCCCAGGACCCGCAAGGTCGATTTTGACGCAATGATGAAAGTCGTCGACGGGCTGACGAGCGACGACATCCTGTTGCTCCATGGCTGCTGCCATAACCCCACGGGCGCCAACCTGATGCCGGCGCAGTGGGACATCGTGGTCGAAAGCTTAAAACGCACCGACGCTTTTCCGCTGGTCGATCTCGCCTATCTCGGCTTCGGCGACGGCATCGACGAGGACGCCTACGGCGCCCGCAAGATCGCCGCCGAATTGCCCGAAAGCATGATCGCCTTCTCGGCCAGCAAAAATTTCGGCCTCTACCGCGAGCGCGCCGGTGTCTGCATCGCGATTGCCAGGGATTCTGCCACCGCCGACATCGTCTCGAGCCAGATGCAGAACATCATCCGCGGTACTATCAGCCAGACCCCCGACCACGGGGCCGAGATCGTCCGTCTCATCCTCGAGGACGAGGAGTTGCGTGCCGAATGGGCCGCCGAGCTCAGGGACATGCGGGAACGGATGAAGCGCCTCCGCGTCAAATTGGCGGAAGCAATCCGGCGCAAGTCGAACTCCAAGGATTTCGATTTCATCGCCGAGCATTCGGGCATGTTCAGCCTGCTCGGGCTGCCCGGTGAAGTGGTCCAGAAGCTCAAGACGGCGGATGCCGTCTACATGATCAATGACAGCCGCATTAACGTCGCTGGCATCCCCGAGGACCGCGTGGATGAACTGGCCGATTATCTTATCCGTGCCGCCGGTTAATGTGTTGCAGGGCGCCTCAAACGGCATAGATAGGGTGCAATAACCCAAGCAATTCGAGAGGAAAGACCATGCAGTTTTTCGTCGATACCGCGGAGATCGCGGATATCCGCAAGCTTTATGAGATGGGCCTGCTGGATGGGGTGACGACCAACCCCTCACTCGTCGCCAAATCCGGCCGCGATTTCAAGGAAGTGGTCAAGGAGATTTGCTCGATCGTTCCTGGCCCGGTCTCCGCCGAAGTCGCCGCCACCGAGTTCGACGGCATGATGGCCGAGGGCCGCGTGTTGGCCAAGCTTGCCGACAACGTGGTGGTCAAGGTGCCGCTGACCTTCGATGGTCTCAAGGCGACCAAGATGCTCGGTGCCGAGGGCATCAAGACCAACGTCACGCTGTGCTTCTCGCCCAATCAGGCGCTGCTCGCTGCCAAGTGTGGCGCGACCTACATCTCGCCCTTCATCGGCCGCCTTGACGACATCAATCTCGAGGGTATGGAACTCATCGAGCAGATCCGCCAGATCTACGACAATTACAGCTTCACCACGCAAATCCTTGCCGCCTCGATCCGCTCGCCCAACCACGTGACTCAGGCGGCCCTCGCTGGCGCCGACGTGGCCACGATCCCGCCAGCGGTGATCTACAAGCTCGCCGACCATCCGCTCACCAAGAACGGTCTCGACGCCTTCGTGAAGGACTGGAAAGCCACCGGCCAGTCGATCGTCTGATGGCTGACGCGGAAATCGCCGGGGCGGTGAAGGCCGCGCTGGCGCAGGTCGAAATCCCGGGCGGCGGCACGTTGGCGGGATATTCCGGCCTCTCCGAAATCATCGTGACCAAGAACGCTGTCGCGCTCGCCATTTCCGTCCAACCCGGCATGGAGACGGCGTTCGGGCCGGCGCGGGATGCCGCCAAGGCGGCCGCCGAAGCCGTCTCGCAGGGCCGCAAGGTGCTGGTGTCGCTCACTGCGGACCGCTCGCCGCCGCAGGCGACGGGGCAGGCGGCGGCCCAGGGCCGGCCGGGCCCCGCCCCAAAATCCCCGGTGACGGGCGTGCGGAACATCATTGTCGTGGGCTCGGGTAAGGGCGGCGTGGGCAAGTCCACGGTTGCCACCAACCTCGCGCTCGCCTTCGCGGCCGAGGGGCTCAGAACCGGCCTTCTGGATGCCGACCTTTACGGGCCGTCCATTCCCAGGTTGCTGGGGATCGAAGGCAAGCCTGCCGTCCGAGAGGATGGCATCTTCTCGCCGCATCAGGCGCACGGGCTCAGCGCGATCTCCATCGGCTCGATGTTGTCGCCCGGGCAGGCGGTGGTGTGGCGCGGGCCCATGGCAACCTCGGCGCTGCGCCAGTTGCTGCGCGAGACCGATTGGGGCGGACTTGACCTGCTCGTCGTCGATTTGCCGCCGGGCACCGGCGACATTCAGATTTCTCTGTTCCAGCAGGCCGAGCTCGCCGGCGCGGTGATCGTTTCGACCCCGCAAGACCTCGCGCTGATCGACGCGCAGAAGGCCGTGGACATGATGAAACGGCTGTCGATTCCGCTGCTCGGGCTGGTCGAGAACATGAGCTATTTCGTGGCGCCCGACACCGGCAAACGCTACGACATCTTCGGCCATGGCGGCGCGGCCAATGCGGCCGCCGGCATGGGGATGCCGTTCCTCGGCGAAGTGCCCCTCGACATGGCGATCCGCGAGACGTCGGATGCCGGCAAACCTGTCGTCGCGGCCGATCCGGGCGGGCCGCAGGCGGTCGCGTTCCGGGCGATCGCGCGCGAAATCCTGCGGCGCAATCCGCACCTCAAATGAGTGTTGCCGTCCGTCCCGCGGGTTCGGACGACATCGCCGCGCTGGTGGCTCTCGATCCCCATGCGCTGGTCAGTCCTGCGCGGCGGACAGAGATCGAGGTTTGGATCGACGCCGGCCAGTGCTTCGTCGCCGAACGTGACCGTGAGATCGTCGGCTATGGCATCCTCACCAGGAATTTCTTCCATTCCTTCTTCATCGACCTCCTGATGGTTAGCGAACCGGAGCGTCGTTCCGGCGTGGGGACGGCATTGATTGGGCTTCATCGGCGTCGTCCCGCCAGGCGAGAAACTGTGGACGTCAACCAACGAGTCCAACGTCGCGATGCGCAATCTCCTGGTCCGGCTTGGCTTCATTCCGAGCGGGCAGATCGACAATCTCGACGAGGGCGATCTGGAACTGGTGTTCGTTCACCTCCCGGCGTCGTGACTCCCGTCGATTCCGCTGTTACGTAATCGATTACATCGGCAGCCGGGCTGACCGGCGCCTTAGCGTCCTACCGGAGGTCAGATGTTTTCCGTTGATCGCGGCCAGTTCGGGCCGAATTTCGTCTTTGGCACGGCAACCGCGGCCTATCAGATCGAGGGCGGCCAGATCGACGGCCGCGGGCCCTGCATCTGGGACACCTTCGCCGCGACCCCCGGCAATGTGAAAAACGCTGACGACGGCAAAAATGCCTGCGACCACTACAATCGCTGGCCCGAAGACCTCGACCTGATCCGCGACGGCGGCTTCGACGGCTATCGCTTCTCCATCGCCTGGCCGCGGCTGATCCCGGAAGGGACTGGAGCAATCAACCAGGCCGGCTTCGATTTCTATGACCGCCTCATCGACGGCATGCTCGAACGCGGCATCAAACCCTTCGCGACCCTCTACCACTGGGATCTGCCCAGTGCGCTGCAGGATCGCGGTGGCTGGATGAACCGCGACATTGGTGGCTGGTTCGCTGACTATGCGGCGCTGGTAGGCAAACATTTCGGCGATCGCCTCGCCGCCACGGCCACCATCAATGAGCCCTGGTGCGTTTCCGTGCTCAGCCACATCCTCGGCATCCACGCCCCCGGCTACCGCGATCTGCGCGCCGGTGCCCGCGCGATGCACCATGTGCTCTATGCTCACGGCATGGGCGTCGACGCCCTCCGCGCCAATGGCGTCAAGAACATCGGCATCGTCACCAATCTCGAAAAATCGGAGCCGGCCTCGGACAAGGAAGAAGATCAGCGCGCCTTCGACCTGGGTGACGCCTTGTTCAACCGTTGGTTCCTCGGCGGCGTCTACAAGGGACAATATCCCGAGGTCCTGACCAATATCCTCGACCGGTATCTGCCGGCCGACTACCAGAAGGACATGGAGATCGTCAGCCGCCCGCTCGACTGGGCCGGCATCAACTACTATTCGCGCGGCCTCTATGCCTGGGAGCCTTCCCGCCCGGCCCTCCCCATCAGGCAGGTCAAGGGCTCGCTCCCCACCAACGACCTGGGCTGGGAGATTTATCCCACCGGTCTCACGGACCTGCTGGTCCGCGTCTCGCGCGAATATACGAAGCTTCCGATCTACGTCACCGAAAACGGCATGAGCGAGAGCGACGACACCCGCCGCGTCTCCTTCTACGACGAGCATTTGAAAGCTGTTCTAGACGCCCAGAAGCAGGGTGCCGATGTGCGCGGCTTTTTTGCCTGGTCGCTGCTCGACAATTACGAATGGGCCGAGGGCTATTCCTCGCGCTTCGGCATCGTGCATGTCGACTACAAGACACAGAAGCGCACCCCCAAGGGGAGCTACCGCTCCTTCCAGGGCATGCTGCACAATACCCGCTGAGACGACCATCTTGCGAAACCCCTCGCTGCTTCTCCGCCCGGGGTCCGGCGCTAGGCTTGCGGGCTGATGTACGCCCCTCGAAGTGGCTGGCCGAGGCGCTGCTCGGCCGACAGAACGAAAAGATAGAACGTCTCTTTGCCGGCCGGTATTCCGCCCGGCGAACGGACGACTTGCCGTACCGGGCGGTACCACCGATCCACCTTGCTCGCGGCATTCGATTGTGCAAGTTTAAGCGACCGCTAACCGCCCTGTGAGGCTTCATAATCGGGGTCCAAAACGTTTTGGGTCCAAAACGTTTTGGAAAGCAGGGAAGGCGGGGGCGCGAGAGCGCCTCAAACTGTGCCATGGGAGGACTACATGCACAAATACCTCTTGGCGGGGGTTTCCGCCGTCGCACTGGTGATTTCGGCCGGTGCCAATGCTCAGGATTTGAAGTTTCCTAAGGGCGAGGGGGCGTTCAGTTGGGACGCCCTGCAGGAGTTCGCCGATACGCACACTGGCCTCGAAGGCGAGAAGTTGACCATCTGGGGTCCCTGGCGCGAAGGCGGCGACCAGGAGCAGTTTCTGACTGTCCTCGCTTATTTCGAGGACGCGACGGGCATTGATATCGAATACGGTTCTTCGGAGAACTACGAGCAGCAGGCGCAGATCGATGCGGCGGCCGGTTCGTCCGCCAACATCACCTTCCTGCCGCAACCCGGCCTGCTCGCCGACATGGCGGCCAAGGGCTATCTCGTCCCGCTCGCCGATGGCATGCGCGAGCGCGTCGAGAATGAGTTCGCTGCCGGCTCGTCCTTCGTGGCGCTCGGCACCTACAACAATCCCGACGGCGAACCAACGTTCTACGCTGTCCCCTACAAATCCGATCTCAAGTCGCTGGTCTGGTACTCGCCGGACAACTTCGCCGATGCCGGCTACGAAGTCCCCGAGACTTACGAGGATCTGAAGGCGCTGACTGAGCAGATGGTCGCCGACGGCAACACGCCGTGGTGCATCGGCCTCGGTTCCGGTGGTGCCACCGGCTGGCCGGCCACCGACTGGATCGAGGATATCATGCTGCGCATGTATCCCCCCGAGGACTACGACGCCTGGGTGAGCAACGAGCTCAAGTTCAACGATCCCAAGGTGGTCGCCGCCATCGAAGAGTTCGGCTGGTTTGCCAAGGACGAGCAGAAGGTCGCCGGCGGCACTGCGGCGGTGGGCACCACCGACTTCCGCGAGAGCCCGCTGGGCCTCTTCTCGGTGCCGCCCGCCTGCTATATGCACCACCAGGCTTCCTTCATTCCGTCCTTCTTCCCCGAAGGCACGGAATTGGGCACCGACGCCGACTTCTTCTACTTCCCGTCCTCGTCCGAAAAGGACCTCGGCAACCCGGTGCTTGGCGCCGGCGTCGAGGCCACGATCACCAAGGACTCGCCCGCGGCTCACGCCTTCATCGACTTCCTGATGAACCCGATTTCCAACGAGATCTGGATGGCGCAGTCGGGCTTCCTTTCGGCCATGAAGGCGGCCAACACGGAAACCTACGGCAACGACACGCTCAAGGGTGAAGGTGAAATCCTGCTCAGCGCGACCACCTTCCGTTTCGACGCGTCCGATCTGATGCCGGGCGCTGTGGGCGCGGGTTCGTTCTGGACGGGCATGGTCGATTTCATCGGCGGCAAATCCGCCCAGGAAGTCGCCGACCAGATCCAGGCGAGCTGGGACGCCATCAAGTAATGTGACTGGCGAGACTCTCGGGCCCGGCGCTAAGGTGCCGGGTCCGGACATCTGATCCAGCGCCAGGGGAGGGGCAGCATGGGCGATATTTTCCAGCAGATCTTGGGCGCTGTTATCGCGATCCTCTTGGCCCTTGCCGGGCTCGTGATCTACTTCTGGGGCACCAACTGGCTGCTCGACCGGTTCCTTTCCTCCAACACCGCCTCCGGCGACGAGATCACGCGGCGCGACAGTATCCGCAGCCAGATCAGACCCTGGCTCTTCCTGTTCCCGGCGCTGCTGTTTCTCACCATCTACCTCATCTACCCGGTGATCGAGACCTTCCGCCTGAGCTTCTTCGACAAGAACGGCGTGTTCATCGGCTTCGGCAATTATGTCTGGGCCTTCGGCGACCCCGGCTTCCGGCAGTCGATCTTCAACAACATCCTGTGGCTGATCATCGTCCCGTTCTTCGCGACCGCCTTCGGGCTCGTGATCGCGGTGCTGGCCGACAAGCTGTGGTGGGGCACCATCGCCAAGTCACTGGTGTTCATGCCCATGGCGATCAGCTTCGTTGGTGCCTCGGTGATCTGGCGCTTTGTTTACGACTATCGCGCCGCCGGGGAGAACCAGATCGGCCTGCTCAATGCCATCGTCACCGGTCTCGGCTTCCCGCCGCAGGCCTGGATCACCATCCCGGTGTGGAACTCCGTCTTCCTCATGGTGATCCTCATCTGGATTCAGACCGGCTTCGCCATGGTCATCCTTTCGGCCGCCCTGCGCGGGGTGCCTGAGGAAACCCTCGAGGCCGCGCGGATCGACGGTGCGAACGGCTTCCGCATCTTCTTCGACATCATGATCCCGCAGGTCTGGGGCACCATCGTCGTGGTGTGGACCACCATCACCATCGTCGTGCTCAAGGTGTTCGACATCATCTTCGCCATGACCAACGGCCAGTGGGACACCGAAGTGCTGGCCAACCTCATGTTCAAGTGGATGTTCGTGAACTTCGACTACGGCCGCGGCTCCACCATTGCCGTGATCATCATGCTGTCGGTGCTGCCGATCATGGTGTGGAACATCCGCCGCGCCAACGCCGAAGAGGGAACACGCTGATGGCCGCTGCAGACCTCGCCACCGACATTCCCCGCCCGGTCAGCGGCTCGCCCAACTGGCTCGCCCGCATCGATGTGGGCCGCATCTTCACGCACCTCGCCCTGCTGGTTCTCGTCGTCATCTGGACCGTGCCGACGGCCGGGTTGCTGATCTCCTCGCTACGCGGCAAGGATCAGTTGGCCGTCTCGGGTTGGTGGACAGCCCTCGCGACCTCGCAGAGCCAGAACGTTGTGCGCCTGCCGACCGCCGAAGGCCAGGTGGAAGAAGCCGGTCAGTTCTACATTCGCGGTAATGTCTTCGAAAACGAGCCGAACAAGACCCTCTCGGCTTTCGGCCTGCGTGCCAATGCACCCGCGGAAACGCCTGCGGACGGCTCGATGCCCATGGACGAGGGCGGCACCATCACCGTGCATGCCGATGGCAGTTATGAATGGGTCTCGCCGACGCGGCTCGAGCACACCCGCGGACCGCGATTGTTCTACGTCGCGCAGATCGCGCCACGCTTCACGCTGGACAATTACGTCGAAGTGCTGACGGCGAACGGGGTGTTCCGCTCGTTCATCAACTCGTTCACCGTAACCATCCCGGCGACCATCATTCCCATCCTCATGGCTGCCTTCGCTGCCTATGCGCTGGCCTGGATGCGATTTCCCTTCCGAGGGCTCATCGTGGCGGTGGTGGTTGGCCTGCTCGTCGTGCCGCTGCAGATGTCGCTGATTCCATTGCTCTCGATGTACAATGGGATCGCGCGGGTGTTCGGCGCCGAAGATGGCAAGACCTATCTCGGCATCTGGCTTGCCCACACCGGCTTTGGTCTGCCGCTCGCCATCTACCTGTTGCGCAACTACATGGCCGGCATTCCCAAGGACATCCTCGAGTCGGCACGTATCGACGGCGCCAGCCATTTCAAGATTTTCACCGGCATGATCCTGCCCCTCAGCTTCCCTGCGCTGGCGGCGTTCTCCATCTTCCAGTTCCTGTGGGTGTGGAACGATCTTCTTGTCGCGATGGTGTTCCTCGGCGCCCAGGAAAGGCAGCTGGTCCTGACCGGCAAGCTGGTGTCGCTGCTCGGTTCGCGCGGCAATAACTGGGAGATTCTGACGGCTGGTGCGTTCGTCACCATCGTGGTGCCGCTGATCGTGTTCTTCTCGCTCCAGCGCTACTTTGTGCGTGGCCTGCTGGCCGGGTCGGTAAAATAACAACGACCTCCCAACAGCCTGAAGGGTCGGCTCATAAGCCGGCCCTTTTCTTTAGGCGTGCTGGAGCCGGCGGGTGTTGGCGCGCCGCGTGGCCGGCAGGGGCTCCTTGAGGACGCTGCCATCGATGCCGCTGGCAAGCTGGAAGCTCGAAGGGACCAGAATGCCGCGACCGGGGCCCGGTTCATTGCATTGGCGGACGAGTTCCCCAATCAGCATGCCTCCCGCATCGCGCAGCGACGAGTGCACACGGGTGAACTGCCCCGTGAACGCAGTGAGGTCGATGTAGTGCAGCCCGTCGTCCATCGTCCCGATCGCGAGCTTGCGCTCGGCGGCACCGCGCACGATCGCCGCATGCCCCTCGACCGCCATCAGCGTCGAGGAATAGAGGATGGCCGTCACCCTCGGGTCGCTGAGCGCCATGTGGGTCAGCTTGTATCCGGCCTCGCCCATGGGATGCAGCGAGTTGAAGACCTTGAGGCTGTCAGCGCCAAGGCCCCCATCCGCCAGCGCATCCATCACGCCCCGGCGGCGGAAGCTTGCGTAGGTATAGGCTTCGTCGCCATTGATGAAGGCGATGTGTCGGTGCCCATTGGCCAGCATCAACCTCGTGAGGTTGTAAAAGTTGCCGTAATTGTCGATATCGACCCAGCCATACTCGCCGGTCCACCCGACGCGTCCATGGACGACGAAGGGCCGCTTGGCCTCGAGCAGGAAGCTCACGCGCCGGTCGTTCTCTCGCGGTAGGTCGACGATGAAGCCGTCCACGGAGTTGTCATTGACGTAGCGGTCATAAACGCTCATCTCGTGCTCGGGCGTTTCGCTGGTCAGAACGACGTCGTAGTTGAGCGCCCGGGCGCCGCGCAGCACGCCGGCCATGGTCTCGACGAAATGCGGGTCGACGAACTTGCGGTCGTTGTCCTGCTGCACCCAGGCGACGTTGTGGGTGCGGCGCGTCACCAGCCGCTGGGCGTTCCGGTTGGGCCGATAGCCGAGCTGCCGCGCGACTTCGCTGATGCGCTTGCGCGTCTTCTCGCCGACGTCCGGATAGCCATTGAGAGCGCGCGAGATCGTGGTGATGGAAAGGCCTAGCTCCGCAGCCAGGTCCTTGATGGTTACGTTGCGGCCGCCTGCGCCCGATTGCGCGCCTGGCCGATACGGCTTCCGTCCCATAGAGCTTTGATATTCAACACATTTTGCGTGGTCGCAGACGGGCTCCACGCGTCCTCCCGGAGTTGACGTCCCCTCAACTCCGACGCTAAGAATAGCCTACTAAAACGTTTTGGCAAATTGCCGCTGAACGGCATGCCTTTGGGGAGTTTCCGGTTGGTCGCGCAGCCTCTGATGACCGAGCAGAAGACGCCGGCCGAACCGGTCTTGGACCGCAACTGGTGGCGTGGGGCAGTGATCTACCAGATCTATCCACGCTCCTTTCAGGACCACAATGGCGACGGGATCGGCGACCTGGTCGGCGTCACCGAGCGGCTGGACTACGTCGCTGATTTGGGCGTCGATGCGATCTGGCTGTCCCCCTTCTTTACCTCGCCGATGCGCGACTTCGGCTACGACGTATCCAATTATCGCGACGTCGATCCGCTGTTTGGCACCATCGGCGATTTCGACCGGCTGGTGGAGAAGGCGCACTCGCTCCGGCTCAGGGTCATTATCGACCAGGTGATCAGCCATTGCTCGGACAAGCACCCCTGGTTCACCGAGAGCCGACTCAACCGCACGAACGAAAAGCATGACTGGTTCGTGTGGGCCGATCCCAAACCCGATGGCACGCCGCCCAACAATTGGCTGTCGATTTTCGGCGGCAGCGCCTGGACGTGGGACAGCCGGCGCATGCAATATTACATGCACAATTTCCTCGCTACGCAGCCGGACCTCAACTTTCACAATCCGGCCGTGCAGGAGGCCCAGATCGACAATATGCGCTTTTGGCTCGAGCGCGGTATCGACGGCTTCCGGCTCGATACGGTCAACTTTTACTTCCACTCGCTGGGCCTCGAGAACAACCCGGTGGTCAAGCCCGAGGACTTCAATGCCTCGACCGCGCCTGCGGTGAACCCCTACAATTTCCAGGAGCACCTTCACGACAAGAGCCAGCCCGAGAACGCGGCCTTCATGACGCGCATCCGCGCGCTGCTCGACGAATATGGCGCCAAGACTTCGGTTGGCGAGATCGGCGACAGCCAGCACCAGCTCGAGTTGATGGGCCAGTACACGTCCGGCAACGATCGCCTGCATATGGCCTATACGTTCGATTTTCTGGGCGGGGCCTTCTCGCCGGCGCATTTCCGCAAATCCATCGATGCGGCGGAACGCGAAGCGCCGGACGGCTGGGTCTGCCTGGCCTTCTCCAACCACGATGTCGTCCGCCACATCTCCCGCTGGGCGACGCACGGTCAGCAGGAGGAGTTCACCCGCCTCGCCTGCACCATGCTGCTCTCGATGAAGGGCTCCGTCTGCCTCTACCAGGGCGAAGAGCTTGGCCTCACCGAGGCGGAACTCGCATTCGAAGACCTCGTCGATCCCTATGGAATCGAGTTCTGGCCGCAGTTCAAGGGGCGCGACGGGTGCCGCACGCCGATGGTCTGGCAGGCGCAGAGTCCCATGGGCGGCTTCACTACTGCCACCCGTGCCTGGCTGCCCGTTCCGGCCGATCACATGCCCAAGGCCGTGGATCGTCAGGACAAGGAGCAGGGCTCGGTTCTCACGCACTATCGTGCCATGCTGGCCTTCCGCAAGGCGCACCCGGCCCTGGTTCGCGGCAGCATCAGGACGCTCGACGCGCCCGAGGGAGTGCTGGCGTTCATGCGCGAGGGGGAGGGCGAGCAGCTCTATTGCGCGTTCAACATGAGCGAAAGGCCCGTTTCGGTTCCAATTCCGGCAGGGCTCGAGCTCACCGCCTCGGATGCACCGGGCATCGACTACGAACCCTCGCAAGGGGAGTTGAGCCTGGCGCCATTCGGTGCCTACATTGGAATTGTTCGATAGCGGCAGGGAGGGCCTCTATGTCTGAGCTCAAAATCACCAATCTCTACAAGCGCTACGGCAATGTAGAAATTCTCAAGGACGTGAACCTCGACATCAAGTCGGGCGAGTTTATCGTCTTCGTCGGCCCTTCAGGTTGCGGCAAGTCGACCCTGCTGCGTTGCATTTCCGGGCTCGAAACGATCTCGGCCGGCACGCTCGAGATCGACGGGCGGGTGGTCAATGACGTCGCGCCGTCGAAGCGCGGTATTGCGATGGTGTTCCAATCCTATGCGCTTTACCCCCACATGACAGTCTACGACAATATGGCCTATGCGCTCAAACTGATGAGCCTCCCCAGGGCCGAGATCGACCAGAAGGTGCGCGCGGCGGCTGAAAAGCTTCAGCTCACCAGTTACCTCGAGCGCCTGCCCAAGGCTCTTTCGGGCGGCCAGCGCCAGCGTGTCGCCATCGGACGGGCCATTGTGCGCGACCCCAAGGTGTTCCTCTTCGACGAACCGCTGTCCAACCTCGATGCGAAGCTGCGCGTGCATATGCGTATGGAGATCGGCCAGCTCAAGGAAC
>CAZASR010000038.1:0-21298 GCA_964487765.1 uncultured Devosia sp. | reverse complement strand
ACACACCGCAACGTGGCACATCGCGATGCCGGCGGAGGAGCCGTCCACAGCATCAAAAGCGGTCGTCAGCAACAAAGCGCCCGCGGGCAGAGACCACGGCGTCCCCTGGATCGCCGGTCAGCGAACCAAGGCATGCCGCTTCACGCCCCGGGACGAGAATGGCCCAGCCCGACCGCGCCAGGGTGATCGTTATGATCTCGCCCTCCTAGTGCACGCTGCGAAGCGGGAGCGCCGCGCAGTCCGCGGTGCAGTGCACCTCCGTGTGAGCGCCTCGTCGATCGCGAGGGTGGGCGAACCAGTACTGCATCAGATCGGCTCCTTCAGGTGCAGGCCCAGGGTACACGTCTGCGAGCCGTCGGTCGGCGAGGCGTTGAGGCCGATCTGGCCGACCAGCGAGACGGAGCTTGGGCTTTGAAAGCATCGCCTGGTGCTTCGCCGACCTCGTCGGCGACCTTGACGGTGCGGGCGCAGATCGGCCCATGCGGCATGCGACGCTATCAGCTTATAAAGTTCCGAGGCACCGCATTCCGGGAACAACAGTAATTGCAGCGCTAAAGTGTGTGGGAAACGCAAAATTAAAGAAGTCGCAGAAGGTTCTCTCCCCAGACCACAAATAACGTGCTTGAATACTAATGGTTGTGTGGGACGGGCGCCGCACGGGACGGAGGTTTGAGCTGTGTTTCAGGTGCGGATGACGGGGCGCGGCCTGCGCCTGCGGACAGTTGCTGATGGTCCCCGCACGCGGCAGTACCCTTTTTCGCGAGCAGGCTACCCGTCGTCGCGCCGCTCTCATCGCATCGTCTCCGCATTGAAGGTGCTTGCCCTTGTCGCGCCGCTCGCAGCCTGCGGTCAGTACCAATGGCACCAAAGGGTAACCATCGAGGTCGAGGCGGGGGGAACGACCTATACGGGATCGAGCGTCACGCAGGTGGTTGTCCAGCGGCGTCTCTTCAAATTGTTTGGAGTGCCGCTTTCCAGCGACGTTTATGGAGAAGCACCGCTGGTGGACCTGGGGGGGCGCGGGGTTGTGGTCGCAGCGCTACGTGACATGGATTTTGGTCTCGCGATGACCGCGTTCCGGCCACGAATCGAAGAGCTGCTCTCACCGCAGACTGCCGCGGGCCTCGAAAAGACCAATGCCTCGCTCCAGATGCTGCAGTCGAACAAATGGGTTGCCAGCGTACCACCGAGGGCGACGCCCATGCTGCTCTATTTCCCAAGGCCCCACGACCCGAAATCGGTGGTGGAAATTCCGCGCGACGAGCGCGCCTTGCGCGGCGCACGGGTCAAGTCGGTAACCATCGAGCTTACCGACGACCCGTTGACGCGGGAGGCGCTCGGGCCGATCGGCTGGGTCTACTCGCTCGGAAACAGGCGCCTCGATGGCACGACTCACTCGGTCGAGCGCGCTCCGTTGGCCAACAGAATCTACCGGAACGATTTCGTGAGGGAGCAGTAATGACGATCTCGAGGTGCGCTGCTCTAGAAGCCGCGTACGGTCGCCAAGTGACGAGTGGTCAAAGCGGCGGGATGTGTCGCAACGGGTGGCCTTATCCACGCGTCAATTAGCAAAGATGCGAAAGCCGATGTCGCCGGTCCTAACCGTACTGGAACCGAAGTGGAACACTATTACAAAATGGGAACTGTCGAGCTCAGTATCAGCCGCGACAGACCGACCACAGAAGTGTGACACTAAGGTCACAAAATATCAGTGACAAAGCGATGCTCTGTCCCGATAACTTTCCATCCACATCGAACGATTTTACATCTTAGAGTAGGAATGACTTAATTCACTGCAGATAAAGACTAAAGAGTACCTTGTTTCATATTGGCATGAACCCGCGCCATGATTCAGTCTCGGCCCGTGCGATGCGCAGTCGTTGTCCTGATGCTTCTGCTTCTCACGGCCTGTTCCGGTGAGACGGCGACCATCCGCTACAAGGCGACCGCGACCGTTACCGTTGATGGAAAGGCCTATCGAGGTTTCAGCGTTCGGGAAACCTCGATCACCGACACCCCACACTCCCTTACGGGCTTCGCGCTGGGTGTGAGTGACGTCGGCGAGGGCATTCTGATCGATCTTGGACCCGGACGGAACGCGATCTATGTGCTTCGCAATGGGAGCACCGGCAGCCTGCGGTTTCCCTACCTCACGATGCGGTGCTTCGAAGAGCCCGACAGTGGAGGAACCGACGAGTTTGTCTCGAAGCTTGCGGCCGCGCCGATCGGCAAGACGTGCAGGCTGACGCCCTCGCAGCACAAGGCGATCATGCCGCTGGTGGTGGCGTTTCGGGACGAGCGCGTCCCCAAGTCGATATACGAAGTGACCAAGCCGGGCTTCAGCAATCCGCTGGGCGATGTGAGGTTGATTAGCATCGAACTCGAGCGCGTTGCCGCCGACACGCCTCTGACGCGGACGATCAACCCCAGATTGCCCTGGCTGAACGAGATCCCGTTCGACGGGACAAACTATCGTGCGCTCGACCCACACTTCCCTCCCACGCTGGCCGCTTCGAAGGCGACACTCGCGAACAGGGCGACCGATCGCTACTTTGAGAACTGGGGGCGTTGAGCCCATGCCTGGTCGGTGTTAACTCAAACAGCAAGTAGAGGCTTCGCTATGAGGAGGTTGTGGCCACCGGCGGCCGCCAACTCCAGGGCGCGGCGCGCGACGTCCTGGCCGCGCACTTCGCTCAGATCAGGCAGGCCCGTCGTCGCCTCGCGCCGCCTGGGGCTCGGGCGCGGCGAGAGCTGGTAGCCGCCCAGATGATTGACCAGCGCCAACAGGGACTCGGGCGCGATGATCTCGACATCGTCACCGGCCCAGGCCGCTTCCGGCCCCGAGGGCGCCGGGCAAACGATGCCGAGCGCGCGGGCATGGGCCGCGATGGCGGCGGGTAGCACGCCCGAGGTCGGGGCCAGCCGCCCGTCGAGACCGAGCTCCCCCAGCGCCATATAGCCGTCGAGCGCATCAGCGGGGAACGCGCCGATCACCGCCATCAGGGCGAGGGCGATCGGCAGGTCGTAATGGCTGCCCTCCTTGGGCAAGTCGGCAGGGGCGAGGTTCACCACGATACGCTTGGGCGGCAGGCTCAGCCCGGACGACAGCAGCGCCGCACGCACCCGCTCGCTCGCCTCGCGGATCGCCTTGTCCGGAAGTCCCACGATCACCACGGCCATCGGCAGGCCGCTCGTTACCTGCGCCTGCACATCGACCGGAACGGCTTCGATGCCCTGAAACGCCACGGTCCTGACCCGCGCGCCCATCGCTCAAATCCCCCAAAGTATGGGAGAACACTAGCAAGCGCGGGGGGCGGCGGCAAGAACATTTCGGGAACGGCAACCCGGCAGCTGCCGCGGAAAAACGGCAGTGGAGGCTGTCGAATTCGTGCCGGCCCGTTCGGCGGGATGGCACAGTAGGATGCCACCCCAACCGCCGGAGGTTTCATGCCGCAATACCTTGCCGCGCCCCACGAGGGGGCGCTGGCTGGGTCTCCGCCGCTACCGCCGGGGGCGGGCTGGACGTTCCGAGGCCACTGCAGGTTGAGCCGGGCGAGTCAGCCGCCATTGATAGCGCATGGCGTAGTGACCCGGCCCCTTGAAGCGTACCACTCGGCTCGGCTGAGTGAGGCTGCCCTCAAACGTGGCGCCCGCTGAGGGGAGATGAATTTCGAGCGTTCTTACCTCGAAGGCATCATCCTCCCAAATGCTGATGATCTTGCCGACGATCTTGCCGACGACGTAGCCGACGATCGCCCCAATCACCGTCCCAAGCGGCCCACCGGTCGATCCGACGGCAGACCCGATGAGAGCGCTCAGATACTCGATGGCCTGTTCCTTGACCTTTTCAACGATCTCCCTGACGGTTTCGCTGACGTTCCCCTGGTCCACTTCGACAAGCACCAGGGTCGCAAACAGGCTTGCCGGGAAGCTTGGAGTTTGGGTGAGGTCGAAGGTGAATAACGGGCGCGGCGGCTGGTAGTCCTTCTGCCGCAGATTGCCCCAATCGTTGAAATCCCCCAAATCCAAGGGACCGATCGCGCCGACGTTGACTGCGGCGTCGAGAGCAACGCCGCCGAGGCTGATCTCGTCCTCTCCAACCTCCGATCCGAGAAAACCATTGGTTTCGTCGACACACACCATCCTGAGCATTTCGAGGGTGAGTGCCGTCGAGGCCGATCCAGGCACAGCCGCAACCTGTCCACCTGCCGGACGACGAATGCCTACCTGGGCGACCGCTTCGATTTGACGGCGTGTTCGTTGCGGAGCGGCGCTGAATGGATACAAGGCAGCGACCGAATGCGGCTGCGTCAGGTCGACCCTGTCAAGAGCAAGCCTGCCGCGCAGTCGCTGCACCGACAGCTGGCGCACGGCCCGCCGCGTCGCGGTGTCCTGCCCATTGTTCGGCAACGAACGCAGGCGCCTCGAGAGAATCCGCTCAACCGAGTCCGGCGCCGGGCGGAACGACATCAGGTCTGGATTTGCACGGGCAGCGGCTACGCGCAGGATACCCGCCTCCCACACGGCAAGAATTGGCTCCGCAAGCTCTACGATTTCGGGATCAGGTTCCTGACCCTGACTGACCGTTATGTGGTCCATCATGACCTCCCCATCCTCAATAAATGATGCTCCGCGGACGGGCGCCTGACGGCGCCCGTCGCTCGCTCCGCGGCCGTCGGACTACAGCGCCGGGCGGATGTTGTGGTTGACCTGGAACAGGTTGCCCGGATCGAATTTCTGCTTGAGCGCGGCGAGCTTGGGATAATTGGCGCCGAAGGTGGCCTTGATCCGGCCGGCGCCGTCATCGGCCATCATGAAATTGGGGTAGGCGCCCTCGAGATTGTGCGGGTGGACCGCATGCCAGTAGGTCGAGGCCCAGGCCTTTATGGCCTCGGCATCGGACGGCTCCGGACTGACACCGACGATGACCATCGACCAGGTGGCATCGCGCGTCGCCCAGGCGGTTTCGTCGCGCTGCTTGCGCTGCACCTTGCCGTCGATGGGGTAGAGATGCATGCAGGAGAATACATTGCCCTTGGTCGCGTGCTCGATGTGGGCATCGATCGCGGCGTCGGGCAGGCGCTTGACGAAATCGCCCTTCCAGTACCACTGCATGCCCTTCGGGTAGAAGGGGTCGAACATCGACTGCAGCGCGGGATAGGCGATCGGCCCCGCCCAGTCGATGATCGGTTCTGGTAGTTCGGCGCGGATGGCGTTGACCGCCGCCTCGGCGTTCTCGCCATTGTGGGCAACCAGCAGCACGCACATGCGCTTGTCCCAGTGTTCCTTCGGGAACGGATCGGTGGCCGGCACCGATTGCAGGCCGAGGAAGATATAGAATTCATCGGGCGCCTTGGCCTGGAACTCGCGATACCAGCGCATGACGGCCTGCGCGTCGGCCATTTCGAAGATGATCGGCCCGCCATAGAGCGTGTCGGCCGGGCTGGTGCGAAACAGGAAGCTCGTCACCACGCCGAAATTGCCGCCGCCGCCGCGCAGCGCCCAGAGCAGGTCGGCGTTCTCGGTTTCGCTCGCGGTCACGAAGCTGCCGTCGGGCAGCACCACGTCGGCCTCGATGAGGTTGTCGGCTGCAAGCCCGTATTGCCTGCTGAGATAGCCATGTCCGCCCGACAGGGTGAGGCCCGCCACGCCCGTGGTCGAGATGATGCCGAACGGCACGGCCATGCCGAAGGCGTGCGTCGCGTGATCGACATCACCGGTGGTGCAGCCGGCTCCCACGCGCACCGTGCGGTGGGTCGGGTCGACCCGCACGCCGCGCATTTCGGACAGGTCGATCACGAGGCCATCGTCGACGCTGCCGAGTCCGGCCCCGTTGTGGCCGCCACCGCGGATGGCAAGTGGAATCCCGTTCTCGCGGGCGAAGTTGACGCACATGATGACGTCGCCGGCATCGAGGCAGCGCGCGAGCGCCAGCGGGCGCTTGTCGATCATCGCGTTATAGAGCTTGCGCGCCTCGTCATAGGCGGCGTCTCCGGCCCGGATGACCGGACCGCGGAGCTGGCCTGCCAGGCTGTCGATGTCGATCATTTGCGCCTCCTCGCAACAACAAAGGAGAAACGCTAGTCGGATCGCGCGGAGCCAGGAATGACAGATCGTCTCAATTTCTTGCTCCGGCGTGTGGCGACTTACAAGTATAGGGCATCGATGCTGACGTGTTGTCGCCAGATGAACGCGCGAAGCGGCATTTCCTATACGGCTTGGCGGAGACAAGATAGTATTGCGCATGCCCTCTCCGAGAGGTGGCGCGATGGATGTACTGTCCGATGTGCTGAATGCGGTGCGCCTCACAGGGGCGATCTTCTTCGACAACAGGGTTCACGAGCCCTGGGTGGTGGAGACGCCGCGCGCCGCGGCGATCGCCCGGAGCGTCATGCCGAACGCACAATATGTGTTCTGCTTCCACACGCTGCTCCAGGGATCGTGCTGGGCGGAGATGATCGATGGCTCGGCCGAGCCGCTGCGTCTGACGGCCGGCGACGTCATCGTCTTTCCCCTGGGCGATGCCCACGTCTTTTGCTCGACGCCCGGCATGCGCGCCGTGCCCGACCTCGCCGTCTATCTAAGGCCGGTGGACCGGCACCTCCCCTACGTCGTCAATGACGGCATCGGCCCCGAGAGTTGCCGCTTCATCTGCGGCTATATCGGCTGCGACGTGCGGCCCTATAACCCGTTTATCGAGGCGCTGCCGCGCGTGCTGCATGGCCGCGGGGCGGCGAGCGGGTGGCTTTCGCATCTGGTGCAGCACGCGGTTTCGGAAACCGAGAACCGGCATGCCGGAGGCGAGACGGTGCTCGCCAAGCTCGCTGAGCTGATGTTCGTTCAGGTGATCCGCCAATACGCCATCGATCTGCCGCCGGAAGCGCGCGGGTGGCTCGCGGGCCTGCGCGACCCCCAGATCGGCCATGCCCTCTCGTTGGTGCACGCCGATCCCGCCGCCATCTGGACGATCGATGCGCTGGCCAGCGCGGCCGGCATGTCGCGTTCGGCCTTCGCCCGGCGCTTCGCGCATTTCGCCGGGGATACGCCGATGCATTATCTCGGCCGCTGGCGGATGCAGCTTGCCGCGCGGCGGCTCGAGAACCCGCAGATCAGCATCGCGCAGGCGGGCGTCGAAGTCGGCTACGACTCTGAGGCGGCGTTCAACCGCGCCTTCAAGAAGGTGATGGGCGTCCCACCCGGCATGTGGCGGCGCGGCCACAGCAGCGAGGCCGCCAGTGCCGCATGGCGGTGAGCGGACGGAATCGAGGGACACACCTGGACAAGCGGGCGAGGAGTTCCTGCTTCTGCGTTAACCATGCTGCGAAATCAAAGGGTTAGCGCAAGCTTTCATTAAGCGCGGCATGTTGATTCAAAGGCCATGTTTCCGGCCCTTGCCCTGCGCCCGGCCTATCTCGTCCATGGGCTTTTTTTCGTGCTCGCGCTTGCCATGCTCTCGGGCTGCGCGCGCGATCCGTCGCACTACCGCACCGACCGCAATGTCGGCGCTGTGGGGGCGCCGATCCATGGCGACAATGCTCCGCATCCAGGGGTGGACCGGGCGCGCTCGATGCCGATCCAGGGCATCGACGTAGCGCGCTACCAGGGCCATATCGACTTCGACACGGTCTATGCGTCGGGCGTGCGCTTCGTCTACATGAAGGCCACCGAGGGCAAGGACTATGTCGACCCCGCCTTCCGTGACAATTGGCGCCGCGCCCGCGCCTCGGGTATGGCGCATGGCGTCTATCACTTCATGACCTGGTGCTCGACCGCCGCCGAACAGGCGCGCTGGTTCGTCAAGAACGTGCCTGACGATCCGACGGCACTGCCGCCGGTGCTCGATCTCGAATGGAACCACCAGTCGAGCTGCAAGAACAGATGGGGCAAGGCCGACGTCCTCGAAAAGATCCGCGTGATGCTGGCCGCAATGGAAAAGCACACCGGCAAGCTCCCCATCATCTATACCGACATCGCCTTCCACCGCGACATTCTCGCCGGCGAGCATTTCGACAATGCGTTCTGGCTGCGCTCCACTGCCGCCGAACCGCACGAGCGCTACGAGAACCGGCGTTGGATGTTCTGGCAGTGGACGCAGACGGGCACCGTCAAGGGCATCCGCACCGAGGTCGACCGCAACGTGTTCTACGGCGACATCAATGACTGGACGGTGTTCCTGCTTACCGGCTGCGACCCCCGCGTCATCGATCGCCTCGGCCCGCAGGGCAGATGCGCGCTGGTGAAATAGGGTTCTGGTTTCCGCCCCGCCGCATGGAACCGAGTGTGAATAGGGGAGCCGTTGCGCTGGCCACTAATCTGACGGTGCAAAGCCGCCGGCCACTGCCTTGTGCCGCCACAATTGGCGGCATAGTTCTTGTCATGTGATCGGCCGGACAGGGGTCCGGTTCCCAAGAGGGAGACTGAAGATGGCCAAGGGTCAGTTGCGCAAGACCAAGGAAGCCAAGAAGCCCAAGAAGGAAAAGCCGAAGGTGCTGGCCACCGCCGGCATCAGCAATCCGGCGCCCGCGGGCAAGAAGAAGTAGAGCCGCCACCACCCACCGTCACATGAAGCGTCGCGGGCCGCCTTTTAGGCGGCCCTTTTTGTGTTGCGCCACCTCGGGACATTCAAGGCTTCACCTTGGCGGTCAATCTGTGGTCTGTTGAGCCATGGGCAGACGGCAGGATACGCCGTGAGGATCGTGGTGACCGGTGCGGCAGGCGGCATCGGGCGCAGCCTGATGGCGGTGCTGGGGGCGGCGCATGAAATGGTCGGCGTCGTCCGCACGGCGCGTCCGGCGCCCGCCGGACAGACTATCGTCGCCTCCGCGGACAAGCCGGCTCTCGCAGCGGCGCTCGCCGACGCCGATTGCGTCATCCATTGCGCGCTCGACCTAAAGGCGAAGGGGCGCGACTTTCTTTCCGTCAACCGCGCGATGAACGCGGAGATTCTCGAAGGCGCGTTGGCGGGACGCTGCCGGCTCTATGTCTTCGTCAGCTCGCAAGTGGTCTATGCCGGCACCGATCCGGCCGCGCCCGCTGGCTATCATGAGGACCAGGAATTGGTTCTCATCCCCCGGGCCGACGACTACACGCGACTCAAGATCGAATCCGAGCGCGAGGTGATGGCCGCGTGCGCCGCGGCCGGCGTCAACTACCTCGTCGTGCGGCCGACGGTGGTCATGGGGCCGGGCATGGCGTGGTCAGACGGCGTCGTCGCCGCTTCGAAAGTCATCACGGCGGGTATCCGCGGCCGCACGATGAATCTCGTCGAGGTTGGCGACCTCAGCCGGCAGATGCAGCTGCGGATCGAAAAAGGTGCGCGCAACGACATCTTCAATATCGGCGCCATCAATGTGCCGACGGAGGACTATTTCAAGCAGGTCGGCGCGCTCACCGGCCGGCGTCCGCTGTTCGTTCCCGACTGGCTGCTGCGGCTCGTCGCGCCGCTCCTTCCCACCACGCTGTGGTTCTTCGGACGCGACGTCGCGATCGACAATGGCAAGCTGTTCGCCGCGACAGGATTTCGCCCGGAACGGCCGCTTGCGGGCTATTTCGCGCGACAACCCGTCGAAGTCGCGCCGGATTCGCTCGAGGCCTTGCGAGCACATCTCAACTCGCCGCATCCGTTCCGAACCCACGGACAGGGCTACCATATGTGGTTCAACCCGCGGCATGAGGACGACCGAGTGGCGATGTCGGCCTATAGCGGTATCGTCGCGATCGAGCAGGATCGTATCCGGGTCAAGGCGGGCACGCGGCTATCGCGCATCTGCGATGCGCTCGACGAGCGCGGCCTGCAGCTTGCCACGCTGCCCGAGTTCCTCGGCATCTCGGCCGGCGCCTGCTTCTTCGTCGACGTCCACGGCTCGAGTCGCGACTATTTTTCGATGTACGACCTGATCGAGGAGATCCGCTATCTCGACGAGACCGGCGCGGAAATCGTCTCGCCGCGCGACGACGCGACGTGGCCCGAACTGCGCGCGCGCGACAGCCGCTTCATCCTCACCGAGCTCAGCTTCCGCACGGCACCGGCGAGCTGGCTCAGCAACCGCATGCAGTGGGAGAGCGAGAGCTCGCTCGAAAGCTATCTTGACGGGCGCCATGTCAGGGATTTCGCCACTACCATCCAGTGGTACCCGCATTACCGGCAATTGCTCGTCTATCACGTCAACCAGGCGCCCGGTCCCATACGTGGCGCCGCGCCGTCCGTCGCACCGTTTCGTGGGCTGCCCTATCATTGGCAGCGGGTCGTGCTGTGGGCGCGGCTGCGCGGCCGCAAGCTGCAGGTCGACCACGCCTTCCGCATTCTCGCACCGTGGCGGGAATTGTGGTTCGAAAGCCTTGTCGAATGGCTACATGACAGCCGCCGCGCCACCTGGCGCGACATGGAGATGTGCCTGACCCTGGCCGATGGTCGCCGCTTTGTTGCCCAATTGCGCCGGCTGCTCGATGCGGGCGACATGAGCGTGCGCAAGCGTGCCAGCATCGGCTTCCGCTTCTCGCACGACCGCGCGAGCGGGCAGGATTTCGTCTGGGTCGAGTTTGTCTCGGACGCGCCTGCTCTGGTCGAGCGGGTCATCGCCATGGCGCGCGAGCTCGCGCCCGGTGGCGTGCGCTTCCATCGCGGCAAATATGTCCCGCCCTGACGCGGGACAAGTTGCTAGCTCAGGACGCCAGAGGTCTTGATCCCGTCGATCAGGAACTGGATCGCGAGGGCGGCCAGCAGCACGCCGACGACGCGGCTCACCACGGCAAGGCCGGTGAGGCCCAGCAGCCGCTGGATGGGCATGGCGACATACATGGCCACGTAGCACAGCACCAGAATGGCGAGCATCGCCGCCACCACTTCGAACCAGCCGATACTGAACAGGCCCTCGGGCGTCGCCAGCAGAATCATGGCGCTGATGGCGCCGGGCCCGGCGATCAGGGGCGTTGCCAAGGGGAACACCGAAATGTCGGGCCGCTCCATGGCTTCGTTTTCTTCCTCTGGCGTGGTGCCGGTGCCGCCCGAATGTCGGGCGAACACCATGTCGATCGAGATCAGCAGCAGCAGCACGCCGCCGGCGATCCTCAGCGCTGGAATGGTGATGCCGAACAGCTTCAGCAGCGGCTCGCCGAAGACGGCGAAGAACAACAGGATACCGGTCGCGATCAGCGTGCCGCGCAGCGCCATGATGCGGCGCTGCGCCACGGTCATGCGCTGGGTCAGCGCCGCGAACACCAGCACCAGATCGGCGGGACCGATGGTAGCGAAGAAGGTCGACAGCGCGAGGAGGAACGAGTCGAGACGCATGGGCGGCACAATGACGGATTTGCTGCGGCTTGGCGAGAGCCCCGTCCGGGCTAAGCTGGCGCGACCTCAACCCGCCGCTTCTCGATCGCATCCCAGATCATGGGCGCAATGTCGGGGCCGCCGAAGCGCTTGATTTCCCGGATGCCGGTTGGGGAGGTGACGTTGATCTCGGTGAGATAGTCGCCGATCACATCGATGCCGACGAAGATCATGTCGAGCTCGCGCAGACGCGGGCCAATGGTGGTGCAGATGTTGCGCTCGCGCGACGTGAGTTCGGCGAGCTCGGGCCGTCCACCTGCGTGCATGTTAGAACGCGATTCTCCTTCCGACGGCACGCGGTTGATGGCGCCCACCGGTTCGCCGTCGACGATGATGATGCGTTTGTCGCCTCGGCGCACCTCGGGGAGATAGCGCTGCACCATGAAGGGCTCGCGGAAGGATTGCTCGAACAGCTCGAGCAGGCTGACAAGATTGTGGCTACCTTCCTCGATGAGGAACACGCCGGCGCCGCCATTGCCATAGAGCGGCTTGACGATGATGTTGCCGTGCTCCTTGCGGAACTCCCGGATCAGTCCGCGGTCGCGCGTGATCAGCGTGGGCGGCATCAGCTCGGGGAATTCGGTGACGAGTATCTTTTCGGGCGAGTTGCGCACGGTAAAGGGCGGGTTCATCACATAGGTGCGCGGATGGATGCGCTCGAGCAGATGCGTGATGGTGATGTAGTTCATGTCGAAAGGGGGATCCTGGCGCATCAGCACCACGTCGTAGTCGGCGAGCGCCTTACGGGTCGCCTCGCCGAGCCTGAAATGCTCTCCCCTGGGCTTGTCGAACACCTCGACCGGCTGCACCAGCGCGCTCAGCACATTGTCGCGCAGGCCGAGCGTGTCCACGGTGTAATAGTCGAGTGCGTGCCCCCGTTGCTGCGCTTCGAGCATCATCGCGAAGGTCGAATCCGCCTGCGGATTTATCGAAGCGATGGGGTCCATCTGCACGGCAATTTTCAAGGGCATCTCACATCCACCGGGTCATTATCCGCCAGGGGTCAAAAGGCGCCCTTCAGATGGCGCGGCCAGGCAAAGGGCGCAAGGAAAATCACGTCGAAGCGCAGGTCGGCCGCCGCCAGCTCCGGCCGGCGCATCAGCCAGACTTGCGCGGCATTGACGATGCGCCGACGGTTGACCGCCGCCAGCGCCTCGGCTTCCTGGTGCGAAAACGACCGTGCCTTCACCTCGACGAACACGGTGACACTGCCGCGCTGCACGACCAGGTCGATCTCGCCGACGGGCGTGCGCACGCGCCGCGCCAGCACGCGGTAGAGCTGGGCGCGCAGGAACAATTCCGCCCACATCTCGCCGCGGCGGCCGGCGCTCTCGTGGAACCGACGTTCACTGCTCGGCCTTGAGCGCGAGCGCTGCATCGTACACCTCCTTGCGCTTGAGGCCGTAGCGGGCGGCGATCTCGTCGACCGCGGCGCGCAGGGGCCGGCCCGCCATCGCCTCTGCTAGGGCGGCGCGCCATTGCGCCGGATCGGGGGCGCTGTCGGCGACGCCGGCCACGAGGATTACCGCCTCGCCCCTTGCAGCCCCGCCCAGTTCGGCCGCGAGTTCGCCGAGCGGCCCGCGATGGACCCGCTCGAACTTCTTGGTGAGCTCCAGCGCCACGGCGGCCTGGCGGTCGGCGCCGAAAATGTCGGCCATGGCAGTTAGTGTTTCCGCCAACCGGCGGGGCGACTCGTAAAAGACAAGCGTCTCGCGCCGCTCGCGGAGCGCGGTCAGCGCGGTCTTGCGGGCTTCCGCCCTCGGTGGCAAAAAGCCCGCGAAGGTGAAGGCATCGGTCGGGAGCCCCGCCACCGCCAGCGCCGCGAGCAGCGCCGAGGCTCCTGGCGCCGCGAAGACCGGCAGGCCGGCATCGCGAACCGCCCGCACCACGGGAAAGCCCGGATCGCTGAGAAGGGGCGTTCCCGCATCCGAAATCAGCGCCACGCGCCCACCGCGGCCGACGTCGTCGACGATCGTTCCGGCCAGCGCCCGCTCATTATGCTCGTGCAGGGCCTTGCGCGGGGTCGCGATGCCATAGTGCGTCGTCAGCCGGGCGCTGGTGCGCGTATCCTCGCAGTAGATCACGTCGGCCGCCGCCAAGGTCTCGAGGCCGCGGATCGTCATGTCGCCCAGATTGCCGATCGGGGTCGCGACGACATGCAACCCCGGCGCCAACTCGGGCGCCTCGAACGCTGTTCCGGCGATGAAAAAGCGGCGCTCGCGCAAGACATTCTCCCAATGCGAGCTTTAAGGATGGGCCCCGGTTTTGTATAGGACGGAGGCGCGGGGGGCGCCCGGGCGACGGGGAGCGAGGGAACGACCGGTTTGCAAGCTTGGACTTTAGGCCGCAGGGCCTTTCTGGGGGGCCTCGGCCTCGTCACACTTTCCGCCTGCACGGCCGGCCGTTTCGATTTCGGCGGCTTCGGGCCCAATGGCCCTCCCGACAACGGGCTCGACCTGCCGCTCGCCGAGGGCCAGACCTTCGGCACCGGGCCTGTCCGGGTGGCCCTGCTGCTGCCGCTCACCGGTGATTCGGCCGCGGTGGGCACCTCCATGGCGCGTGGGGCCGAGCTGGCGATGGATTTCATCGCGCAGAACGCCAACATCAACGAGAACATCACGCTCGTCCTCAAGGATACCGGCTCGTCGGTGCAGACGGCCGCAGCCGCCGCGCAGCAGGCCGTGAGCGAAGGCGTTTCGCTGATCCTGGGGCCGCTGCGGGCCGATCAGGTGACTGCCGCCGGGGGCGTGGCGCGCTCCGCCGGCATTCCGCTGATCGGCTTTTCCAACAATTCGGGTGCGGCGCAGCCGGGCGTCTACCTGCTCAACGTACTGCCGGAAAGCGAGACCCGACGATCGCTGGGCTACGCCAAGTCGATCGGCAAGCGCGCCTTCGCCGGCATCTTCCCCAGTTCCGATTACGGCCGCATTCAGCAGAGCGCCTTCACCCAGGCCGCCGCAGACCTCGGCCTGCGCGTCGTCGGGGTCTATACTTTCGGCTCGGAGGCCGAGGCGCGCGCCGTCGTGCAGCAACTCGCGCCGCTTCTCCAATCGGGGCAGGTCGACACGCTTTTCCTCCCCGATCGCGCCACCGCGCCGAGCTTCGGCGTGCTGTTCGAGGAGGCGAAGGTCGCGGGCGGCGCCATCCAGATCGTCGGCTCGGCCGACTGGAACGGCGACCAGAACATCATGAACACGCCGTGGCTCGCCGGCGCCATCTACCCCGCCGTCGACGACGCCGGCTACCAGGCGATCCTGCCGCTCTATCAGCAAAAGTTCGGGGGGACGCCGCACCCCTTCGTCACGCTCGCTTATACCGGCGTGGTGCTTGCCAATGTTTCGTCGCTGTCCCTCGGCACCCCGCGCTACGACCGGGCCCAACTCACCACCGCCGGCGGTTTCAACGGCCGCGACGGCGTTTTCCGCTTCCTCCCCAACGGCCGCAGCGAATACGCCTTGGTGATCAAGAAAGTCACAATCGGCGGTGCGCAACTGGTGGACGGGCCGAAGATTTAGCGGCAGTGCGCTTTGACGTAGGCGCGCAACACTTCCTGCATCCCGGTGATGGCCTTGGCCGAGGCTCCTGAAGTCGTCGAACACGTCTGGGTCGAGCTTCAAATGCACGGACTTCGGCTGCTTGGGGAACACCACCCCGGAAGAGCAAGAGTATGAGCAGACTACAGCCTCAAGCCGCCAGATCGGCGACCACCGCGTCCAGCACGGGCCAGCCCTTGTCGGTGACGCGGATGTGGCCGTTGGCGAGGGTTTCGAGAAAACCGATGCGCTTGAGTTCGTCGATCTGGCGCTGATCGAGCCGGCGGCCGCTGAGAGCGGCGAAGCGGCGGGGGTCGATGCCTTCGCGCAGGCGCAACCCCATCACCAGCAGCTCGTCGCCTTCCTCTTCCCAGGTGAGAATATCGTCGGTGGTCATGCCGTGGCCGCGCACGCCGACCTTCTTCTGCCACTCGAAGGGCAGCTTCTCCATCGCGGTGGCGTGGCGACGGCCATCGATCAACAGCCGCCCATGGGCGCCCGGGCCGATGCCGGCATATTCGCCATAGCGCCAGTAGATGAGGTTGTGGATCGATTCCTGGCCCGGGCGTGCGTGGTTGGAAATCTCGTAGGCCGGCAGGCCCGCGTCGCGAGTCAATTCCTGCGTCAGCTCGAAGAAATCGGCGCTCAGATCCTCGTCCGGCATCTTGAGCTTGCCGGCGTTCCACAGATCGAAGTAGCGCGTCCCCATCTCGATGGTGAGCTGGTAGAGCGAGATGTGCCCCTGACTAAGCCACAGCGCTTCCTTGAGCTCATCTTCCCAATCGCTCAGAGACTGCTTGGGGCGGGCATAGATGATGTCGAAGCTCGAGCGCGGAAAGATCGACTGCGCGAGCCGAACGGCGCGGATCGCCTCTTCGACGGTGTGCCGGCGACCGAGTTCGGCGAGCGGGCCCTGGCGTAGCGACTGCACGCCCAGCGAGACCCGATTGACACCAGCGGCGCGGTAACCCTTGAAGCGATCGGCTTCGACCGACGTCGGGTTGGCCTCGAGCGTGATTTCGGCTTCCGGAACTATGTTCCAGTGTTGCGCGATGGTGTCGAGGATAATGCTCACCGAGCGCGGATCCATCAGCGACGGCGTGCCGCCACCGAAGAAGATCGACTGCACGTGCCGCCCCGGTGTCTGCCGAGCGAAATAGGCGATCTCCTGGCGGTAGCTCTCGACATAGGCGGCTTCATCGAAGGCGCCGCGATGGACGTGCGAATTGAAATCGCAATAGGGGCACTTGGCCGCGCAGAAGGGCCAGTGCACATAGACGCCGAACAACCCGTTGCCGCGAGGATCAGGAGAGCTCAATCGCGCCCTCCACGAATCTGGCGAAGGCCCGCGCCCGGTGGCTCAGCCCCACCTGTCCCGGTGCCCATGAGTGCTTGTCGGAAGACGGCATCTCGCCGAAGGTGATGTCGAAGCCATCGGGCATGAACATCGGGTCAAAGCCGAAGCCCTTGTCGCCGCGCGGCGGCCAGACCATCGTTCCAATCACCTGCCCGACATAAATGTCGTCGCGTCCATCGGGATGCGCGAGGCAGAGCGTAGCGTTGAACGAGCCCTTGCGCAGCCCGGGCGAATTGGCGCCGATCGCCTGCAGCTTGTCCTCGACGCGCCGCATCGCCATGTCGTAGTCGCGCCCGTGCGGCGTCTGCGCCCAGTCGGCGGTGTAGACACCCGGCTCGCCATCCAGCGCATCGACTGCGAGCCCGCTGTCGTCGGCCAGCGCGATCATGCCCGACGCCCCAGCCGCGGCATGCGCCTTGAGCCGCGCGTTTTCGACGAATGTCGTTCCCGTCTCCGCCGGCTCGTCGAGATGAAGGTCGCCGGCCGAGATCAGGACCAAGCCGAGCGGCGTGAACAGCTCGCGGAATTCGGCGAGCTTGCCGGCATTGTGCGTTGCGATCAGCAACTTTTCGCCGCGCTTGAGCCGAGCGATGTTACCCACCGAGTGCCGTCCTTTGCAGTTCGGCAAGCTGGCCGATGCCGCGTTCGGCCAGTGCCATCAAGGCCGCGAGCTCGTCGCGCGTGAACGGCTCCTGTTCGGCCGTGCCCTGGATTTCGACATATAGGCCCGAGCCGGTGATCACGAAATTGGCGTCCGTATGCGCCTCGACGTCCTCGAGATAGTCGAGATCGAGCACCGGCGTGCCGCGATAGATGCCGCAGCTCACCGCGGCCACCGAATCCCTGAGCGGCTCGCCCTTGGTGAGTTCGCGCGCCCTGAGCCAGCCGATGGCGTCCGACAGGGCGACATAGCCGCCGGTAATCGCAGCGGTGCGGGTGCCGCCGTCGGCTTCGAGCACGTCGCAATCGAGCGTGATCTGGTTTTCGCCCAACGCCTGCATATCGACGACGGCGCGCAGGCTCCGGCCGATCAGCCGCTGGATCTCCTGGGTGCGGCCCGACTGCTTGCCGGTCGCCGCCTCGCGGCGGGTGCGCGTGCCGGTCGAGCGCGGCAGCATGCCGTATTCGGCGGTGACCCAGCCGAGCCCCGAGCCGCGGCGCCAGCCGGGGAGCGTCGTCTCGACCGAAGCAGTGACGAACACGCGCGTATTGCCGAAGGCGACGAGGCACGAGCCCTCGGCCTTCTGGGCGACGTTGCGCTCGAGGGTGACGGCACGCATCTGCTGTGGGTCGCGGCCGGAAGGGCGCATGGAATCTCTCGGGTTCGTCGCAGTTAACCGCCTCTTAACCCTGCCACCGCCCTGCCACAACCCGGCGCCGCCTTTCATCGACCGGCGTTTTTGCCTAGATGGTTACAGTCGCAATTTGATCGAACATTCCCACGAGCGATGACGAAGGTTCCCGACGATTTCCTGCAGGTGCTCAATGCCCGCAGCCAGGACATCTTCCGAAAGATCGTCGAGCGCTATCTCGAAACCGGCGCCCCCGTGGGCTCGCGCGATCTGAGCCGCATGCTGTCGGTGGGGTTGAGCCCCGCCTCGGTGCGCAATGTCATGGCCGACCTCGAGGATCTGGGATTGATCGCGGCCCCGCACACCTCCGCCGGCCGGCAGCCAACGCAGCAGGGGCTGCGCTTTTTCGTCGACGCCATGCTCGAAGTGGGCGCGGTCGACGAAGCGGATCGCAGCGCCATCGCGCGGCAGATCGAGAATCAGGCACAGGGCGGCCGCATCGAGGACTACCTCACCGAAGCCTCCTCGCTGCTGAGCGGGCTCAGCCACGGGGCCGGGGTGGTCATCGCCTCCAAGTCCGACATGGTGCTCAAGCACATCGAATTCGTGCGGCTCGATGCCACGCAGGGTATGGCAATCCTCGTTGGCCAGGACGGCACGGTTGAAAACCGCATCGTGTCGCTTCCGCCGGGCCTGACCAGCACGGCGCTGACGCAGGCCTCCAACTATCTAGCCAATCTGGCGGCCGGCAAGACCATCGCCGAGGTTCTGGCCGCGGTGCGCGCGCAGCGAGCGGAGCGGGTGGCCGAACTGGACGAACTGACGCAAAAGCTTGTCGATGCCGGTCTAGCGACGCTGTCGGAGGGTAACCCGCAACAGAACCCCACCGTCATCGTCCGCGGCCGCTCGAACCTCCTCAACGACACCATGGAGTCCGAGGAGCTCGCCCGGATGCGCCGGTTGTTCGACGAGCTCGAGCGGCAGGACGGGCTGATCGACCTGCTCGGCGATGCCGACAAGGCCGAGGGCGTGCGCATCTTCATCGGGTCCGAGAACAAGCTGTTCTCGCTTTCGGGCTCCTCGGTGATCCTGTCGCCCTACCGCGATGCCAATGAAAAGATTATCGGCGTCCTCGGCGTCATCGGTCCAACCCGGCTCAACTATGCCCGCATCGTGCCGGTCGTCGACTACACGGCACAGGCCATCAGCGCGATCATGGCGCGCAAGAAAGCTTGAAAACCGGGCCCATCTGGCCGATATGCGGGGCAATTGAGCCGGAACGTCCGGCATTTCCAAGCATTTCGAGACGATGATGAGCGACGATACGATGGCGCAGGATGGGTTTGAGCCGCGTCCGGAGATGGAAAATCCGGCGGTCGAGACCCCCGACCCCACCGAAGCCCTCAGGGCCGAGAATGCCGACCTCAAGGACCGCGTGCTGCGCCTCGCGGCCGAGATCGAGAACCTGCGTAAGCGCATGGAGCGCGAGATCGCCGATACGCGGGCTTATGCGATCACCAAATTCGCCCGCGACATGCTGACGGTGACCGATTCGCTGAACCGCGCCATGCTGGTGCTGCCGGCCGAGGCGCGCGACACCGCCGACGGGCCGATGAAATCGCTGATCGAGGGAATCGAGCTGACCGAGCGCGAGATGCAGCGGCTGCTCGCCGTGCATGGCGTGCGGCAGATCGAAGCCGAAGGCCAGAAGTTCGATCCGCACAAGCACCAGGCGATGTTCGAGGTTCCCGACGCCACCCGCCCCGAGGGCACGGTGGTGCAGGTGGTCCAGACCGGCTACGCCATCGGCGACCGCGTGCTGCGACCGGCCATGGTGGGTGTCGCCAAGGGCGGCGGCGCCACCGGCACGTCCCCGGCCAGCGAAGAGCACATCGACAAGAACGCGTAAGCGGGGACCTTCGGAGTCATTCCCGCGACAGCGGGAAGCTCTGTCGGCGCAGCCTGCGGTCTGGTGCTACAGAAAGTCGCTGATCCGCGCCCGGCCCACGCCGAGTTCGTTCATGCGCCTCCATGCCGCTTCGAGCGAGCCGCCGGTGTCGATGGCGCGCGTTGCGTCTTCGATCACCACCGTTTCGAAGCCGGCGGCGATGCCGTCCTCGGCCGTCCAGGCGACGCAGAAATCGGTCGCGAGCCCGCACAGAAACAGGCGTTTGAACCCGCGCTCGTGCAGATAGCCGGAGAGGCCGGTCTGCGTGCTGTGGTCGTTTTCGCGAAAGCCCGAATAGGAATCGATGGTCTCGCGATAGCCCTTGCGAATAATGGTCTGCACATGCGGGATGTCGAGAGCCACCGAGAATTCGGCGCCCTTGGTGCCGATGACGCAATGGTCGGGCCAGAGCACCTGCGGGCCATAAGGCAGTTCGATGATCTCGAACGGTGCAGTGCCGGCATGGCTCGAAGCGAAGGAAATATGCCCCGCCGGGTGCCAGTCCTGCGTCTGCACGACATTGCGGAAACGCCGCGACAGCGCGTTGATGGGCTCGATGATCTCGTCGCCGCCGGCGACAGCGAGGCTGCCGCCGGGCAGAAAATCATACTGGATGTCGACGACGACCAGCGCGTCGTCGGCACGTAAAGATATCGTCATTGCCGTCAGTTACATCGCCGAAGATGAGGGTCCGGCCGATCCTTCGTCCGTTTCCATGGCGGGCAGGATAGCGAGGCATTCCTCGAAGGTGAACTGCGCACTGGAGGCGTCGTTCATCACCTGCTCGGTCACCACGGGCACGATGTCGGCCTTGATCTTGTCGGTCGCCTCCTGCGTGAAGCCGGCATCGAGGTGCGCCTGGACGGCGATTTCGACGAGCTCGGTCCCGGCATCGACATAGGCCTGCGCCTCGGCAAGCTGCTCGTCGGTCAGGCCCGGCGGCGGATTGGAGAAGGCGACGACCATGGCGGTGCCGCACCAGAGCTGCATTGTCACCTCGTCGGTGACCGACTGGGCGAGCGCGCCGGTGGCAAAGAGCGCCGGAATGATCGCGGCGGCGGCGATGAGCCTGTTCATGGGGATGGTTCCTTATGGGAGCGGGATGGTTAGAGCACATCACGAACGATGCGCCAAGGAAGACGCACCGCGCGCCGTCCGCCGGGGGCTCAACGTGGTATTCGGGTGACGGCTCCAAAGCCCCGGAAAATAAGACTCCTCGGGCGCTTGCAGGGCTAAAAACCCGCCCCTATATACCGCTCCAAGGCCGGTCCAAAGCCGGTGAAATCCCAAATTCAGCGAGGAGCCTGGGTCCCTCACGGGGTACGGACTGCCGAAGTCTCATGGAGTTCGGTCCCGGGTTCGCTTAGGAAAGAGGCAAGTAATGGCGAAAGTGATCGGCATCGACCTGGGCACCACCAATAGCTGCGTGGCAGTGATGGAAGGGTCCAACTACAAGGTCATCGAGAATTCCGAGGGCGCGCGCACGACCCCCTCGATGGTGGCGTTCACCAAGGATGGCGAGCGCCTGGTGGGCCAGCCGGCCAAGCGCCAGGCGGTCACCAATCCGGAAGGCACTCTGTTTGCGGTCAAGCGCCTGATCGGGCGCCGCTTCGACGACCCGATGGTCGAAAAGGACAAGGGCCTGGTCCCCTTCCACATCGTCAAGGCCGATAATGGCGACGCCTGGGTCGAGGTCGAGGGCAAGAAATATTCGCCGTCGGAAGTCTCGGCGATGATCCTCACCAAGATGAAGGAAACGGCCGAAGCCTATCTGGGCGAAACCGTCACCCAGGCGGTAATTACCGTTCCCGCCTATTTCAACGATTCCCAGCGCCAGGC
>CAZASR010000037.1:0-21335 GCA_964487765.1 uncultured Devosia sp. | reverse complement strand
TGGTGCGCGAGCTCGACCTGCCGGTCGAGGTCGATTTCATCGAGGTGTCGAGCTATGGCAATGCGACCAAGTCGAGCCGCGAGGTGCGGATCATGAAGGATCTGCGCGGCGAGATCGAAGGGCGGGACGTGCTGCTGGTCGAGGACATCATCGACACGGGCTACACGCTCAAGCACGTGCTCGACATCCTGAGCACGCGCCATCCGCGGCGCATCGAAGTGTGCGCGCTGCTCGACAAGCCGGCGCGGCGCGAGGTCGACGTCACGGCGCGCTGGATCGGCTTCGAGATCCCCGACACCTTCGTGGTGGGGTACGGCATCGACTACGCGCAACGCAATCGCAACCTGCCGCATATCGGCTCGGTGCGGTTCACGGAGTAGCGGAGCGGCGTTCTATCCGCGTGGCAGGCGCAGGGGGGCGCTGCCGGCGATGAGGCGCAACAGCTCGACCTGGCGGCTGGTGCCGGTCTTGTGGAAGACGGAGGCGAGCTGATTGCGCACGGTCTGCACCGACAGTCCGAATTCGGCTGCGGCGCGGTCGAGCGGCATGCCGGCGGCGAGGGCGCGGGTGACGCGCGCTTCGGCCGGAGTGAGGTCGAACAGGCCGGCGAGCAGTTCCTGCGTCGGAGCCTCGGGCGCGGTGACATCGGTGACCAGCAGCAGGCTCCTGGTGGCGGCGAAGATGTCGTTGGCGGCGCCGGCGATGGGCAGCAGATGGACGATGAGCGCCGGCTGTGCCTCGGTGGCCGGCAGCGGGATCGAGCGTACCGCGCCGCCCGTGGCATCCTCGATGGCCTGAGCCAGCAGCGCATCGGCCGAGGAATGATCGAGCGCGACCCGATCAAAGCCGCGGAAGATGATGCGGCCATCGAGCGCCTCGGCCAGCGGGTTGGCGGCGACGATCTTGCCCGCCCGGCTGAGCGCGATGGCCGGCAGCCCGAGCAATTGCATGGCGCCGGTCATATTGGTCGCGGCGCGCAGGCCGAGCCGGGCGGCCATCAGCGAGGCGCGGGCAAGGTGCGGGCGGTAGCGGTCGATGGCTTCGAGCGAGGCGCGATCGAACGGCTCGACGCCGGAGGCGCGGGCGATATCGACCACCAGACTGTCGCCGCTGGGACTAAGGATCACCGTACCGGCGGTCCAGTCGAGGCCGTGCGGGTGGAGGAAGCGGTTGTAGATTTCATCGGTCGCGAGCTCCTCGGGTGTCTGCAACTCGAGGTCGGAGAGAAAGCCGGGATACTGCCGCTCGAGAGCCAGGACGGGGCGGAGGTTGACGATGTCGCGGCCGGTGCGGAAGTAGTCGTCATAACCGGCGCGATAGCGGGGGCTCGAGGTGTGGCCGATAGGCTCCGTACCGCGATAGGCGACGAGCGCGCCAGCCTGCGCCCCGGCGACAACCGCAAGCTTTTCAAGTACATCGGGCCAATATTCGGGGATTGCAGCCGCCTCGTAGATGCGATCAAGCAAATGTTCGTCGAGTATCATCTAATATTTCCCCCACGCCACCATTGCGACGCAAATGACTCGCGTCAACGCCCAAACGGTAGCTACCGGCCGAAATGCGCGGCTTGCTCGCGGTCACGGATCGGTGCGTCAGGGGGCGCGGAACCGCCGTGAGGGCAGGGAGTTGGTCCCACGAGCCGTAGCGTCCGGCCGTTTGCGAAACCCGAGCGGAGGACTCAAGTCCAATGGGAAACCAGAACAATCAGAACCAGGACAATAATCTCAATCGTCAGAACCGTCAGGACAACCGCCAGGGCGGTGACCAGGGCGATAAGCAGGAGGGCGGCGGCGGCCAGCAGTTCGACAAGAACCGCAAGCAGCAAGGCGGCCAGCAGGACCGGCAGATCGACGATAACCAGGACGATATGGGCCGCGACGTGAACAACCCCGGCAAGAGCGGCAACGACATCAACAAGCCCATGTAAGCCAGCGCTGCTGTCTTGAACTTTCCCCCGGCCGACAGCCAAGCTGCCGGCCGGGGGCACGCGTGAGAACCGGAGAGCGGGAATTGTCCCTAGATCTGCACGATATTCTTCCCCTTTGGGAGCGCAAACTCCCGCACCCTTTGCACCAACCCGAATTCGACAGCCTGGCGCGGAGAGATGTGAATCTCGCTGGTCCGACGCGCCGCGAGTACATCTTCAGGGATGGACGCGTACTGACGCAGGATGTTGTCAGTGCGATCATCGTCGGCCAGCGCCGCATCAAGCGCTGACTGCAGCCGCCGGGCGCTCATCTGCTCGGCGTTCATAGTGGTGGGGTGGATCATGAACATGGCATGCCGCGAGCAGTAGCGCTCGTGCGCCGCAAGGAACACCGAGACGGCGATGGAGCCGACGCTGCCGGTGTTGTACATCACCAGATGCAGCGGCAGGGCGCGGATGTGGTTGTGGAGGTAGATGCCATCTGCCACATAGCCGCCATTGGACGAAAAGCTCAGATGCACCGTTTCGACGCCGCCATTGACGGCAGCATTGAGCGCTCCGGCGATGCGGCCGACGCCGGCCGGTTCAATCATGCCGGTGAAACCGAACCAGGCGACGTTGCCATCGTCATCGGTCACGCAAGCGCTCCACGGCCGGTCGCGAGGACGAAGTAGAGCGGCAATCTATCGGATCGATTGCGGCGAGCGCAGGTGACGGCGATTGTGCTCGGTTCTGTCATGCGCGAGGCTCCGGGGGCATTGTGGCGGAAACGCCCGGGGCGCCTGCGGTGTTCCGCAATGGGTGAAACCGCGTTGACATTGGCGGTCGCAGGGCAGAGGGAGGGGCCTCCATCCCGACTGCCGCATGACCCAAAAATCTCCTCCGATCCAAGACAAGCCGAACGGGATCGGCCGCCTGCCGCGCCAATTCCAGTGGGCGGCGCTGCTCGCCCTCTCGATTGTGCTCGTCGTGCCGCTCGAGCTCGCCGGGTTTCCCGCGGCACTGCTGCTCGCGCCGATGATTGCGGGCATCTTGCTCGGCGTCGCCGATGCGCGGGTGCGCGTGGCGGGTCCGCTGTTCATCCTCGCGCAGGGCGTCATCGGGCTGATGATGGCGCAGGCGATGCCGTCCGAAATCTTCGTGGAGCTGGTGCGGGACTGGCCGATCTACGCGCTGGGTATCGGCACGGTCGTGGTAGTGGCGGCGGGGCTGGGTATCCTGCTCGCCCGGCTCAGGGTGCTGCCCGGCACCACGGCGATCTGGGGCTCGGCGCCGGGCGCGGCGACGACGATCATCATCATGGCGGACGCGTTCGGCGCCGATGCGCGGCTCGTCGCGTTCATGACCTATCTGCGCGTGGCCCTGGTGGCGCTCGCGGCGTCGCTCGTTGCACGCATCGCGGTGCCGGCGGGCGTTTCGGCGCCGCCGGTCGACTGGTTCGCGGCGGTGCGCCCGATCCCGTTCGCCGAAACGGCGGCGGTGCTGGTGGTGTCGGTCATCGCGGCGCGGCTGCTGCGGCTGCCGGCGGGGCCGATCTTCCTGCCGATCGTGCTCGGCACGCTGCTGCAGAATTTCGCCGGCCTCGAGATCGAACTGCCACCGGCGCTGCTGGCGCTGTGCTTTGCGGTGGTCGGCTGGACGATCGGCCTGCGCTTCACGCGCGACATTCTCCGCCATGCCTGGCGGGCGCTGCCCACCGTCATGGGCAGCATGGTGGGTCTCATTGTTGCTTGTGGTGCGTTCGCGATGATGCTGGTCTGGCTGGCGGGCGTCGATCCGCTCACGGCGTACCTGGCGACAAGCCCGGGTGGCGCGGATTCGGTCGCGATCATCGCCGCCAACAGCGCCGTGGACGTATCCTTCGTCATGGCCATGCAGGCGGGGCGATTGCTGGTGGTGACGCTGACGGGGCCGCCGCTGGCGCGCTATATCGCGACGCGCAAATGGGCAAAAGCACTGTGACGAGGGAGTGAACGCATGCTCAGCAGCCTGAAAGCGGGCAACCTGGCACTTGCCTTTGCCGTCGAGCTCGCCATGCTTGCCGCCTTTGCCGTGGCGGGCTGGGTGGCGACGCCGATCCCGTGGCTCAGGATCGTGCTGGCCGCCGGCCTGCCGGCGGTCGCCATCGCATTCTGGGCCGTGTGGGCCGCGCCCAAGGCGGGGAAATGGCGGCTGAAACCGCAGCCGCTGGTGCTCTTCAAGCTGGTGATTTTCGGCCTGGCGACGCTCGCCTGGTGGTGGGCGGGGCAGGCGTTCATCGCCGCGATATTCGCGGTGCTCGCGGCGATAAACCTGCTGGGGATCGTGGCCCTACGCCAGTATTAGGCGTCGGCCGTTTCCGGCACGAAATTGAGCGCCACGCCATTGATGCAATAACGCAGGCCGGTGGGCGGCGGGCCGTCGGGAAAGACATGGCCCAGATGGCTGCCGCACGTCGCGCAATGCACCTCGGTGCGGGTCATGCCGAAGTTGCGGTCGGTGGACGTTCCGACCGCGCCAGGGATCGGGTCATTGAAGCTGGGCCAGCCGGTGCCGCTCTCGAACTTGACCTTGCCCTCGAACAGCGCCGCGTCGCAGCCGGCGCAGTGGAAGGTGCCGGGGCGGTGCTCGGCCAGAAGGGCGCAGGAGCCGGGGCGCTCCGTGCCGTGTCCCCGCATGATCTGGTACTGCTCGGGAGTGAGCAACTGCCGCCACTCGGCGTCGGTGCGGGTGACGGGATAGGTCTTGGTGTCCATGATGGCCTCCGTTCTCTTCCCCATATAGGCGATGGCGAGGTGAAATTCACGTCGCGGCCCGGTAAACTGCCGGTGCGCGGGCGGGAACCTATTGCTCACCAGCTAGTTACGGGGATTGCCGGGTGTTATACTCGCCGGCGGGGAGTTGAATGAACGAAACCATCGCGACGGTCGCCGATGACAGCAACCGACACAGGCTGCTGGTCAACGCCATCTCGGACTATGCCATCTACATGCTCGACCTCGGTGGCCACATCGCGAGCTGGAACTCGGGAGCCGAGCGGTTCACGGGCTACACCGCCGACGAAGTTCTCGGCGAGCACTTCTCGCGCTTTTATACGCCCGAGGATCGTGCCGACGGGCTGCCCGCGCGGGTACTCCATACCGCCGCGACCGAAGGACGGTTCGAGGGGGAAGGCTGGCGCCTGCGCAAGGGCGGCGAGCGCTATTGGGCGCACATCATCGTCGACCCCATCATTTCGACCGAGGGCGAGCTGATCGGCTACGCCAAGATCACCCGCGATCTCACCGAGCGGCGCAAGGCCGAGGAGGAACTGGAGCGCAGCGAGCAGCGCTTCCGCCACCTGGTCCAGGCCGTCACCGACTATGCCATCTTCATGCTCGATCCCGAGGGTTGCGTGACCAACTGGAATTCGGGGGCGCAGCGGATCAAGGGCTATGCACCCGAAGAGATCATCGGCCGGCATTTCTCGACCTTCTACACCGAGCAGGACCGGGCCGCAGGATTGCCCGAGGAGAGCCTCACGGAGGCACGCAAGCATGGGCGGTTCGAGCGCGAGGGCATCCGCGTGCGCAAGGACGGCACGCGGTTCTGGGCACATGTGGTGATCGACGCGGTGCACGACGATCAGGGGAAACTGATCGGTTTTGCCAAGGTCACTCGCGACATCACCGAGCGCAAGGAGGCCGAGGCTGCCCTGGCGCAGGCCAATGAGGAGCTGATGCAGAGCCAGAAGCTCGAAGCCATCGGCCGGCTCACCGGCGGCGTGGCGCACGATTTCAACAATCTGCTGATGGCAATCAGCGGCAGCCTCGAATTGCTGCGCAAGCGCATGCCGGAGGACGAGCGCCTGCTCAAGCTCGTCGACAATGCCATGCAGGGCATCCAGCGCGGGGCGACGCTGACCCAGCGCATGCTCGCCTTTGCGCGGCGGCAGGAGCTCTCGCCCGGCCCGGTCGATGTGAGCCGGCTCGTGGGCGGCATGACCGAGATGCTGCAGCGCACCCTCGGGCCAGCCATCGAGATCGAGACGGATATGCCCGAAGGCCTGCCGCCGGTGCTGATCGACGCCAACCAGCTCGAGCTCGCCATCCTCAACCTCGCGGTCAACGCCAAGGATGCGATGCCGCAGGGCGGGCGCCTCGTCATCGCGGCAGACGAGGCAACGTGGCAGGCAGGTTCGGGGCTGGCGGCAGGCGACTATGTGCGGCTTTCCATCAGCGACACCGGCGAGGGCATGGACGCAGCGACGCTGGCGCATGCGACCGAGCCGTTCTTCACCACCAAGGGCGCGGGCAAGGGCACGGGCCTGGGGCTCGCGATGGTGCGCGGCCTGTCCGAGCAATCGGGCGGGACGGTGAGCATCGAGAGTGAAGTCGGCAAGGGCACGGCGGTCACGATGTGGATCCCGGTGAGCGCGGACGAGGCGACCGAGGCGGTCACGACGACCGAACCGGACGCCCCGCCGGAACCGCTGAGGCCCCGCAAACTGCGCGTGCTGGTGGTCGACGACGACGTGCTGGTGGCGATGAACACCACCGCCATGCTCGAGGATCTGGGGCACGAGGCGGTCGAGGTGCACTCGGGCCGGCAGGCGCTGGAGACACTCGAAAAGGCCGATGGTTTCGACCTGGTGATCACCGACCAGGCGATGCCGCAGATGACCGGCTCGCAATTGGTGACCGCTGCTCGCGAGAAGTGGCCGGGGCTGCCGGTCATCCTCGCCACGGGCTATGCCGAACTCCCCGACGACGCCGATCGCACCCTGACCCGTCTCAGCAAGCCCTTCATGCAAACGGATCTGGAACGGGCCCTCAAGCAGGTGGCGGGGCTGGGGGTTTGACCTCGGCGGCGGAGGACGGTGCTCCGCCGACAGGTCCGCGACAAAGGCTCGGCTGAAATGTAGAACGCCGCCCACATTGGGACGGCGTTCCCATTATTGTCCGGCGCTCGGCGATCAGTTGAGCTCGAGGATGATGGTGTCGTCACCAAAATCATCGCCGCCAAAATCGTCTTCGTCGCCGAGATCGAAGCCACCCTGGCCGTCGTCGACGATGTAGGACGTGATCCGGTTGCGGAGGAATCCGGGGAGCGTCCGCTTGCTTTCGGTGTAGTAGAAGCAGTCGCCGCCGTGATTGACGCCCGAGCACAGCTCGACGCCAAGGCCGCCCGAGATCAGAACCGACTCGATATTGTTGTCGAAGCTGCCGGGGATGTTGCTGTCGGCATCACCTTCTTCGACGCAGAAATTGGCGCCCCGGAAGTTCGCCTGCTGATAGAAGCAGACTTCGGGGAAGTCAGGATCGGGCTCGTCCGGCTCCGCGACGAAGATGTCGCCGAAATCGATGAACGGCCCCTCGGGTCCCACGATGATGCGGATGCTGAAGGGAATGTCGGGTCCCGACGGATTGGACTTGAGCAGCGATTTGGCGATGAAGCCTTCATCGTCGTCTTCCGTCGTGACGGCGCACCAGGTGGCGGTGCAGGCCTCGACCAGAAGCTGGGTGTTCCGGGGCAGCGTGGTGAGGATGTCGTAACTGGTGCCGGGGCCGGCGCGCAGATTGGACGCGGTCTTGGTGTAGGCGATGTCGGCAGCGGCGGCGACAGCGGTGAGACCGGCGAAGGCGATGATGGTGAGGGCTGCGAGACGGGTGAGCATAGGCGATGTGTCCCTTGTTGCGGCGGGCAGACGGTCCCACCCTGGCTGGGAGTCAACCAAACCGCAGGTGAACGCACTCTGAACGAGGAAACCCGGTGCGGGCTCGCGCTCAGTACACCCGGATCGACGAAATGCCGTTGTCGAGCAGGCCGTCGAGCCTGCCCGTGCTGACATCGACCACCTCGCAATAGGAGCGGAAGCCCCGGTCGCGGCAGACGAGGGCGCTGGCGGCGCCATTGACTTCCACCGAAGAGATTTCGTTGTCGCGGCCGACAAGGGCGAGATCGGAGATCACGCGGCCCGACCGGGCGCAGAAGGAAACGCCGCTGAAGCCTTCGCCGCTGTAGAAGCACACCACGCCGTCGCCGCGCTGCGTGGGGAATTTCGGGCCGGCGAACCACCCGTCGGGCGCCTGACCGAAACTGAGATTGTCCAGCGACAGCCAGCCGCGGACCGAGGCGGTGTGGATTTCGCACCAGCGCCTGGAACAGCGGTCGACCCGCACGCGCACGCCTTCATCCACCATGCCGGTGATGCGGTATTGCTGGCCGGGGCCGGCGCGCAGCTCGCCCGAAAAGCTGACCCAGCCATCCGTGGTCCAAGCCGCGCTGCCGGTGGGCTGCACGGCGGAAGCGGGCGCGACGAGGACGAGGGCAAGGATCGCTGCAATCAGCGTGCGGATGGAAAACACCATGAACACCCCCGGACGGAACACGCCAACCCTAGCGCCTTCGAGCGCCCTCAGAAAGGGCGCGCCCGCAACACCTTGCGAAATCCCGCAAAAATGATGGGCGCCACACTCATCGTGCGGCGCCCTCATCTCATCCGGCATCAGATCTGGAGGTCCTTACCTGATACGAATGGACGAGATCGCGTTGTTGAAGCTGCCCAGCGAGCGAGCGCTGGTGCGGTAGGTGCGGCAGATGTCGTAGCCGGCGTCGTCGCACACCGTGACCCTCAGACCCTGCGGGTTGCGGATCGAGGAAATGCGGTTGTTCCACGCCCGGCCGACATAGGGTGTCATGTCGCCGTCATCCATGCAGAAGCGCGAGCCGCTGTAGTCGGTGCCCGAATAGAAGCACACATCGCCCGGCAACGAGCCGCTCGGCGGCCGGTCGGGACGATCCGGACGATCGCCGATGCCGATGGAGACGCCACCCGAGCCGATCGAGAAGCTGCCCTGCGGGAAGTTGAAGCTCAGGTTGAAATTGGGTTCGAACCGGTCGCTGCTGGAGCCGCCGACGCGGCGCAGATAGTTCGCCGACACATAGCCGTCGGGGCCGGATTTTTCGACAAAGCACCAGCCGGAGCGGCAGCCGAGAACATTGACATTCTCGCCGGGGCTCAGCACGTCGATGACACGGTAAGAGGTGCCCGGGCCCGAGCGGACATTGAGGCTGGTGACTGCTTCGGCCGGAGCAGCCGAGGCCGCCGCGGGAATGAAGACAAGTGCTGCGGCGCAGACGACGGCGGTCGCGGTGGCGACGCGCAAAAGGCGGTGTTTGATCCGGGTTTTCATTTCGTTGGACGCTCCTTGTGGCTTGTGCCGCCCCTTTGAAGCGTCAAACGCAGCGCAGGCGCGACCGTTCCCTCGCGGCCGCCTTCAGGTCCCCGCCACCGGGCGTTTCCTGCCGTCCTCGCCGAGCGCCACATAGACGAAGCGGCCGTCGGTCACCTTCACGCGATCATCGAGACGGTTGCGGCGCGCCCAGGCCTCGACGGCGACGGTGATCGAGGTCGTGCCGATCCGCTCGATCGTGGTGTAGACGCACAGAATGTCGCCGACCTTGACCGGCGAGATGAAGGTCATCGCCTCGACCGCCACTGTCACGACGCGCCCCTTGGCACATTCGATCGCCGCGATGGCGCCGGCGATGTCCATCTGGCTCATCACCCAGCCGCCGAAGATGTCCCCCGCGGGGTTGGTGTCGGCAGGCATCGCCAGCGTGCGGATGGTGAGGTTGCCTTGCGGCTCGGTGCGGGTGCTCATGGCTGGGCCTTCATCACGGGCCAGCGGCCGACCGCTTCCTCCCAATGCCGGCGGCACAGCGAGACATAGACCGACTTCTCGATCGACACCTGGTCGCCTTCGAGCAGGGTGCGGCCCTGCATGTCCTGTCGCACCACCATCGTCGCCTTGTGCCCGCAATGGCAGATGGTGCGGATTTCGCGCAGCTCGTCGGCAATGGCGAGCAGCGCCATCGAGCCGGGGAAGAGCTTGCCCTGGAAATCGGTGCGCAGGCCGAACGCCATTACCGGAATCTTCAGCCGGTCGGCGACGCGGGCGAGTTGCCACGCCTGGTCGCCGGTCAAAAACTGCGCCTCGTCGATGAATACGCAATCGACCTTGCCCGAGAGGGTATGGCCGCGCACGCGGTCGTAGAGGTCGTCCGACTCCTCGAAGGTCTCGGCTTCGGACGAAACGCCCAGCCGCGAGCGGATCATGCCGACCCCGTTCTCCGCATAGAGCGAGGAGGTCATGAGCAGCACGCGCATGCCGCGCTCGCGATAGTTGTACGCAGCCTGCAGCAGCATCGTCGATTTGCCGGCATTCATCGCCGCATAGGAGAAATAGAGCTTAGCCATGCCGCCTTCTTGCCCGAGGGCGAGCGGTGACGGCAAGGCGGGCCGCGCGTTGGCCACCGGAAATGAGCTGAGGCCTTGATTCAAACCAATTCGGCCGCATGATCGTTGTCGGGGCACTGACACCAGTATGGGACGACATGATGCGCGGATATTTGAGGATTGTGGCGGGCCTGGGCGCGGCAACGCTGATGGGGCTGAGCCCGGTGGCGGCCAAGGAGCTGGGCGTGTACCAGACCACCGACCGCAAGATGGATTTTCAGCTTTCGACCTGCGGCAATGGCGATGATCTGTGCGTCCGCCTGACCGCGGCGCGCGGCAGCGCAGCGACCCGGCAGGTCAAGCCCTATGTCGGCAAGCTCGTGATCAACCAGGCCAAAGCCGCGGGCGCCAACAAGTGGCGCGGCAAGATGCGCTACGGCGACTTCGAGCTTTCCGGCGACATGCGGCTGCGGCCGGGCAAGAGTTTCGTCATTTCGGGCTGCGTGTATTTGATCGTCTGCGACGACTTCACGCTGATCCCCGCGAAATAGGCCTCAAAGCTCTGCGTCCAGTGCCTTGATCAGGCGCTCGATCTCTTCGGGCGTGGTGTAGTGGACGAAGGACATGCGCAATGCACCGTGGGCGGGGCTGACGCCGAGGGCTTCGAGCAGGCGGTAGGCGTAGAAATGGCCGGCGCCGACGCCGATATTGTGCCGCCCCAGCATGCCCGCGACATGGGCGGCCGGCCGCTCGGTGACGATGGAAACCGTCGGCGCGCGTTTGGTCGCGTCGTCTGGGCCGAGCAGGCGAATGCCGTTCTTTTTGCGCAGGTAGTCGAGCAGCGGCTCGAGCAGCGCAATCTCCTGCTGGCGCATCGCATTGTGGGCGATGCGGAACGGGCCGGCGCCCTGCACGGCGGAGCCGGCGATCTCGGCGACCTTTTCGAGATAGTCGACGATGCCGGCGGCGGCGGCGATTTGCGCGTGGTCGGGGCCGGCAGGATTGAGCCGCTTCTCGCGCGCGGTTTCGTTGAAGAAATGGCCCTGATTGGGAAGTTCGGAGGCCAGTGACGGCCGCACCGCCATCACGCCCTGATGCGGGCCGTACACCTTGTAGGCCGAGAACAGATAGATGTCGCAACCGAGCGCGAGGACGTCGGGGAGGCCGTGGGGCGCATAGGAGACACCGTCGACGATCGTGACGGCACCGAAGGTCTTGGCCTTCTTGACCGCGTCGACGACCGGATTGATCTCGCCCACGATGTTGGAGACGTGCGGCATGCACACCAGGCGCACCTTGCTGTCGAGCAGCTTGTCGAGCGCGGCAAGGTCAAGGTGACCGGTCTGCTTGTCGACCTGCCATTCGCGGATTTCGACGCCGCGCGAGGCGAGCTTGCGCCACACGCCCGAATTGGCCTCATGGTCCTGGTTGGTGACCACGATGGCGTCCGCGGGCCGCAGCCAGCTCTCGAAGGCGCGCGCAAGCGTATAGGTGTTGCCGGAGGTCGACGGACCGAAATGGACCCAGTCGGCGGCGACGTTCAGCGCCTGGGCCATGCGGCGGTAGGAATCCTCCATTGCCCGGGTGGCGGCGCGGCCGGGGCCGAAATGCTCATAGGGCTGGACCTTGTTGTTCCAGTAGAAATTGCGCATCCGGTTGAGTACGTCGGCCGAGGTGAACGAGCCGCCGGCGTTCTCGAAATGCGCGAAACCCTGCAGTTCCGGCTGGCGGAAGGAGGGGAACTCGGCACGGATGCGCACGGGGTCGAGGGGCAGGGCAGCGGACATGATTCAGCTCGGTGGCGGGAGAATTTTCCTAGCCGTTCACGTGCGCAAAGGAAAGGCTCCCGCCGCGGCAGGGCGGGAGCCTCGGGCGAGCTGGCGGAGCTCGCCCGGGCCGGCGGGAGAGGGAGGCCGCCGGCGTGGCTGGGTCAGGAGCGACCGGGCGTCGGAGCGCGGAGGCTGCGGCCGGGTGCGTTGCGATCGCGCGGGTCGGCGTCGCGGTGGGTCATGCGCGGCATGAGCTCGGCCTTCTGGTCGTCAGTGAGGCTCGTGTAGAACGCCTCGAAGTCGGGCAGGATGTGGTTCATGGCGGTCAGACGGGCTTCCTCGACGGCGAGGCGGGCCTTGAAGCTCTCGAGCAGGTCCGGCATGGCACCGGCGGTGCGCTCGGGCAGCGCCGCCGCGCATTGGTCGGCAAAGCTGGTCTGGGTGGTGAGCGCCCTGGCCTTGAGCGCATCGAAGAGCTCTTTCTGCTCGGCCGTGAGGTCGAGCCGGTGCGACCAGCGCCCGAAGGCGATCTCGAGCGCCTCGGCGCCCCTGTCGGAGCACACGAGGCCGAGGACGCCGGCGCCGCGACCGGGACCCATTCCCCGGAACATGCGGTGGACTTGGTGGTCGCCGCGCTTGGCGACCGGCATGGCCTGGTCCTGCGCCGCGACGGGCAGGGCCATGAGACCGAGAGTAGTGACGACGAGCGCGGCGAGGGCGGTGGCTTGCTTCACTGGAGGCTCCCTTGATTTCGGGGATCGACGCGATCCCGATGCAGGAAGCCTAGGCTGCGTCGCCTGCGGGCGAGATTGCGGCGGCATGAAGCTTTGGACAGATTGGAAAGGCGCAGCGAGGATCGCATGCGGGCACCGGCTCCCATGCGTCGCACGGGTAAGGGCCCCGGCGGCGTTACTCGGGCCCGCTAGGAGGCGATATATTCCTTGAGCGCGGTGGCTTCTTGCTCAGTCTCCTCGATCTTGCGCTTGACAACGTCGCCGATCGAAACAATGCCGACAAGATCGCCGTTCTCCACCACGGGCATATGGCGGATGCGCCGTTCCGTCATGCGCTCCATCACGTCCGCGATGGTGGCGAACCGGCTGGCGGTGACGACCGTCTGCGTCATCACCTCGCGTACCGGGCGGCTCGAGAGCGCACCCCAGTCGCGGCCGAGATGACGCACGACATCGCGCTCGCTGAGGATACCGACAACGCGCCGGCCGTCGACAACGACGACGGCGCCGATTCTTTTCGAATTGAGCAGGTCGACCGCCTCGGCGATCGTCGAGCCGGCGGTGACGGTCACCACGTCGCGGCCCTTGGATTGAAGGATAGTCTCGACTTGCATCGCCAGTCCTCCTCTCGGACAGTCAGTCTGCCCTGATCGGGAGAGGCGGAAAAGTCAGCCGGACTGACCCTTCGCTCGGCCTTTCCGCTAACCCTCGCGGCGGCCGGGGTGCCAGTTGCGCACCTCCTGCTGGCGGCGGGGCTCGGGGAGCGCTTCGCGGCTCAACGCCATTCGGGCGGCTTCGAACATGATGGCCAGCACCAGCGCCAGGACGGGCGCTACGAACAGCATGGCGCCCAGATCGATGCGGTCGCCCAGCGTAAGCGCGCGCAGCGGCACCATATTGGTCAATACCGCGAAGCTGCCTGCCAGCAGGGTAAAGGAAAACGACACCACGGTGGCGGTGGTGAAGGCGTTGAGGCGGCGGCGGGTCCCGGCGGGCGCCGATTGTGGAGTGGCCGGGGAGGACGATTGCGGCATAGACGGAACTCACGCTGTCAAAAACTTCACGACAGCGTGAGGAGACCAACTCATTGCGGAAATTCCGAGTAGTTGTTGGGACGGCGCGCGGACCATTGCGGGGCGCAATTGTGGCAGCCCGCCGTCCGCCGAAGGAGGATCGCATGACGAAACTCTCCTGGCTGAGCTTGCTGATCTGCGTGCTGCTGTTCGCGGCTCCCGCCGCGGCGCAGGATGATCCGATGGCGGCACAATGGCAGGCCGTCATCACCGAACAGGTCGAGGCCTTCCGCAGTCACGACGCACCCGGCGCGTTCCATTACGCCGCCGCGTCCTTCCACCAGAGCTTCGCCAGCCCCGACGAATTCGTGCGCGCGATCCGCGAATGGGGCTACGAGGCGATCATGGACTCGCGCGCACACAGCTTCGGTTCCTATGAGCAGGTGAGCGCCAACGTCGTCCTGCAAGCCGTCCGCTTCACGGGCCCCGACTCCGCGCTTTACGAAGCGATCTACCAGCTCAACCGCGAAGCAGATGGCTGGCGCGTGGGTGGCGTGCAGTTGCGGAAAACGGCGGGGATGGGGGCGTAGCGCAACAGGGCAGGGGAGACCGCCATGGACGACAAGACGAGGATTTCGCGTATAGAGGCGCTGAGCGCCCAGATCGACGCGATCGCGCTCGACCTGACTCCCGTGAGCGCGGAGCAGCTTGCCGCTCGCCGCGAGCGCCTTCTGGATATCCGCAAAGAACTCGAGGAGCTACAGCGCGACCTCAAGCGCTGAGCTTACCGGCCGGAGCCATGAGGAGCGCTGCAGGCGAAGCATCACCGTTGCCTTCGCTCGCGCCCACATCTAAACCGCCTCCGTCACACCCCGGAGGAACCCATGGCTTTTCTGTCCGACGCGATCCTGCGCATAGCCCCGTCGGCGACGGTGGCGATCTCGCGCAAAGCCGCGGACATGAAACGCAATGGTCGCGACGTGATCACGCTGTCGGCCGGCGAGCCGGATTTCGATACGCCGCTCAATGTGCGTGAGGCAGCGATCCGCGCCATGGCCGAAGGCAAGACGCGATACACCAATGTCGATGGCATCCCCGAGCTCAAGGCGGCGGTGGCGCGCAAGTTCAAGCGCGACAACAATATCGACGCCAGCCCCGAGGAGATCATGGTTTCCTCGGGGGGCAAGCAGATCATCTTCAATGCACTGCTGGCAACGCTCAACCGGGGCGACGAGGTGATCATCCCCGTCCCGTACTGGGTGAGCTATCCCGAGATCGTGCGGCTGTGCGACGCGACTCCGGTGTTTGCGCTGGCCGATGCGACGACGGGGTTCAAGCTTTCGCCGGAGGCGCTCGAAGCGGCGATCACGCCGAACACGAAGTGGCTGATCCTCAACACGCCATCGAACCCGAGCGGGGCGGCCTACAGCGCAGACGAACTCAAGGGGCTGACCGACGTGTTGCTGCGCCACCCGCACGTCCACATCCTCACCGACGACATCTACGAAGTGCTCGTCTATGACGGCGGCAAGTTCGCCACCGTCGCGCAGGTCGAGCCGGCGTTGCAGCCGCGCACGCTGACGATGAACGGGGTGTCGAAGTCGCATGCGATGACCGGCTGGCGCATCGGCTATTGCACCGGGCCGAAAGAGCTGATCGGGGCGATGACCAAGCTGCAGGGCCAGTCGACGACGAATCCCTCATCCATCGCGCAATGGGCGGCGGTCGAGGCGCTCGACGGGCCGCAGGAGTTCCTCGCGGGCTGGCGCAGCAAGTTCCAGGAGCGGCGTGACCTCGTGGTGCGGGGTCTCAATGCGAATACGGGGCTCGATTGCCCGACGCCGGAGGGCGCGTTCTACGTCTTTCCCTCGGTCGAGAACCTGCTCGGCCGAACCAGCAAGACCGGCGCCCGGCTCGAGACGGACGAGGATTTCGTCATGACGCTGCTCGAAGAGAGCGGAGTCGCGCTGGTCCATGGTTCCGCCTTCGGCTCGCCCGGGAGCGTGCGCCTCAGCTACGCCGCCTCGAATGCCGAGCTCGAGGAGGCGGTAAGCCGCATTCAGGAGTTCTGTGCCGGCGTGCACTGACCTCCGCCACAACACGAAAAAGGCCTCGCTCGAGGGGATGAGCGAGGCCTTCAGTCATACGCCGAAACGGATGACCATTGAGAAGCGGCCGAGGGAGGAGAAGCCGCGATCTCGTGGAACGCGGCCAGGGAGGATGAGGCCGCCGTTCCTGAAGGGCTTATGCAATGCGTCGCCGCCCGCAACAACCGCCAGGGCGGAAAGCCACCCATGCTGATTTGCATGGGTGGCGTCCTTGCAATCTGGGCAATCAAAACGTTTTGGAAAAAAGGGGCTCCATCCGAAGATGGAGCCCTATGAAAGTGGGGCAAACGGACGAGGGAGGAGGAAACGCCGTTTGCCTGGGACCGAGCCGAGGGAGGAGGTTCAACTCAAATCCTGTGTCGAGGTCTGCGGGACCGAGGGAGGAGGTTCGGTGCGGCGTCTCATCGACAAGGGGGTATATGCTGCACCGGGACCGTTCCCGCAATGCGTCAATATGTATGCCAGCCATGCACTGCACGCGGGGAGGCCGGGGGGCCGATTCTTCGATTGGGCTCCGGTGCATGAGTGAGCGCGCGTCGACCGGCGAAACAATAAGGCCCCGCTCGAGGGGAGAGCGGGGCCGAAGCTGCGTCGGGCCAAGGCCCGCGCAGGAGGAACGCCGGCGAGCGAGGAGGGAGAGGTGCCCGCCAGCGTTGGCGTGGATATAGGTCGACGCCCCCGTTCGCCTCAATTCGGTCCAGGCGCATGTCAGCCATGCGACAAGCGCATATGATTAGAATTCTAAGTGAAGTCACACGCCTGCAAAGGCGGCGGCGAGCGCGGCAAGGCAGGTGGCGAGCACGACAGGCGCGATGACGCGCATGATACCCCCAGGTGACGCTTGTTGCTGCCGTGCCAACCAGCACGTGGACAGCGGTGAACTATGGGGCGAGCCCCGCCAGCCGGAAGCGCAGATTGCCGCCGCCCTCGTAGAACACATTGTTCAGCCGCCAACTCTCGGGGGTGCGCTCGAGATTGAGCTGGTCGGCCCAACTCCGGCCGGCCGCCACATAGGCGATCTGGACGAGCACTCCAATGGTGTCGTCATAGCCGTTGACGATGCTCACGGCACAGCTTTGAGCTGGTCGGGATAGGTCTGCCAATCGACCCTGTCCGGCGAAACCGCAGCCAGCAGCCGCTCGAGCTTGGGCGCGTAGAACGGCTCCAGCGCGGACATATCACCGACGAGGCGGGCATCGCAGAACAATTGCCCGAGGCTCAGCGGATCGGTGTCGCGCGGTGCGTCGATGGCGCCATAGCCGTTGGCCATGGGCAGGGACGCGGCGGCAGCCGGTGCGGTGAGGATGATGACAGCAAGGATGGGAAGCAGGCGCATGAGACACCTCCTGCGCGCTATTCTACCGCCGGGCGGCTAGAACTGCCACTCGCGCGCCTTGCCCACGAGGAAATCGCGGAACACGCCGACGCGCTTGGAATTCTTCAAGGCCGGCGGATAGACGAAGTACGTCTCGTAGGCGGGCAGTTCGACGCCGGTCAGCACGCGTTTGAGCCTGGTTTCGCTCTCGGTGATGTAGTCGGGCAGCATGGCGACGCCGATGCCGGCGCGGCAGGCCTGCATCATGCCGTAGATGGCGTTGACCTTCATGGCCGCGCGCCGCGGCGACGAATCGGCCCGGCCCAGCCGCTCGATATAGTTGATGTCGCCCAGATGCTGCGGCACCGGGTCGCCGAAGGTGATGATCCGGTGCTGGTCCAACTCCTCGACCGTGGCGGGCTCGCCATGTTCGGCGAGGTAGTCGAGCGACACGTAGAAGTGGTTGTGCACGGTGAACAGCTTGCGCTGGATCATCTCGGACTGGTTTGGCCGGTGCAGGCGGATAGCCACGTCGGCCTCGCGCATGGCGAGGTCGAGCTCGGAATCGTTGAGCCTGATTTCGATCTGGATGTCCGGATAGAGCTCGAGGAATTCATGGATGCGGCTCGACAGCCAGGTCGAACCGATGCCGACGGTCGTGGTGATGACGAGTTGGCCGGTCGCTACGTCCTGACTCTCGGACATCAACTCCTGCACCTGCTGCAGCTCGGCCTGCATGCGGTGCGCCGTGCGGAAAAGCTGCTCGCCGACTTCGGTCAGCACGAGCCCGCGGGCGTGGCGGATGAACAGCTTGAGCCCGAGGTCTTCTTCAAGCGCGGAAATCTGCCGGGAGACGGCAGACTGGCTCATGCCCAGCTTCTCGGCGGCATGGGTGAAGCTCCCGGCTTCCGCGGCGGTGTGGAAGATCCTGAGCTTGTCCCAATCGAGCATGACTACTCCGCGGCTTCCGCCAGATGCTCCTCGGCGAGGAAACGCTCGGCTTCGAGCGCGGCCATGCATCCCATGCCGGCCGCCGTCACGGCCTGGCGGTAAACATCGTCGGTGACGTCGCCGGCGGCATAGATGCCCGGCACGTTCGTCTGGGCCGTACCCGGCTTGACCTGCAGATAGCCGCCGGGCTTCATGTCGAGCTTGCCGGCGAAGATCGACGTTGCGGGCGTATGGCCGATGGCGACGAAAATGCCGTCGACCGGCAGCGTCTCCGTCTCCCCGGTGACGCTGTTGCGAAGCACCGCGCCGGTGACCGAGGGCGGCATCGCGCTTCCGGTGATGTCCGCCAACTCGGTGTTCCAGCGCACCTCGATCTTGGGGTGCTTGAACAGCCGGTCCTGCAGAATCCTCTCGGCGCGCAATTCGCTGCGGCGGTGGATCATCGTCACCCTGGAGGCGAAATTGGTAAGGAACAGCGCTTCCTCGACGGCGGTGTTGCCCCCGCCGACGACCAGCACATGTTTGTCGCGGTAGAAAAAGCCATCGCAGGTGGCGCAAGCACTTACGCCGAAACCCTGAAATTTCGATTCCGATGGGAGGCCGAGCCAGCGCGCCTGCGCGCCGGTGGCGATGATGACGGAATCGGCGGTGTAGACCTTGCCGCTGTCGCCGATCAGCTTGAACGGCCGGTGATCGAAATCGACCTCGACGATCAAATCGTTGACGATCCTGGTGCCGACATGTTCGGCCTGCGCCTTCATCTGCTCCATGAGCCAGGGGCCCTGGATCACGTCGGCAAAGCCCGGGTAGTTCTCGACATCGGTGGTGATTGTCAACTGGCCGCCCGGCTGGGTGCCGCTGATCATCAGGGGCTCGAGCATTGCACGGGCTGCATAGATGGCCGCCGTATATCCGGCCGGCCCCGACCCGATGATCACAACCTTTGAATGCATCAGAAATCCCTCTTGCGGGTTCCCAATGTAGTTGCCGGAGCCTGTCGCTTTCAAGGCAGCGCGTCCCGCAACTGCCCCGAATCTCGGCCAACTCACTGAAATGTCACACTCGCGCATACCCGTCAGACAGCGGGGCGGGCGTCACCCGTCGGCGCGCCCCGCGGGGCCTGGCCGAGCCATGCGCCAGGCGCCGACGAGGCGGCTTAGACGTATTTCACGTCGAGAATTTCGTAGCTGCGGGTGCCGCCGGGGGCGGGGACCTCGACGCTGTCGCCCTTGGATTTGCCGATCAGCGCCCGGGCGATCGGCGAGGACAGCGAAACGCGGCCATTGCTGGCGTCCGCTTCGGGATCGCCCACAATGGTGTATTTCCGCTCCTCCTCGGTGTCTTCGTCGACGATCTTGACGGTGGCGCCGAACTTGACGGTCGAGCCTGACAGCTTGGACACATCGATGATTTCGGCGAGCGCCAGCAGGCCTTCGAGCTCCTGGATGCGACCCTCGTTGAGGCTCTGCTGCTCCTTGGCGGCGTGGTACTCGGCGTTTTCGCTGAGATCGCCGTGGGCGCGCGCCTCCGAAATGGCAGCAATGATGCGCGGACGTTCTTCGGACGTGCGGAAACGGTACTCTTCGGTGAGGGCAGCGTGTCCGGCCGGGGTCATGGGGACCTTGTCCATGGTCGTCTCCGTATTCAGTCTTGCGAAACGCCAACCGGCGTTCGTCGCTGGCGCACGATGCGCCGGGAAAATCAAAAGTCCGCTCTGCGCCACTCGGCGTTAAGCGGACTGGAAAGCGGGGAACAGGGGCAAACTGCCCCTCCGTTGCGCCGCGGTCAAGCGGCGGGCAGGGCGGGATCCGAGATGGGACCCCGCCGCGATGAAATCAAGCCTTCACGGCCGCCCAGGCCGCATCGGCGATCGCCTCGGCGGCGCGCTTGGCGGCGATGCGGGCCCGCCCGGCGGTGGCAAGGCGCAAGTAGTTGTAAGCCGGACCGAGGATCAGCGAATGCGCGATCGGCCAGGGCAGGTCCTTGACCTTGCGAGCCTTGGCAAATTTCGAATAGGCCGCCTGGGCGTTGCCCTGGCCCTGGGCCAAGGTGTCGGCGATGGCCTCGAATTCCGGCGCGGTCACCGCGAGGGTGCGGATTTCGTCCATGAACCGGAACAACTCCGGATTCTTGAGGCCCCAGGTGACGAGGCCGCCGGCCGACGCCCGCACGACAGCCTCGGCGGTGTCGGAGGAGGCCTGCGATTCTCCGGACCAGCCCTCGACGGCGTCCTCGAGCAGCGCCATGGCAAGCGCGCCCTTGCCGTCGAAGAAGTGGTAGATCGACCCCGTCGTGGCCCCGGAGGCCTCACGGATGTCGTTGATCGTGGTGGCGATGTAGCCCTTCTCGAGGAAGCAGTCGAGCGCCGCATCGAGGATTGATTCGCGGCGCTCCTCGCCGGTCAAACGCTTGCGAGGCTTCACTTTTCTGGCAGCGGCACGAGCCATCTGATTCCCTTTCGTAAAGAATTCTCTGGAATTGGCTTCCAGCATGTACTAGAGCATAGTTCTAGTGAAGCGTTTTGTTTGGGTTTTGGACAGGACAAGGCAGATGACGCCCGAAGATGACCGCGTGATGGCAGCCCGCCGCATCCTCGCCGCAATCGAAACCGGCGACGAAGCGGCGTTGCGCGAACTGTATGCGGAGGATCTGGTTCAGGTAGAACATCCTAACCGATTGAAAGTAAGTGGAGATCGGCGTGGGCTAGAGCAGATTCTGGCCGATCTGAAGCGCGGCAAGGCCATGTTGCGCAGTGAGCGCTACGAAGTGCTGGAGACTGTGGCGGCGGGCGACCTGGTGGCGCTCCGCGTCAAATGGACCGGAATCCTCGCGATTGCCGTAGGCGCCCTGCAGCCCGGCGACCCGATGGTCTGCGAAAGCGGAATTTTCATGAAGTTTCAGGGCGGTAAGGTCATCGAGCAGCACAACTATGACTGCTTCGAGGACTTCCTGACCCCCAGAGGGTAGGGCAGGACGTCGCAGGGGGGACGCCACGGTACCAAAGGAAAGGGCGTGGCCCGCCGAGCCACGCCCTTTGTTTGGTCTGCTGGATCAGTGACCGGCGTCAGCCGGCCATCGACAGGTTGTCGGCCGCGGACTTGCCGGTCCGCTTGTCCTTGACGATCTCGTAATTGACCTTCTGCCCCTCATCGAGGCCATTCAGGCCCGAGCGCTGGACCGCCGAGATGTGCACGAACACATCCGCCCCGCCTTCATCCGGCTGGATGAAACCGTAGCCCTTCTGTCCATTGAACCATTTTACAGTGCCGGTAGCCATATAAGTCCCTCTCGCAGTCTCTGCCGTGGCGTTGCCCTTCA
>CAZASR010000036.1:0-21427 GCA_964487765.1 uncultured Devosia sp. | reverse complement strand
CACCTCGTCAGTACGCGCGGGGTTGATGACGATGGGGGATATTACCACGGGCTGGCGGGACGGGGATAAGTCGGAGGAATAAGGCTGGAGAGGCCTGTGTTTTCAGGCGTCAGCGGGGGAAAGTTTTGGTCACTTCGCGGACGTGCTCCTCTTCCTCGCTTCGCGCCAGCGGCGCCCCACCCACCGCTGCGCGGTCCCCCCCTCGTAACTTGAAGTCGGCTTCTTCCCAAGCTGCGGCCGTTTAGTCTGCTTGCGCAAGACGAGGCTGGCGTCCCAGCTTTCGCAGGGAAGGACATCGCGCTCGCGGGGCTTTCAGGACAGGTTCGGCGGAGGGCGCGGAAAGTCTATGGCGTCGAGCGCAGTCCCGCGGCGACCTCGCGGTTGATGTTGATCAGCACGTCCAGCCGGCCGGGCTCAGGTCTCGCCTCGAGCTTGATCGTGTGGCTGAGCACGAACAGGCCGAGATTGGCGATGTTCTGGCGGATCGGGACGGGCAGCGGATTTTCTTCCCGCGTCGCCGAGTTCAGAAACACGTTCCAAAGCTTGCGGTTGAACTTGAGTGCGCCGGCAAGCTCGGCGTCGGCCAGATCCCAATTCTCGCGGATGCGTTGCAGGTTGAGTGCCGATTTGGAGAGGAGGTTGGCTTCGAGATCCCGGGGATTACCGGTCCGCTTGGCCACCGTCTGGTAGGCCTGCGTCGCCTGCTGCTGCATTTGCGAGAATATCCTGCTCGTGTTGGATGAGTTTCTTGGCCGCCCTTAGTGCTTTGTAAAGCTGACCCGTTAATATCTCGTTATTGATTTCGTCAATTATCGGGGTGGAAGATGGCGCCGCGCGGACGAGGTCGGTGACGAGGGCGAAATAGTCGCGCCGGAGCGTCTCAATGCCGTCATCGAGATACATGAGCTGCACCGCAAAGTAGATGCGCCTGGCCGGCGTGTCCGCCGTCGCGGCGCTCAAGATGTCCTTTTCGCGCAGGACCGGCGCCTTGCCGTCGATGAACAGACGCGTGCGTTGATCCGAATTGGTGATGACGCAGTTGCCGACGATCAGCCGTTCGTGCGGTTTGAGTTCGACCTTGAGCGACATAGGAGCGATCCAAGCTAGAGAAGGGAAAGTCTGAGCCCCGGCTATCACCATTTGATGGGCGAAATCGAGCAAATGCGTGATCGCTGATTCATACAAGCCGAAACGGAAACAAGAGTCCGAACAGGCGCTTGGCGTCGCTTTTTAATTTCTCCTCAAAAGAAAGGCGGGCCGAAGCCCGCCTTTCCGTAACGCTTCTGGCCTGGATCAGAACAGGCGAAGCACGTTCTGATCGGCCTGCGAGGCCAGCGACAGAGCCGTCGAGCTGAGCTGCTGACGGGTCTGCAGGGCGAGCAGGTTGGCCGCCTCTTCGTTGGTGTCGGCGAGCGTCAGGTTCGCCGCACCGGTCTCGAGGACGTTGATCATGTTCTTGGTGAAGTCCTGGCGAGTCTCGACGACCGACAGGTTGGCACCAAACTTGGACGCCTGGGTGCGGAGCGTATCGATGCCCGACTTCAGCGCGTCCAGCGTGGAGTTGATGGCAGCGTCGTTGTCGAAGCCGTTGGCAGAAATCGTGCTGAGGCCGAGACCGGTGGAGTCGAGCTCAACGCCCGCGATGTCCAGCTTGGATGAACCGTCCTCGTTGAAGAGCACGGACAGGTCGTCGCCATCGAGCAGGTTCACGCCATTGAAGCCGGCATCCTTGACCAGCTCGTCGATCTGGCCGAGCAGTTCATTGTACTGCTCGCGCAGTTCTTCACGCTTGGGATTGGCACCCGAAGTGGTGGACGCCGCGGTGCCAGAATCACTGGCGTCGGCGATGCCAGAGGTGTTCGTCACATTTGTCGCCGTCGTGTTGGCGATGGCGACCGAAGACGTCGTGCCGGTGGTCGCGGACGACAGGACCAGCGAGGCGCCGGTGCCATCGACTGTGACGGTGGCGTCGAGCTGAGCATCGACGATCGAAGCAAGCTCTGCGACGCTGTCGATGACGCCATCGCTGTTGCCAACCGCCTGAACGGCCGCGATATTGATGGTCACCGTCTGGGACGATCCGCCGTCAACGGTAACGTCGAACGACAGCGTCTTGGCCGCGCCCGCTGCCTGACCGGCCGTGCCAGAACCATCGGCGATGCCGGAGGTGTTGGTGAAGCCCGACGTATTCGTGTCGGTAACACCGGTGCTGGAAATCACCACGGACGAAGAGGCCCCGGTCGAATCAGACGTGATCGTGATCGTGCCGGCGTTGTTGGTGGCTGTCGCGCCCGTGATCTTGGCGTTCAATAGCTCGACGAGCTCGTCGGCGTCATCGATCACGCTGTCGGAGTTACCAACACCTTGAACGTCCGACTGAGCGATCGAGATCGACTGCGCGGGATCACCGTCAATGGCGATGTCGAATGTCAAGGCGTCATCGCCGTCGAACGTCATCGCACTGCCGAACGTCGCGGTGATGGAGCCGGCCGTGGCCGCTGTCGTCGTGAAATCCATCGACGCGAAGGTGCCACCGGTGATGCTGCCAGCCGTCGCCGCGGTCGTGCTGTCCACGGTCGCGGGAGTCTGAAGCGCCTGGCGAGCGGTCGCCTGAGCGGTTTCGACCAGCTTGGTGATGGCCGAGATGCCCTTGTCGGCAGCGGCGATCGTCTGCACCGCGTTCGACACCGAGTCCAGCAACTGGCCGAGATCCGAAGCGCGGCTGTTGAGCGAGGAGGCGGTGAAGAAGTTGGTCGGATTATCGAGAGCGGAGTTCACCTTGAGACCAGTGGCCAGACGCTCCTGCGTCTTGCCCATCATGGTCGCCGTGGACTGGAGGCTGAGGAGGTTCGAGCGAACCGCCTTCGAGAGAGTAATGTCGGACATTCAGGTTTCCTCTTCTGGGGTATCCGATTTGCAGACGCCTCTTCCTGAGACGGTTCGGCCACTATCCCGCCCGACCTGTAAAGAAGAGTTAACGGAACCCCCGGCGATCGACTTTTTCGTCGGTGGCGCCCGCGGCTGAAAGCTTTGGAAACCGGGGCTTTGCACGCACGGCCGCGCGTGCAGCAATTCGTTAAGCATCGGCGGCGGGCGGCGCGTTCAGGCGCGGCGGTCCGTGAGTCGCAGCGACGACGCCGGCGGCCGCCAGGCCGAGTCGAGTCGCTGGCGGAGCTGTTCGGATGTCGCCGCCGGCGGCGGCAGCTGGCTCGCGATCACCGCCGCCGCGAAGGCTTCGCCGGGCGGGGCAGGCGGCGAGGGCACGTCATCGCGCGACGTGCGGGTGGGTGGCTCGTAGGGCTGCTGCCGCGCGCCGCGGCGGCGCTGTTGCGGGGCCCTGACGTTGGAGGTCGAGGCGTGCGTGAGCGCGTCGCCAACGGCAACGGAAATATCGATCGGCAATGGTGCAATTCGGGCGACCACAGTCCAATCCGACGCTGACCCGGATACGTCCGGGTTGCGTCAGGCTGGGTGGCCACCCTTGCGGTTCCGCCACCGCCCTCGCCGGCAATTGTGTCAAATATGACGGATCAGAGCGCGCGGTTGACGGCGATGCCGCCGCTCGCCGCCTGCGGCTGGTTGAGCTGGCCCGCCGCACCATAGGTACGGGGCTTGCTGGCACGGGCCAGCTGGGTCGCGACGTCGGTCAGGATGTCCTCGGTGACTTCGCGCGCCGTGGCGATCACCTTGAGGTTCTCGGCCATCTGCGTGGCGAGCCGCTCATGACCGTGGCGCAGTGTGGCGACCTCGTCGGGCGCTTCCAGCTTGAGCCGCTCGAGCTGGCGCTGCACGGCGCGCGAATAGCTCACATAATCCTGCGCCAGCCGCGTCTTGTCGGCGCCGAGCGCGGCGGCATCGCGATGCCGGCCCGAGCGCAGCAGCGTCGTCTCCCGGTTCATGACGTCGACCAGCGCGCTCAGCGTGCCTTCGGTGAAGGCGATGAGATCGCGGGCGGGCAGGTCGTCGAGTGCGGCAAGGCGTTCGGCAGCGGACATTCTTTCGGACTCTCGTTCTAGGTGTTTACTTCCTGAAGGCGCAGCAGGTCGCCCAGCAACTGGTCGGCAAGGCCGATGCCGCCGTTCTCGGCAAGGACCCCCGCGAACTGCTCGGCCTGCATGCCGCGCCACGTCTCCTCGGCAAAGCCGCCGCCGAAACCCGCCTCGTCGGTCCTGATCGAGGAGAACATCTCCTTCATCAGCGTGGTGAGGAACACGCCCTCGAGTTCCACCGCCTGCTTACGGAGCTTGTCGTAGCCCGGCACATGCGGATCGAGCCTGCCAAGCGGGACGGTGCTCATCACATCACCTCGATTTCGGCCTGCAGCGCGCCGGATGCCTTGATCGCCTGTAGAATGGCGATCAGGTCGCGCGGGCTGATGCCCAGAGCGTTGAGGCCGTCGACGAGCTCGCGCAGGCTCACCGATTCCGGCACCATGGCGAGGTCGGAATTGACGATGTCGACATTGAGGTCGGTGCGCGGCACCACCACCGTCTCGCCGTCGCTGAACGGATTGGGCTGCGACACGCCGGGAGTCTCGGCCACCGTGACGGTGAGGTTCGACTGGGCCACGGCCACGGTCGACACGCGCACATCCTTGCCCATCACGATGATGCCCGAGTTCTCGTCAATCACGATCCTGGCCGGCTGGTCGGTCTCGATCACGAGCTGCTCGACGTCGGTCAACAGGTCGACGATGTTGCCGTTGAAGCCGTGCGGCAGCACCACGCGGACGGTGGAGCCGTCCATGGGCGTCGCGCAGGGCACGCCGATGAAGTCGTTGATCGACAGTGCAATGCGGCGCGAGGTGGTGAGGTCGGGGTTCCTGAGCGCCAGCCGCAGCTCGCGCTGCGCGCCCAGCACAAAACCGATCTCGCGCTCGATCAGGCCGCCCGAAGAGATACGCCCGGTGGTGGGGACGCCCGAGACAATGCTCGCCGCGTCGCCCTCGGCGAGGAAGCCGTTGATCGTCACCGATCCCTGGGCGATGGCATAGACCTCGCCGTCGGCGCCGAGCAGCGGCGTCACCAATAGCGTGCCGCCCTGAAGGCTGGAGGCATCGCCCAGCGCCGCGACGTTGACATCGAGGCGGGAGCCCTGCGTCGCGAAAGGCGGCAGATTGGCCGTCACCATCACCGCCGCGACATTGGCGGTGCGCATGTTCTCGCCCGCCGTGTTGACGCCGAGCCGCTCGAGCATCGCCTGCAGGCTCTGCTTGGTGAAGGGCGAGTTGTTGAGGCTGTCGCCGGTGCCCGCCAGGCCGACCACGAGACCGTAGCCGACGAGCTGGTTCTCGCGGACGCCCTCAATATCCACAATGTCCTTGATGCGCGCCGTGGCCGCGAAGGTGGGTGCCACGGGAGCAATAAGCGTGCCGATCGCGAGGATCGCCGCTATCGCCTGTTTGAAAGCCCGGTGTGTCATTCGTCGTTCCCCGTCGACGGCCCGTCCCCACGGCCCGCCGTTCGACGTGAACGATGCGAGGATCGTGCCAAGTGCGGAAAGCGCCGGGTTTCACTGGGGTTTGCGGCGGCCGTGACGAGGCGGGTGTGAAGCAATTGCCGAGCGCGTTAGGCTCTTGTTAACGATTGGCGGCAGATTTTGCCGGTCAGGCGATTTGCCGGACCAGGGTTGCGTCATGCGCATCGAAAACACAGCCCGATCGGCGGGGACGAGCGCGCGCGGCGGCGTCAGCCGCGGGGCCTCGCACGGCGGCTTCTTCGTTTCCGAGGAGGCCCCGGCGGCTCGTGTCGCCAATGCCCAGCCGGCCACTCCCGCCACCGGCATCGAGGCGCTGCTGGCCCTGCAGGCGGTCGAGGATCCGCTGTTTGCGAAAAAGAAGGCCCTGCGCCGCGGCAATGCGCTCCTCGACACGCTCGAAAGCATCAAGGCAGACCTGCTGCTGGGGCGGGTTTCGGAGGGCCGACTCAATCAGTTGATGGCGCTTGTCACCCAGGCGCGGGAGCGTGGAATCGCCGGCCTCGACCACGTGCTCGACGACATCGAGCTGCGGGCGCGGGTCGAACTGGCCAAATTCGGCCGGTATCCGGGGACTTAGGCGCCGCGTGTCACGAATTTATCATCGCTCCAACAGGCGCTTGCCCGGCAATTGTCACCAAATTATATAGGCGCCAACTCGGGGAAGGTGAGTTGAGTCCATATGGTGCGAAGTGCTGTAGCTGAGGCTGACTATCGGCCCACTGAAGACGAACCGTTCATGAACCCGCGGCAGCGGGAATATTTCCGGCGGAAGCTCGAAAACTGGAAGGACGATATCCTTCGCGAGAGCCGTGAAACGATCGAAAATCTGCAAGAAGAGTCGCAGAATCATCCGGACATGGCCGACCGCGCCTCGTCCGAAAGCGACCGGGCGCTGGAACTGCGGACCCGCGACCGCCAGCGCAAGCTGATCAGCAAGATCGACGCGGCGCTCAAGCGCATTGAAGACGGGACCTATGGCTATTGCGAGGAAACCGGCGATCCTATCGGCCTCGCCCGCCTCGACGCCCGGCCCATCGCGACCCTGAGCCTCGAGGCCCAGGAGATGCATGAGCGGCGCGAGAAGGTCTATCGCGACGAATAGGCGAATAGCGAAGAGGGGCCTGTGGGCGGCGAGCCCCCTTTCCTTTTCGCTCGTCGCTATTCGCCCAGCACGACCTCCCGTTCGGTCCCGATCGCATCGAGAAACGCGCGATCGTGGCTCACGACGAGCAGCGCGCCGTCATAAGCGCGCAACCCCGCTTCCACTGCCGCGATGGCCTGGATGTCGAGATGGTTGGTCGGTTCATCGAGGATCAACAGCTCGGGTGGCGTGGATGAGCCGATGGTCGCGGCAAGCCCGGCGCGCAGCATTTCGCCACCGCTGAGCTGGCCCACCGGTTTCAGCGCCGCCTCGGCGCGGAACATGAAGCGGGCAAGGGCGGCGCGGCAGGCGTTCTCGCCGTCAGCCGGATTGAGGCGCAGATAATTCTCGCGAATGCTGAGGGCCGGATCGAGCAGCGCCACCTGCTGGTCAAGCAGGGCGCGGCGCGGCGTGATGCGGATACTGCCGGAAGTGGGCGTCAGGGCGCTGGTGGCCAGCCGGAGCAGCGTGCTCTTGCCGCTGCCGTTCGGCCCGGCGACCGCCACCCGTTCGGGACCGGTGATTGTCAGGGACAGGCCGCGGACGATCGGCAGGCCGCCGGGGCCACCGGTCACGTTGTCGATCTGCAGGACGACGCGACCCTGTGGAAGCCCCGAGCTTTCGAGGGTCACCGACAGCGGCTGCAGGATCTCGATCTCCTCGCGAGCCGCCGCCAGATCGGCCGAGGCTTCGGCCTGCTGACGATCGGCGAGCCGCGCCTGCGCGCCGGTGGTCTCCTGCGCCGCGCGCTTCATGCCGCCGGCGACGATGCGCGGGATGCCGCCCCGCGCCGCCTGCCTTGCGCCGCGGCTGTCGGCGCGCGCCTTGCGCTCCGCGCGCTCCTGCGCCTTGCCCGCGAGTTCGTCGAGGCGGCGTTCAGCAGTTGCGAGGTCGCGCTCGGCCGCCGCGAAGTCGAGCGCGCGCCGGCTTTCGTACACGTCCCAGTTTCCGCCATAGCTTTTGACGCCGACGCTCGTCAGCTCGACGATCTCGTCCATGCCGCGCAGCAGTTCGCGATCGTGGCTGACGACAAGCGCTCCGCCGCGCCAGTTGCGCAGAAGATCGCCGACCACAGCACGTCCATCGGCATCGAGATTGTTCGTCGGCTCGTCCAGCAGCAGGAAGTCGGGCGCATCGAGCAGCAAGGCGGCGAGCGCCAGCCGCGTGCGCTGCCCACCGCTGAGGGTCGCGACGAAACGGGCAGGGTCGAGTTGCGGCAGGCCAACGGCAGCGAGGCTTTGCGCAGTGCGGGCCTCGAGCGTCCAGTCGGCCGTTTCGAAGTCGTCAGCCGTGCCATTGCCCGCTGCGATGCGCGCGAGGCGTGCGAGCCCGCCCGCAATGCCCAGGGCTTCCGACACTGTTTCGTCGCCCGCGGAAACGGCCTGGCGCAGCACGCCGATGCGGCCGTCGACCTTGACGCTTCCAGCTTTGGGCGCAACTTCGCCCGTGACGATGCGCAGGAGTGTCGTCTTGCCGGTGCCGTTGCCGCCGACAAGGCCGGTGCGGTGCGGCCCGAAGATCAGATCGAGATCGGAAAAGAGCTCGCGGCCGTCAGGGGTCGCGGCGGCAAGTGCTTTCAAAAGGATGGAGGGCATGGATGGAGTCCCGGTGACGGATCAGGGCGATGCGATCTGTCATGCGGAAATCCATGGTGAACCATCCTGTCGGCGTTGCGGACTGGCGGAACATAGGGAGGAAGAGTGTGATGTCAACCTTGCGAGAGGCCCCATTCCCGGTAGAGGCGATTGAGTTGGCGCATATTGGCGACATGGACGATGGGCAGGCCTGCCTTGGGCAGTTCTCGGCGGTAGTGTTGGAGATTGCGAGGCGACACCACCAGGATCCAGTGCACCATGGACCACTTGATGCCGCGGTCGAGAGCGCCCTCGAGATAGCCGGCGCGCTCCTTCTCGTAGAGGCTGCGACGAACGTAGCGAACGAGGTTCGCCCAGCGGTTGGCGCCGAGCAGTACAATGCCCGTGGCACGCTCGAGCCGCGCGGGCATGAGCTTTGAATAGTTCCCCTCCATCACCCAGCTCTGGCCGAGAGTCGCATGGTCGTGCAAGGCGGCGAACTCTTCATCCGGCCGCTGCACCCAGTCGGTGTTGGCTTGATGGCGAAAGCGATCGAGATGAATCACCGGCCAGCCCATCCGTCGCCCGATCGCGACCGCGAGCGTTGACTTTCCATTGCTGGACGGGCCGCAGATCATCAGGCGCGGCCCGAGGGTCGCAAGTTGGGGTATTTCCATCTCTTCCCTCCCGCTGCTCCTGAAATAACGATCTAGTCGCGGCTGAGGCTCCACGCGGCGTAGAGCCGGTTCATACCGCTCATGCCGCGGACCTCGACACACTGACGGCCGCTCGAGCGCAGCGTCTGGCGGTAGCGGCGCTGGTTGGGAGGTGAGCGCACGAGGATCCAGTGGATCATGTTCCATTTGATACTGTCCCTGCCGCCTTCCAACGCGCCAATGCGATATCGTTCGAACAGGGTGCGGCGAAAGTAGCGCCAGAGGCTGGCCCAGCGGGCGTCGGCCGTCAGGATGAGGCCGGTCGCCCGGGCGAGCCGCTGGGGCAACACCTTCGAATAGTTGCCGTCCATCACCCAGCCGTCCGCGGCGATCGCTTCGTCGTGCAGGCGGGCGAATTCGGCGTCGGGGCGCTGCTGCCAATCCGTGTTGGGCGCGAAGCGGTACTGATCGAGATGCACAGGAGGAACCCCCAGCTTCCGGCCGATCGCCACCGCGAGGGTCGATTTGCCGGTGCTCGACGGGCCCAGAATGGCGATACGGCGGCCGAGACTGTCGAGCGGCGGGACCTCAGGCATCTCTTTCTCCCCCGAGAACAAAAAGGCCGCCTTCTGAGGCGGCCTCGTAAGTTTGTCGTCAGCGCCGGCTACTCGGCGGGCGCCAAATCCTTGCCGGTATAGACCTCCTCGACCCAATACTGGTCGCGGCGGTCGAAGCCGTTGAACGGAGTAAGCGAGGCCTGGGTGTAGGCGCCCATCAGGCCGAACTCGATCCAGTCGTCCTCGTCGACATCGGAGGGCAGCGTGAAAATCTGCGGCAGCACGTCGTAGCTGTCGCAGGTCGGGCCCCAAATGGTGAAGTCCGAGAACTCGCCATCGTTGTCGTGAAGGCGTGGGCCGCGCCACACGCGCACCGGCGGCGTGAAGTGCATGAACTTCACCTCCATCAGAGCGCCATAGGCGCCGTCGTTGAGATAGACGGAGGCACCGCCGCGCTGGTGCTTCACCCGAAGAAGCAGCGAGGTCGAGGAGGTGACGAGCGCACGGCCGGGCTCGATGATCAGCTCGGGCGCGGCGGTGCCGAAATTGTCCTTCACCGCCGTCGCGATGGTGTCGAAATAGTAATCCATGGGCGGCGCTTCGCTGGTGGGGTAGGGCGCGGGATAGCCGCCACCGATATTAAGGCGCTTGAGCTCGATCCCACCCTCCTCGGCGATCTTGGCCGCGGCGGCGATGTGGCGCTCATAGGCATAGGCGTCCTCGCACTGGCTGCCGACGTGGAAGCACAGCGAGGGGGTGAAGCCCATCTGATCGACGAGGCGCACGATGTCAGCCGCGCCATCCTGCATAACGCCGAACTTGATGCCGAAATCGTAGCTCTTGAGTGCCTTGCCGGCCTTGAAGCGCGTCGTCACCTCGATGTCGCGCGAGGGCGTGACGATCGCCGCGAGCTGGTCGAGTTGCTGCGGGTGGTCGATGGTGAAAGAGCGGACACCGAACTCCTCATAGGCGCGTTCGATCTCGCGCTTGTTCTTGATCGGGTTATTGTAGTGCATCACCGCACCGGGCGCGAATTCGCGCACGAGTTCCATCTCGCGGTTGGACGCGACGTCAAACGCCTTCAATCCTTCCTCGTGGAGTTGCTTGAGGACGTGCGGGGACGGGTTGCACTTGACCGCATAGGTGAGCAGGCCATTGAAGCCTTTCTTGAACACTTCGACGGAGCGGTGCAGTTCCTTGTCCGAGAACAGGAAGCTCGGGAAATCCGGCTCCTCGCTCGCGATCAATTGGCTCGTATTGGCATAGACCGTCTTGTCATGGGCCGGCAGGTGAAGCTGGATCACCTCTTCGGCGGCGGAGGCGGAAGTCAGGGCGGCCATGGCATTCTCTTTCGAAAGCGCGAGAAAACGGCAAAACGCGCGTGCATATAGGGACGTTCACCCCCGGGCACAACGTCATATTTGCCCCGCTTACGAATCTGTAAGGCAAGGGATCACAAAGGCGCCCAATTGAGAGCGTTTCGCATTGGGGCGACAGGCGGGCAAACCGCGGGAATCTCGAACTTTCTTGGAGACGAACGATGTCTCAGCGTCAGGTGGTTTTCGGTGTAACGGGCGTCTTTGCCGCCGCGCTCCTTGGGGGCGCGCTATGGAGCGAGGTGTCGCCACGGCTGGCGCCGGCGCAGGAGACGCAGCCCACGCTGGTGGCACAGGCGGAACCCGCGCCGCGCGAAGTCCCGTCATCGCAGGCCGACATCCAGCTCAGCTTCGCGCCGGTGGTGAAGCAGGTGACGCCGGCGGTGGTGAACGTCTATGCCACCAAGATCGAGCAGGGCTTCCAGTCGCCCTTCGCCAACGATCCGTTTTTCTCGCGCTTTTTCGGTGGCGACCTGTTCCAGAGACGCCCGCAAACCAGCCAGTCGCTCGGCTCGGGCGTCATCGTCGACCCCAAGGGCGTGATCATCACCAATTCGCATGTGGTGAGCGGCGCCGACGACATCCGCATTGCGCTGTCGGGCGGTCGCGAGTTTTCCGTAACGCTGCTGCTGGACGACCCGAAGTCCGACCTTGCGGTGCTGCAGATCGAGGACGCCAATGGCCGGCAGTTCCCGGCGCTCAGCTTTGCCGAATCCGACGACCTGCAAGTGGGCGACCTGGTGCTCGCGGTAGGCAATCCGTTCGGCGTCGGCCAGACGGTCACCAGCGGCATCGTGTCGGCGCTGGCGCGAACCGGCGTCGAGACCAACAATTTCGACTATTTCATCCAGACCGATGCGGCCATCAATCCGGGCAATTCGGGCGGCGCGCTGGTCAATCTGCGCGGCGAACTGGTTGGCATCAACACGGCGATCTTCACGCGCTCGGGCGGCTCGATCGGCATCGGCTTCGCCATTCCCGCCAGCATGGCGCGGGCCGTCGCCAAGGCCGCTGTGAACGGGGGCGAACTGGTGCGCCCATGGTTCGGCGCCCGGCTCCAGGAAGTCACCACCGACATCGCCGACAGCCTCTCGATCGATCCGCCCCATGGCGCCCTGATCGCCGAGGTGGCCGAGGGCAGTCCGGCGGCACGGGCCGGGCTCCGACCGGGTGACGCGATCATCAAGATTGACGGCGTGGACGTCGATGCGCCGCAGGGTTTCGACTTCCGCTTCGCCACCAAGGAGGTCGGGACCCAGGCCCTGCTCACCTATGTCCGCGGCGGGCAGACGGGTGAGGTCACCGTCGACGTCGCTGCGGCGCCAGACCATGGCGAGACCGCCCAGATTACCGGCAATACGCGCTTCGCCGGCACAACCGTCGAGTCGTTGAGTCCGGCCCTGGCGCAGGAGATGAACCTGCCTTTCGACTCCACCGGCATCGTCGTGAGCAAGGTGGCGCCCGGATCGCCTGCCGATGGCATGGGGCTCAGGGCCGGCGACATCATCGTCGCCATCAACGGCCAGCGGATCAACGATGTGGGGACGTTCAAGGCCCTCGTCTCGACGCGGACGAACGGATGGCAGATTGTCCTGCAGCGCGGCGGACAGACGATCCGGTCGTTCGTCAGCGGCTAGCAACGGTGAGGCATGGCGGACCTGTTCGCGGTTGAGGACGATGTGCGGAGCGGCGACAGCCCCCTGCCGGACCGTCTCCGCCCGAAATCGCTCGACGAGGTCATCGGCCAGCACCATCTGCTCGGCCCCGACGGCACGCTGAGGCGCATGATCGCCAGCGGGCGGCTCGGCTCGCTGATCCTGTGGGGGCCACCCGGCACCGGCAAGACCACTATCGCGCGGCTGCTCGCCGACGCGGTGGGGTATCGATTCAAGCAGATTTCCGCCGTGTTTTCGGGCGTCGCGGACCTGAAGAAAGTGTTCGAGGAAGCGCGGTTCGAGCGGCTCAGTGGGCACAGGACGCTGTTGTTCGTCGACGAAATCCATCGCTTCAACCGCGCGCAGCAGGATGGCTTCCTGCCCGTGATGGAGGACGGCACCGTCGTACTGGTGGGCGCGACGACCGAGAATCCGAGCTTCGAGCTCAACGCCGCGCTGCTGTCGCGATCGCAGGTGCTGCGGCTCAATCCGTTCAGCGCCGATGAGCTCGAGCAGATGGCGCAGCGGGCCGAGGCGGCGCTCGGGCAGAAACTACCGCTCAACGAGGAGGCGCGCGCCGGCCTGTTCGAGCTCTCCGACGGGGACGGGCGGGCGATGCTGGGGCTGGTCGAGGAGGTGTTCGCGGCCGCCAAGCCGGGCGAGGTGCTCGACAAGGCAGGCCTGCTGCAGGTGGTGCAGCGCCGTGCGCCGATCTACGACAAGAAGCAGGATGGGCACTACAATCTGATCTCGGCCCTGCACAAGACGGTGCGCGGCTCCGATCCCGACGCGGCCCTCTACTATCTCGCGCGCATGCTCGTTGCGGGTGAGGATCCGCTGTTTCTCGCGCGCCGGCTGATCCGGATGGCGAGCGAGGATATCGGGATGGCCGATCCGCAGGCCCTGCCGCTCGCAATCGCGGCGCGCGACGCGTACGAGATGCTGGGCTCGCCCGAGGGTGAACTGGCGCTGGCGCAGCTGACGGTCTATCTCGCCACGGCGCCCAAATCGAACGCGGTTTACACGGCCTTCGCCGCCGCCATGGACGTCGCCAAATCCTCCGGCTCGCCGATGCCGCCGATGACAATCCTCAATGCCCCGACCAAGCTGATGAAGGGACAGGGCTACGGCTCGGGCTATATCTACGACCACGATACGCCCGAGGGCTTCTCCGGCCAGGAGTACTTTCCCGAAAAGATCGGCCGGCAGGACTTCTACCAGCCGGTGGATCGCGGCTTCGAGCGCGAGGTGTGCAAGCGACTCGATTATTTCAACCGGCTGCGGGCCCAGAAAACCGAAGAGGGAGAGGGGTAAGGCGCCAGCAAACGCTGGAAATCGGACGGCATGGGCCCTAGAAGCGGGGCATGTATCCCATCGTCCTCGTCGGCCTTGGCGGCGCCATCGGCTCCATCGCGCGGTATCTGAGCGGCGTCGTGGTCGGCCGGGTGTGGGCAAGTTCCTTCCCGCTTGCAACGATGCTCGTCAACATCGCCGGCTCCCTGATCATGGGATTGTTCATCGGCTGGCTGGCCCGCACGACACCCGCCTGGCAAGCCGACGCACGGCTGTTCGTGGCCGTTGGCGTGCTTGGCGGATATACGACGCTGTCGTCGTTCTCGCTCGACACAGTGCTCCTCATCGAGCGCGGCGCCCTGTGGCAGGCGGCGCTCTATGTCGCCGGTTCGGTCGTCATCAGTATCGGTGCGCTGTTTGCCGGCCTGCTCGTCACACGCGTGGGTGCCGGATGAGCGGCCCACGGCTCCAGACGGTCGCGCGCGACGAAGACGGGATGCGGCTCGACCGCTGGTTCGGCGTCCATTTCCCGCAGGTGACGTTCGGACATCTGCAGAAGCTGATTCGGACCGGGCAGGTCCGGATCGACAGCGCCCGCGCCAAGACCAGCTCCCGGCTGGGGGCCGGCCAGCAGGTGCGCATTCCGCCGCTCGATGCGGACGTCCGCCGCATCGAGCAGAAGATCAGCAGCGAAGACGCGGACTACCTGCGCAAGCTGATTCTCTACGAAGACGACGAGCTCTACGTCTTCAACAAGCCGCACGGGCTCGCCTCGCAGGGCGGCAGCGGCACCAGACGGCACATGGACGGGCTACTCAAGAGCCTGCCCAACAAGCAGGGCGAAGCGCCGCGCCTTGTGCACCGGCTCGATCGGGACACGTCCGGCGTCCTCGTCGTCGCCAAGACGCGGGCGGCGGCGGCCCATTTCGGCAAGGTGTTCCAGTCCCGTGGTGCCCAGAAAATCTACTGGGCCGTCGTCTTTCACGTGCCCAGTCCGCCGCAGGGCAGCATTTCGTGCTTTCTCGCCAAGCAGAATGTCGGCGACGTGGAACAAATGGTGGTGGTCGAGCAGAACCATCCTGGCGCGCAGCATTCCAAGAGCTTCTACTCGGTGACCGACACGGCCGCCCGCCGTTTTGCCTGGGTGACGCTGAAGCCGGTAACCGGCCGCACCCATCAGCTCCGCGTGCACATGCAGCGGCTCGGCAATCCGATCATCGGCGATCCACGCTATTTCGATATCGAGAACTGGCAGGGTGCACCCGGGCTGGGGGAGGGCCTGCACCTGCATGCGCGGCGCATCCGGCTGCCGCTCCGTTCCGGCAAGCTGCTCGACGTGTCCGCGCCGCTCCCGCCCCATATGGCCCAAAGCTTCGATGCGCTCGGCTTCGATGCCGATCGATACGACGTCAAAGACCTCGACCCCGAAGACTGATCAACTAACCGCGAGCATGCGACGGAACGGACCGCGGGATTGTTGCGGGATCACGGCCAATTTCGGCCGAAGGGAGACCACAATGAAAACGATCGTCATTGCCGCGGCCGCCGCGGCAACCCTCGCCATTGCTGCCCCCGCGGTCGCGCAGGACGCGGCCAATATGAGTTTCTTCATCACCAGCACGGGCGTGGGTGACGGGGCCAATCTGGGTGGCCTCGAAGGGGCGGATGCCCACTGCATGCAGCTTGCCGAAGCCGCGGGTTCGACTGGCCACAGCTGGGTCGCCTATCTCAGTGCCGAAGGCGTGAACGCCAAAGACCGCATCGGCACGGGACCGTGGCAGAACTTCAATGGCGATGTGATCGCCACAGACGTCGCCAATCTCCACTCCGACGCCAACAACCTCAGCAAGGAGACCGGGCTCACCGAGACAGGCGCGCTGGTCAAGGGGCGCGGTGACGACCCGAACCAGCACGACATCCTCACCGGTACCAACGCCGACGGTACCCTGGCCGCCGGCCAGACCTGCGGCGACTGGACGCACAACGGCGAGGGCTCGGCCATGCTGGGCCATCACGACCGCATGGGGCCGGACACGCTCGCCACCGCCACCTCCTGGAACGCGGCCCATCCGAGCCGCGGCTGCAGCCAGGACAACCTCGTCTCGACCGGGGGCGCGGGCCTGCTCTACTGCTTCCGGGCCGACTGAAGGCTTGCGACGACGCGGGGCAGTGACTTGCCCCGCGTTTTGTGGTCTCACGCGGGGCAACAAAGGACGTCTGCCTTGCGGCTTGTGATCTTCGACCTCGACGGCACCCTGATCGACTCGGTGGCGCTCATCGTTGAAACCGTCACCAATGCGTTCCGGGCGGTGGATGAGCCGGTGCCGGACGAGCGCGCCATCCGCGCCATTTCGGGCATCACCGCGCGCGAGGCGCTGTTCCTGCTCGCCCCCACCGCCACCGAGGAGCGGGTCGAAATCCTGCTGGAGAGCTACCGCACGACTTATCGCAGCCTCGCCGGAGTGGCGCGCGAACCCATGTTCGCGGGCGCGCTCGAAGCGCTCGACCGGTTGCAGGCTGACCCCGACACCATCCTCGCAGTTGCGACCGGCAAGGGTTACAGGGGCGCGGTGACGCTGCTCGAAGGTCACGGCATCATCGGGCGCTTCCATTCCATCCAGACGCCCGACCACAATCGCGGCAAGCCCGACCCGCAGATGATCGAAACGGCGATGACCAAGGCCGGGGCCGCGCGCGACGAGACCGTGATGATCGGCGATACGATCCACGACATGCGCATGGCGAAATCGGCGGGCGTGGCAGCCATCGGCGTCGGCTGGGGTTATCATGAGCAGGCGGAACTCCTGTCGGAGGGCGCCGATATCGTCATCGACAGCTTCGACCGGCTCGACGCCGCGATCGACCAGTTGCTGGGAGCCGTCGATGCGTGAGTTCCTGGAAGACGCCGAAGCCCATCGCCAGGACGGCTACGGTCGCGCCCAGGCCCACGCCAAGCGCGACCTGCCCAAGCGGTTCTATCAGGAGGCGGCCGTGCGGCCCGCGGACAATGGCTTCGCTGTCGGGCTCGATGGCCGCGTGCCGAGGACCCCGGGCATGAAAACCGTAGTGGTGCCGAACGAAGAGCTCGCGCAGGCGATGGCGTCGGAGTGGCGAGCGCAGGGCGAATTCATCGACCCCGAAACCATGCCGACGGTGCGGCTGGTTAATTCCGGCATCGAAGCCGGCGAGGCGGCGATGCCCGGGCTGCGGACCGAGATCGTCAAATATGCCAGCAACGACCTGCTGCTCTATCGCGCAGACTCGCCCGAGGGGTTGGTGCGGCGGCAGGAGCAGTTCTGGGATGGGGCGCTCGTCGCGCTCGCGCGCCACTTCGACGTCGCGTTTCAGCCAACGGTCGGTATTCTGCACCAGCCGCAGCCAAAGGCGACCCTGAACCGGCTGGCGCTGGCGCTCGACGACGAGCCGCTGCTGCCCCTCACCGCAATGAACGCCATCACCTCGATCACCGGCTCCGGCCTGCTGGCGATCGCGCATCGGCATGGGTTGCTCAATGCCGAGGAGACATGGCTGGCGGCGCATGTGGACGAAGACCACAATATTGAACTGTGGGGCGAGGTCGAGGAAATCACGACCCGCCGGGCCAAGCGGCGCGTGGAGTTCGACGCGGCCGTCCGCCTGCTTCAACTGCTAAAGCGCTGACTCCTCGAAACTTCCGGGAGCTCTGCACATTAACTGCACGAGCGCGTCGCATGCTCCTGCCATGCGCAATCCGATTCAGCCTTCGCCCGACCGTCCCATCCCGCTGCCCGACTGCATCCTGATGGACGCCTGGTGGGCGGACAGGCGAAACGATTTGCGCGAGCGGCCCCCCGGCCTGCGCCTTGTCCAGGTTGACACCGAAGAGGGCCGATATGACCGACTCCACCGCTCCGACAACGGGTAGCGCCGAGCCGCCGATCCGGACCAGCCGGACGGGCAGCGCCGCCGGCGTTCTCGCCGCCATCGTTATCGGCGGCGATATCCTGCTGTGGCAGCGCGAGCCCGGCATCAGCCTTTTCGTCTTCTTCGGGGCGCTGATCATCGGCGTCCTCGCGTTGCATCCGCACAAGCTGGGTCAAGGTCGGACGGTCATCCTGGGCGTCGTTGCTCTGCTGAGCGCTGCGCCCTTCATCGAGGCGGTGAGCCCGTGGGCGCTGCTCACAGCGGCGGGTGGGCTCGCGCTGCTGACGCTTGGCATTTCCGACAAGCTGCCGACATTCGAGGACTGGGGCGGTGCGTTCACGCGCTTCGGCGTCCTCGCGCCGGCGCGACTTGTCGGGGATGGGCTGCGCCTCGTCGCTGAAGGGGGGCAGGACAAGGTGCGCGGGCACGTGCTCCGCGCCGCGGCGGTCTGGATTGTGCCGCTGGTTTTCGCGGCGCTGTTCGTGCTGCTGTTTACGGCAGCCAACCCGCTCATCGAGTCCGCCCTGTGGACGATTCAAGTTGGCAGGCTGCTCGAGCTGCTGGAGCCGGTGCGGATCATCCTGTGGGCTATGATCGCTGTCTTCGCCTGGCCGTTTCTGCAGCCAAGGCTGCTCTCCTGGGTGCCGCTGCCCCAAAGGCAGGGCCCCATGCAACCCGGAACGGAAAGCCTGTTCTTTGGCCGGGCAGCGATCCTCAACTCGCTGGTGCTGTTCAACCTGATTTTCGCCACGCAGACGGTGATGGACCTGCTCTATCTGTGGGGTGGCGTGCGGCTGCCCGAGGATATGACCCATGCGGAATATGCGCATCGCGGCGCCTATCCGCTGATCGCCACCGCGATCCTGGCGGGCGCCTTCGTTCTTGCGGCGATGCGCAGGAACGGGCCGGGCCAGGCCTCGCCACTGATCCGCATGCTCGTTTACGTATGGGTGGCACAAAACGTCTGGCTGGTGATCTCCTCGCTGCTTCGCCTCAAGCTCTATGTCGAGGAATACCAGCTCAGCGAGATGCGGGTGGCGGCCGGCATCTGGATGCTGCTCGTCGCCATCGGGCTCGTGCTGATCGTCGCCAGGATCGCGCTCGAGCGCTCCAACAAATGGCTCGTCGTGAGCAATTTGGCCGTGCTGTCGGTGACGCTGTGGGGCGTGGCGCTGGTCGACATTCCCTCGATCATCGCCCACTACAATGTGCGGCATTCCTACGAGGTCACCGGCCACGGCGTGCCGCTCGACCGCGGCTATCTGTCCGATCTCGGGGTGGCTGCCATGCCGGCGCTTGATGAATATCTCGCCACGGCCGTTCATGCCTCCGGTGACCAGAAGGCAATCTTCGCGCAGCTTCGCAGCGACCTCGCGACACGACTGAGCGTCAATGATCCTTCGACCGGCGCCGCCATCCTGCGCCCACTGGACTGGCGCGAATGGACCTGGCGCGAGCACCGGCTGAGGAGCTACCTGGCGCAGCACCCTTTGTCTGCGGATAGTGCTCAGTCTATTGATTAGGGCATGCCCCGAATCCTCATTGCCGACGACGAGCCGAACATCCGCGAGGTGATCACCTTTGCGCTCGAGCGCGCCGGGTTTGCCACGGCAACGGCACGAAACGGCAGCGAGGCGCTGCAGCAAGTGCGTCGGGGCCCGGTCGATCTCATTGTGCTCGATATCGGCATGCCGGAAATGGACGGGCTCGAGGTCTGCCGGCAGATCCGCAAGACCTCGGAGGTGCCGATCCTGTTCCTCAGCGCGCGTGACGAGGAAATCGACCGTATCCTCGGGCTGGAAATCGGAGGCGACGACTATGTCACCAAGCCGTTCTCGACCCGCGAGCTCGTCGCGCGGATCAATGTCATTCTGAAACGCGCCCGCGGTGGCGAGAAGCGGACGGCGGTGCTGAGCCACGGCAAGGTGCGGCTGGATGCCCCACGTCACGCCGTCTGGTTCGACCAGGCGGCGGTTGCGTTGACCGCACTCGAGTTCGAAATTCTGTCGGCCTTCATGGCGCGCCCGGAGTTGGTCTTTTCGCGCGAGCAACTGATGGACGCTGCCTATGGCGCTGGCACCTATGTCAGCAACCGGACCATCGACAGCCATGTCCGCAACCTGCGCGCGAAGTTCGCAGATGCCGGTTGCACGTCTGTCATCGAAACCGTGCACGGCGTCGGTTTCCGGCTGGGAAGGTGCAGCTGATGGCGGCGCCGCGCGTCCCGCAGAAATGGCGGCCGACGCTAGCGATGATCGTCTTCGCGGTATTGCTGACGGTCCTGCTGCTCCCTGCGGCAATCGTCGTGTGGTTTCGCGCGCTCGACAATACGACAAACGCCATGGGCCCGATCGAGATCGGTGCGCTGGGCGTCGCGCTGGTCATCACCGTCGGGATCGGGGTGGTGTTCTCGCGCACCATCACCGGGCCGATCGATGCGCTGATCCAGCGCACGCGCGAGATCGGCCGGGGTGGACGCGCCGCCATCGTCGCGCCGGACCAGCAGGGAACGCGTGAGATCGCGACGCTCAGCCAGAGTTTTCTCGATCTTGCCGAGCGGCTCGTCGACCGCACCGAGTACGTGTCCTCCTTCGCGGCCCATGTTAGCCACGAGCTCAAGTCGCCGGTGACGTCGATCCGCGGTTCGGCCGAATTGCTGCGCGACGCCGAGATGAGCAAGGAAGAACGCCAGCGCTTCCTCGATCACATCATCGCCGACAGCGACAGGCTGACGGCGCTGCTCGACAGCCTGCGCGATCTTGCGAGGGCAGACCTCGATGCCGAGCCCGGGTGGTCGACGGTTGCCGGGGCAATCGCCGGACATGAGGTGGCGCTGAGCGGCGACACCGATGTGCGGATGGCTCTCGGGCCGGAAGCGGCGAGGGCGGTCTTCGGCCAGTTGCTGCGCAACGCCGTCGAGCATGGCGGTACAGCCGTGACCATCACGGCCGAGCGCCGCGGCAGCATGCTGCATGTGCGGGTGGCCGACAATGGCGAGGGCGTCTCGCCGGGCAACCGCGATCGCATCTTCGAGCCATTCTTCACCACGCGGCGCGAGTCCGGGGGGACCGGCATGGGGCTCCAGATCGTCCGCTCGATGCTGGCGGCACATGGCGGCACCATCGCACTGCTCCCGTCCGGCAGTGGAGCCGCATTCGAGATAAGAGTGCCTCTGGCTTAGGCGAGATAGCGCCGCGCGAGGTGTTCTTCGAAGTACTTGCCGTTGAGCTTCTCGCCCGTCGCCTTGGCAAGCAGCTCCGGCGTCGAGTAGCGCGAGGCCTGCGACCAGACCTTGTCATGCCGCCAGGCATTGATGTCGACGAAGCGGCCGTTGCGGATGTCGTCGCGCGCCGCGGGCAGGTCCTTTTCGAGCGAGGCCCACAGCTGCGCAGCGATCATTGCGCCGAGCGTGTAGCTGGGGAAATAGCCGAAGGCGCCGGAGGGCCAATGGACGTCCTGCATCGGGCCGTCCTTGTAGTTGTCGCGCGTCGACAGGCCGAGATACTCGCTCATGCGGGCATGCCACTCTTCCGGTACGTCCCTGGGCTGGATCGTGCCTTCAACGAGGCCCTTTTCGATCTCGTAGCGAAGGATCACGTGCAGCGGATAGGTCGTCTCGTCGGCATCGACGCGGATGAGGCCGGTCTTGACCTCATGGACGTGCAGCAGCAGGTCCTCGATCTCCCAGCCCTCGACGCTTTTGGGGCCAAGGTGTTTGCGCACCAGCGGCATGGCCCACTCCCAGAACTCGGCGCTGCGGCCGATCTGCTTTTCGACGAACAGGCTCTGGCTTT
>CAZASR010000035.1:0-21652 GCA_964487765.1 uncultured Devosia sp. | reverse complement strand
TCCACCAGTCGGGCTTGAGGCCCGCATCGTAGAGCTCGGTCAGCGCCTACGCGATGGTATCGTCGTGGAGCTCGCCATGCTTGCCGGCGATGATCTCGATCAGCACTTCGCGCCCAACCTTGCGGCCGGCGTCGTAGGCCTGGCGCAGCTGCTCGATCTGGTCGGCTTTCATCTCAGCCGGATCGTTGGGATGATAAAAGCACAGCACCTTGATCGCATGGTCGACCGGCCACTCGATCAGCCGGCTGCCGACATCGGGCGAGAACTCGAAGCGCAGCGGGCGCGAGCCCGGCAGCTCCAGCGGCTTGGCGACCCACAGCTTCGCCGCTTCGGCGTCGAACAGCGCGAGGCGGCCATATTTGTCGTCGAGCAGCATGCCGTAGCCCGGCTCACCGTCCGCCACCCGCGCGGCGGCTTTCACCGCCAGCCGCTTGAACGCGCCGATCTTCTCGGGCGTCGCACCGGGCATCTCCTCGAGCTGCGAACGATGGTCGATGGCGAGTGCCATCAGGGTCGGCCACTCGGTCCGCCGCGTCGTCGCGTGATGGATGTGGTTCAGCGCCTCGTCCTTGCGCAGCGCGCGCTCGGTGCTGGCATGTTCGAGGAAGTAGCTGAGCTCTTCCCAGGTCGGATATTCCGGCGCGCAGAGCAGGCGCGACACCGCGAAGGCGCCGCAGGCATTGGCCCAGGTCGCCGAGGTGGCGTGCGGCTCGCCGTTCAGCCAGCCGCGGAGGAACCCCGACATGAACGCGTCGCCTGCGCCCAGCACATTGTAGATCTCGATCGGGAAGCCCTGGCCGACGATGCCGTCCTCGAGATCGTCGGGGATCGGCCCGTCATAGACGATGCAGCCCTTGGCGCCGCGCTTCAGCACGATCGTTGCGTTGGTGAACGAGCGGATGACCTTGAGCGCGCTCGGCAAGTCCGATGTGCCCGCGGCGATCGCGACTTCCTCCTCGGTGCCGACCACGAGGTCGGTATCGGCGAGGATAGACTGATACTCCTTGGTCACGTGGTCCGACGCGACGAACCGCTCGAAGCCCGCGGCATGCCCGGCGAGGCCCCAAAGGTTGGGCCGGTAGTCGATGTCGAACACGACCTTCCGGCCATGCTGTTTCGCCAGCCGGATGGCCTTGCGCTGCGCCGCGGCCGGGCCGGGCGCCGAGAAATGCGTGCCCGTCACGCAGATCGCCCCGGCGCGCGCGACAAACGCCTCATCGATATCGTCTTCGCTCAGCGCCATGTCGGCGCAGTCGGTACGATAAAAGATCATCGGCGACACGCCCTCGGCCTCCACCGACAGCAGCACCAGCGCCGTCAGCCGATCCGGGTCCGTCACGACGCCCGCGGTCTCCACCCCCTCGCGCTCCAGCTGCTCCTTGATGAAGCCGCCCATCTGCTCGGCGCCCACCCGCGTGATCAGTGCCGATTTCAGCCCCAGCCGCGCCGTGCCGACCGAAATGTTGGCCGGGCAGCCGCCCACCGATTTGGCGAAGCTGCCGATATCCTCGAGCCGCGTGCCGATCTGCTGGCCGTAAAGGTCCACTGACGACCGGCCGATCGCGATCACATCAAGTTCGGCCACTCAGCCGTCCTCCCATATGCTGCCCCCATGTGAAACACTCATTCTTGTGAGGCGTCAACATAGAACCTGCATTCTATTCATGGGAACGCCGACGCTCGGCCACCGAGACCGTCAGTGCCATCGCGAAGGCCATGCTTGCCGACAGCGAACGGAAGCCGGCATGATCGGCTTCCGCAAGCGAAAACGAGACGCGGGAGCAATCGGCCAGGGGCGAGAAGGCCGAGTCGGTCAGCGAGACGACGGGCACGCCGCGGGCGGCGAGGGCACGGGCTTGCGCCGCACTTTCGGACGCGTAGGGAGAAAAGCTAACGGCAAAGGCAGCGTCACGCGGGCCCGCCTGGCTGAGAATGTCATCGTCGATTCCCGAGGCCGTCCCGACGCCGACGAACCTCACACCGAGTTTGCCGAAGGCGTAGGCGACGTAGCTGATGATCGGATAGGAGCGGCGTTTGGCAACGAGATAGATGGTCTCCGCGGCCGCGAGAATCTCGACGCCGCGCTCGAGCGCTTCGGGGTCGATGTTTCCGAGGACGCTCCCAACAGCGCCACCGCCGATGATGACGACATCGGCATCGCCACGCGGTGGACGGCGCCCTGCATCACGATCGAAGCCCGCAGGAAACGGTTCCGCCTTGCGACCCGTCCAGTCGCGAAGCGAGCGCGGCGACTCGCTCGCCGGCGCGAGCCCCGGATCCCCGAGAAAGCGCCAACCACGCATGGCGGTGTTGCCGCCATGAATAGGATCCGCGAATAGCCCGCGCACCAAATCACGCCGCAGGAGGGCGAACCCGTTCGCCGGCACGGACTCTCCGCCCCGCTCGAGTTCGGCGATCAATTCATCGAGCTGCGATGCGGCCAGCTCCTCGACAGCCCTCGTCCAGCGCCGCTGCGCAGCTTCGGACAGCCACGACAGCGCGCGGCGATACGACGGCAGATCATTCGCCTCCGGCCCCGCGAGAGCACGGTCCACGAAATCGACGGCTCCCATGGTGCTCGCGGCATAGCCGTCGCCATCGTCGGGAAACATCCGGTCGAAGACTGCCGCGAGCGCGGCAGCCTCCGAGTGACTGAGGGTAAGCAGACCGGGCCGGTCAGTGCGTTCCATCGACGATGGCGCCCTGCTTCTTCAGCTCCGAGCGAAGCAGTCCCACATCGACCGACCGCAAATCTCCGGGCCTGTTGGTGCGGATGGACAGAGCCGCGCCCAGCCCGGAGGCTTCACCCTGCGCCATGCACGGGCCCATGACCCGGGCGGACCCGTGTCCCTCACGGTCGGCGGACATACAGCGGCCCGCGACGTAGAGGTTCCGCACCCCCTTCGTGACCAGCATGTCGTAGGGCATGTCGTACGATCCGCCATCGGCCACCGGGATGCGCACCTGCTTGGTGCCATCCTGATGGATGTCGACATGGTGCGAGCCCTTGCCGATGCCGTCGTCGCGCTTACGGGCACTCAGCACGTCTTCCCCGGTGAGGACGTAGTCGCCGACGACGCGCCGTGTCTCGCGAATGCCAATGCGGTGCGAGAGGCCCGCAAAATGCGCGCCTTCAAAACCGGGGATGTTCTTGCGCATGAACGCGATGCTGCGCCAGGCCTGGTCGGTCAGCGTGTTGAACGTTCTCGACAGGGCAACACTGTCGGTCGCGTCGACATTTGCGACACGCGTGGTGTTGACCGACACTTCCTTGCGCTCCGCCGACACGGGGATGATGCCGATGAGCGCTGTCTCCTGCAGTTCGCCCCGTTCGATACCGCCCGTGATCAATGGGCCGCCGGCCTTGAAGAAGACGGCCGGCTGGCCCTGATCGTAGAGGTTCTGGGCGCACTGCTTCGGCGTCAGGTTCGAGCCCATCCACTCGGACTCGCCGACTGCCAGGTTCTCGGGATGATCGACGCAGAACTGCAGCAGCCGCTCGGTCTCGACACCCGAGATACGGAACAGCATCGTGATGGGCTGGAACTCGCCCTTGTCGTTCGAGATCATCAGCTGGCCGCCGGCGCGCATGGCGATGTCGCCGTCGCCCGATGCATCGATGTAGACCGGCGCCTGCACGAGCGTGCGGCCCTTCTTGTTGAGCACGACGACGCCGGTGATCTCGTCGCCCTGCCGGACAACGTCCTCAGCGAACGAGTACAGCCATACGTGCACCCCCGCGCGCCGAACGACGTTGGCGACTGCAAGCTTCATGATCTCGGGATCGATGCAGACATACCAGATCAATCGCCAGTCATTGATGGGGCCGATATAGCCGCCCAGCCTCGCATGCTCGTCCAGTATCTCCTTCATGACGCCGCCCACGACCCACTCGCCGCGCGCATTCAGCGCGCCGTCGATGGGGAGACCGGTGATCAATTCGCCGCCGATCATCGAGCCGGCCTCGACGAGCAGCGTCTTCATGCCGGCCTTGGCCGCGCTGATCGCCGCCGCCACGCCCGCGCAGCCGCCGCCGGTCACGACGACATCATAGTTTTCCTGATACAAAGTCTGCGCCATTCGTTACTCCTAGTGGGCGAAGCGTCAGGCGAGTGCCTGATGGTTTTCCTGATCGAACAAGTGAATGCGTTGCTGGTCGAAGCGAACGCCGACAATATCGCCAACGGCCAAACTGAGCTCCCGCGGGTCGCAGCGCGCCCCGATCTCCTCGCCACCGCGCAACCGCAGATAGGCAAAGAGCTCCGCGCCAGCCAATTCCGTCAGGATGACCTCGGCATGCAGGTTGTTGCCGGCAGGCCTTTCGACGATCACGGCCTCGGGACGAACACCGAGAGTGACCCGATGGCCGGCGGATGACTGTGTGGCACGCAGCGGTACCACGAGATCGCCGCGCCGGAATGCCGGCCCGCCCTCGCGACCCTCGAGCTCGCCGTCGAGGAAGTTCGTCTCGCGGTCGCCGACAAAATTGGCGACGAATGTATTGACCGGCTTGTTGTAGATCTCGGCGGGCGGTGCGACCTGCTGCAGCTTGCCCTGCGAGAACACGGCCACGCGGTCCGAAAGGGTCATCGCCTCGGATTGATCGTGCGTGACATAAACGATGGTCGATCCGAGTTGGCGGTGCAGCTCCTTGAGATCCCGGCGCATGCGAACGCGCAGACGGGCATCGAGATTGGAGAGCGGCTCATCGAGGAGGAACACACGCGGATCGCGCACCATCGCGCGGCCAAGCGCAACACGCTGCTGCTGACCGCCGGAGATCTCCTTGGGGTAGCGCGCCAGCAGATTGGCGACGCCCAGGGTATCGGCGACGCGCGTGACGCGCCGCATGATCTCCGCCTTGTCGAGGCGCGGCTTGCGTGCGTCCAGGGGGAACGCAATGTTCTCTGCGACCGTCATATGCGGGTAGAGCGCGTAGTTCTGGAACACCATTGCAAGATCGCGCTGCTCGGGCGGAAGCTGCGTGATCTCCCGCTCGCCGATGTGGATCGCCCCGGTGTCCGCCGCGATCAGGCCGGCCAGCAAGTTCAGCGTCGTCGACTTCCCTGAGCCCGAAGGGCCGAGCAACGAGACGAATTCTCCGTCGCCGATCATCAGATCGAGATTGTCGAGTGCCGTCACGGCACCATAGCGCTTGGAAACATTGTTGAAGGTGACAGTGGACATAGATTAACCCTTCACCCCACCGCCGGTCAGCCCGGAGATGAAGTAGCGCTGGAGAATGATGAAGATGCCGATGATGGGAACGATGGAGATGACCGAGGCGGCGAGCAGCGGACCCCACTCGCGGCCGTAGAAGCCGAGGTAGAAATAGACCGCGACCGGGAACGTCCGCACGCCCTCGGACGACGTCATCGTGACGGCGACCACGAAGTCGTTCCACGCAAAGACAAGGACAAAGAGCGCGGCGGCGACGAGGGCCGGTTTCGAGAGGGGCAGCACGATCCGGCGCAGCGTGCCGAACGCCGTGTAGCCATCGATGCGGGCCGCGTGCTCGACCTCGACCGGCAGGGAGAGGAAGTAGCCGTAGAGCATCCAGATCACGATCGGCAGCTGGTAGGCTGTGTAGAGCAGGACGAGCCCGGCATGCGTATTGATCAGGCCGATCACGCTGAGCAGCGTGAAAGTTGGGATCAGCAGCGAAGCAATGGGAATGCTCATCACACCGATGGTGAACACCATCAGGATCTTCCGGCCGCGGAACTGGTAGCGGGCCATTGCGTAGGCCGCCAGCGCGCCGACGGTCAGGGTGACGAGGATCGTCACAGCCGAAATGAATGCGCTGTTGCCGAGATAGAGGAGCCCCTTGTCGCCAATCACGCGCGAATAGTGTTCTAGCGTGACTTCTCGGGGGATGAAGCGCGGCGGCACTTCGAGGATTTGGTTGGTGGGCTTGAGCGAAGACAGGATGCCCCAGACAATCGGTGCCAGGGCAAACACAGCAATCACGGTGTTGACCACCGTACGGACGGCAGCGCGCTGCAGCGCTTCGCGCAAGTATGGGTTCTGTCTCATCAGATGTTGCCTGCCTTCCTGAACAGACGCAGGAGGAGGGCCACCAGCGCGAGGTTGACAATGAACACCAGGATCGCGAGGGCGTTCGCCTGGCCGAGCACGTTGTCGCTGAAGCCGAGGCGATACATCTTGAGCACGATCGATTCCGTCGACGTGCCTGGACCGCCACCGGTGAGAATCAACGGGTAGGTCAGCGTGTTCACAAGGTGAATGAACAGGCGGACGACCGTGATGAAGATCGGCACTTGCAGAAGCGGCAGGGTGATGCGCACGAACCGGTACCACGCTGACGCGCCGTCGACGCGAGCCGCCATCTGCAGGTGCGACGGAATGCTCTTGAGGCCCGCCAGCAGCATGATCATGGCGAAGGCGCTGTCGCGCCACATCGCGTTGTAGACGAGCGCCGCCATAGCTGTGTTGGGATCGGCGAGGATGCTCACATCCCCCATGCCCATCGGCGCCAGCACGAGGTCCGATAGCCCGGATTCCTTGGAGAACACCCACTTGAGCAGCATCGAGCCAACAAGCATGGCGATCATGTACGGGATCAGCACCACGGCTTGCATGACGCCGTTAAGCCGGTTGCTGCGCTCCAGCCACATCGCCAGGCTGAGGCCGATGGCAAAGGTGAGGACGAGCGACGCGACCGAGAAGGTGAGCGTCACGACGAGCGCGTTGCCGACAGTCGATGAGGTCAGGATGCGCCAGTAATTGTCGAGGCCCGAGAACCCCCGGATCTGGAAAAACTGCACCCGGTTGAGGCTATACCAGAATCCGATGATCAGGGGGACGATAACGAACCCCAGCTCGATGAGTATCGCCAGCCCGACCAAGCGGTAGGGCGTGTATTTTTCGGAACTGAACATTGCGGGCGCCGTGGCTGTGCGAGGCACGGAGATGGCGCTCGCCATCTCCGTATGAGCGTGGTGTTTACTGGCGATCGTTGGTGGCCTGCTCCGCCTGCCGCAAGGCATCGTCGAGGGTCGCCTGGCCGAGAATGACCTGCTGCGTTGCGAGGTTGAAGTCGGCCTGCGTGCGCCCCCAATTGCACTTGCCGGGCATCAGCTCGCCGTTGCGCGCGACGATGTCGGCCGTGGCACGCAACCCTTCACGTTTGGGCTCGGCCATTTCCGGACGCTCGGCGATCGAGCGATAGGTTGGAATCTGCTCTCCGGGCACGTTCCAAAGCTTGGCGCCCTCGGGTCCTGACATGTAGGCGATGAACTTGGAGGCGGCTTCGCTGTTGGGCGACTTCGACCACTGCACGGCCCACCAGCCGACCAGCAACGCGGGTCCCGCTTCGCCGGCGGTGACGCCGGGGACGGGCGCGATACCGAGCTGGCTGCCGTCCCACCCGGCGGCGGTGCGCTGAATCTGCTCGAACCGCGAGTTTGCGATGATCATCATGGCGTATCGGCCCGCGGCGAATTGGTCGATCGCGTCATTTGAAGACATGGCCAGCGCTTCGCGCGGCGTCACATTGTCCTTGGTGATCCAGTCGACTTGCATGCCCACCGCCTTGCGCCCGGCCTCGTTGTCGAACTGCGCGACGCAGTTGTCGTCGAAAATCCTGCCGTTCCCGTCGACGGTTGCGAGGAAGGCTGGTGTCACAGAGTACCGTTCCTGGCTCAGCCCGAGGCCGATGCCCCATACCTCGTTCTGGCCGTCATTGTTGCTGTCCTTCGTGAGGGCCTTGGCCGCGCTGGTTAAGCCCTCCCACGTGGCGACGTCGGCCGGCGTCAGTCCCGCGGCCTCGAACAAATCCTTGCGATACATCAACACCCAGGTCGACGGCATCAGCGGCACAGCACGCACGGCATCGCCATCGGTCACCGCGCTGAAACTGGTGTTGAGCAGGAAGTCCTCGCGCTGCGCGTCCGTCCACTTGTCGAGCACCAGCGCTTTCAGGTCGGCACCGGAATCGGAGTTCATTATGAACCCCAGATTCTCCGAGTTTACCCAGCCGATATCCGGCGCGTTGCCGGCATTCGATCCAAGCACGAACTTTTCGGCCAGCGTCGACCAGACCTGCGGCTCGACATTGATCTTTATGTCGGGGTTGGCCGCCTCGAAATCGGCGATCATCTGCTTCAGCGCGACGTTACGACCACCTTCGGCATTGATGTCGAGGAACGTCCACATCGTCACGGTCGTCTGCGCATGCACTGTCGTGCTTGCCAGCAGCGACGCGGCGAGCAGGCCGCTGCCCGCTGCTGTCTTCCAAAACTGTTTCACTACTTTACCTCCCTGTTTTCTTCGTCGGCTTCCGGGGGCAAGCCGAAGTACAGCTCACCGACCCGATCGAAATGTTCGCCCATGATGGCCACTGCGGCCGCAGCGTCCCGCCGCCGAATGGCGGCGATGAGCCGCGCTCGAAACTCGAGGCCCATTTGCCAGCTTTCGGCATTGTCGACCTTCTGGCGGAGCGTGTCCCACAGTTCGCTGTCGCGAACCCGCCAAAGCTCGGCGACCGTTGAAGCAAAGATCTGATTACGCGAGATGCTGGCGAGCGCCGTGTGAAAATGGCGATGCTCCGCCGCAGGCGACCCATTGCGCGCCACCAGCTCGCGCATACGCACTAGGCATTGTTCGAGATTGTTGATGTCCTCATCGTTCGCCCGCTGGGCCGCAAGGCGCGCGCAGGCGACCTCGACTACGCGCCGCGCCTCGAACTGCTCGATTGGTCCCGGACCTAGATCTCGCCCGCCCAGCGGGATCATCCGCAACGCGCCCGCGTCAGTTCGCACGTAGTTGCCGCCGCCCTGCCTGCTTTCGACCAGCCCCATGACCTCGAGGGCAATCAGTGCTTCCCGGATGGAGGGACGACTTACGCCGATGATCTCCGCCAGCTCTCGCTCCGGCGGAAGGGCCGAACCTGGAGGAAAGGTCCCGTCCAAAACCAGCTCACGCACATGCTCGGCAATCTGTTCGTAGAGCCGCCGAGGGCGAACAACTCGCAAGTCGGGGAAGGCTCGAAGCCGAGGCGCAGGCACCACGGAGAGCCAAGCGCTAGATCGGGTCTGGCTGCCCCTCGCTAAACTGGGTCGCGACTTCGCGCGCCAAGGGCCCCGAAATCGGTGCCGCGGTCAGATTGGCACGACATCTCCAACAGGTAGACCGACCGCCGGTCGTAGTGGGAGTCAAACGAGAGGGAAAGGCATTCCCTCTCGGCTCCCTCGTAAGCCTCGGAACCTGATCGGCAGCAAGCTCGACCGCGATGCGGTGCTGCGCGAGATCGATCCGGGAGTTGGTCAGGGCCATCGGCCACAGGAGCACGGCGAGGAAACCGCACCAGAGGCAAATTCTCGGTTAGACGCTGAGACGCGGAACGGACCCCGTCAAGATTTCCAAGGTGCGGCGAAGATCTCGCACAACGCTATGCTCTCGCTGGCGCTCCTCCAGCGTACGGACGACTTCGTCGAACTTTTCAGACACGCCGCGGAGGTTTTGACCCAGCGTGACGACGCGCGGCAGATGAGCCTGCGGTGATGGCGAGCGGGCCGTCAGGGTGCGCAGGAGCACAGCCTCGTGCTGCAGCGCTTGGATTTCGTCGACCACTTCGGCAAGGGCGCGCCGCACGGCAACACGGTCAGCGACTTCGGTCGATTGCCGCCGCCGAGGCTTCGGTTTGTCGTATCCCAGGTCAATGGACATGATTGCCGCCTCGGTCGATGCCAAGAAGTGCCGTCACGGTCTCGACCAGTGCTTCCGAGCTGAACGGCTTGGCGAGGAAGGGCGCTTGGCGCGACACGCTCCACCGCTGGACTTCATCTGACATGCCTGAGCAGACGACGAAAGGAATGCCCGCCGCGTGCAGGCGCTCCATCAGAGGTTCGCTGTTCCCGTCGGTCAGTTTGTAGTCGACGAGAGCGAGGTCAACCTCACAGGCTTCAACAGCCTTCTCTGCATCGGCTGTTGTCATTGCTGTGACGACCTTGTGGCCCAGTTCAGTAAGCGTCGTTTCGATATGAAGCGCGATCATCATCTCGTCTTCGACGATCAGGATACGTTTCGAGGGGGACATTGGCGTCCTCCACGCCTCGAGGACCTTCGTGCGGATGCACGACGGCAGTGTCCCAATACGAGTGCGCAGGATGGACGCCTGAAGGGCGAGTGCCACACCGGATGTAATCCGGCAGCCCCTTCGGTCTGTAACTACCTAACGCTTATAGGAGGCGTTCGGCCCTAACATTTCGCTATTCCAGTCGAAGAATCGCAATGAGTAGTTGGCGTAGAGCACGCTAGGCACTCACTCCGATATGCCATTGTCACCGGCAACCGCTGTCCTATACGACGCTTCTATGGGCATGCCGCACTTCTACTTCCATATCCGCGATGGCGAGCGGATCATCGCCGACGAAGAGGGCCTCGATCTGGAGGACTTTGACGCTGCGCGCCTCGAAGCGCGCGCCGGCGCCTTGAGCATGCTCCAGGACGCCATCGCGAACGGCGACGACATCTCACACCAGGTCGTGGAAGTCACAGACACCGACGGCCTCGTGATCTGGATGTTCCCATTGCACGATTTGCTCGACGGACCGAACTTCCTCACGCACCCCTAGCGCAACGGGGTTGCCGCGGATGACCGATTCATTTCGCGGCGCTTATTTCAGCGGCTGAACCGTGAAAGTAAGGGCGAGCTGCAAGAGCGCCGAGCCGTCCGCGTTGCGCACCCACATGGTGAGGTTCTTCTGAGGCTCGCCGCCGGGGATGAACTCCCTCGCCATCTCAGCGAGTCCTCGGCTGCCTTCATCCCGCGCGGCTTGTTCGTCCGCGAGCTCGATACCTACCTCGTCACGGAAGCGGGTCGTACCGTCGTCGGTGTCGAAGTAGTAGACGGGCATGGGCCCAGCTAACGCAGATGGGCAGCGACCTGCACTAACAAAAGAAGGTCGCCACTGGGGCGACCTTCAAACTTTGGCGTGCAGATCGAAACTTACTGTACGAGCGTGAGATTGACTGCAGACTGACGGCCATCTCGGCCGGTCTCGACCTCGTAAGTCACCTTGTCATTCTCGTAGAGGCCGTCGATGCCGGCGCTCTGAACGGCCGAGACGTGCACGAAGTGATCCTTGCCGCCGTTCTCAGGGGTGATGAAACCAAAACCCTTGGTGGCGTTGAAGAACTTAACAGTACCGTTGGTGGTAGCCATTTTTGTGTATCCTTGAAGCTCGGAGCCGAGGCGAACGAGCGGGTTTCCCTCGGCGACATGCCGCAGGGCCTACAACGTTCGCATGAATATCAGTGAGCCAAGGACCGGACGCCGTCCGGCAGAAGGCAGCCGACTTAGGCTGAAAACGTATGCTGCCTTATGGCAGCCATCTGAGGTCGAAACAAGGCACCTTCAGAGTTAGCTGCCGCCGCTGAATGGTGTCCTTACTCGTTTAGTGCACTAGCGGGCGTCTAGATCATAGGCGGTGCCATACGCCCGACAGTTTGGGGCGCCCGGACCATTCCAGTTCGACGATTGCTGCAACGGGTGGCGGCCTGATGGGTAGGGCAACGGGACATGGAGTGCCGGTAACCTCCTTGCCCCAGCGCACCGCTAGCTGCCGTGACTGCCGCCAGTTCGCTAAGAGTTGGCGCCAAATTGCTGCGCAATACGGGGTTCTAGCTAACCCCGAGTAAGGTCCAAAGGGGCCGTTTCTTACTCCGAAGCCGCCGGCGATCGACTCAAGCTGCGGAAGCTTCGATGCATTCTGCTCACTTCGTCTGTTTGACTCTCAATGGGGTTAGGATCGCCCAAATCCCGCCCCTTTGCGGATTCCACTTTTTGACCACCATACTCGGGGGCCTAGGCCGCCGCGCCGTAGTTCAATCGATGCTCCCGAGACTTGTCTCCCGTGTCGGCGCTTCCGGCATAGTCTAGTAGTCAATTTTCTCCGTTAGCTGCTGCCTGTGCGCGGCTGGAGCCGACCCTCATTATCTGTCACCGGCGGAGGACCCAACGCATTGACGTGTCGGGGTAAGTAGCCACCGGCAGTCCGTCTAAGTGATGGAACGCATGCGAACGTTGATCTAGTTGTGGCCGGAGAGACGCGCACTCCAGCAAACGGCACTCCCGCCCATCTAGCTTATCCACTCCGTTCTCAGAGAACGCGGTAGACTGCGATGACTGTCTCGTCCTTGTGGATCGCACCAACTGTGTCGGAGGACAGCTCGATGGCGATCACACCTAAACGACGTGCGCCCGTCGCTGCCGACAGCACCCTGCCCGGTCTCGGTGTTGAGTTTGAACGCCGCCGAGCGCGAGCCAGGCGGACCTGGCGCCGCTATCAGGCCGTGAACGAGGCGCTCGACCCCGTCCTTGCCGCCGGCCTGCACAGCGCTTGGTCCAGGCCGATTGAGGACGCCCTCGAGACCGCCGAGGTCATCTCGAGAGAGCGGCCGAACGACCTGAAGGCGCTTGTCATCCAGTTCGAGGCGATTTGGTGGTGGATCGGGGAGGATGACAACGTGCTGGACGGATCGACCCGACGCTGGCTGATGCGATTCCGACGATCCCTGCGACGGCTGGCGGTATGACGGGTTTGATCCAGATCCCGTGCAGAACTTGGCTTCCTTCGCCGCCAATCGCCCCCGATATGCGATTTGACTCCAGATGTGCGGAAGTCCGGGGCTTACAGGCAATTGCCGAGCAAAGCCCTTGCTTTGCTCCAGATGTCCCAGAAGACGGGCCCTTTCGAGGCTAGCATCATAGCCCGACTTGACTGCACCTCGTCAGGTGCCGGAGCATAACATGCGGCTCGAACCGCAGTTTAGACGCACTGGCGCCAGCAGTTGAGTAGCAAAGCGTCCAAAACTGCTGCAGCTGCTGGCTAACTGCGGGCTGGAGCCGACCCTCATAGCCTTACAGCGGGGAAGGACCCATCGTCCTCATAGTCCTCGTGGCGACGAGGGTGTGGTTGCCAGACACCTCGTCGTCGAGTGTGATAATCGCAACGTAGATGAGACCGTTGAGTTGAACCGCGTTCTTGTCTCTTGAAACTAATTGAGAACTCGAAGGCTTTGAGCGTGCCGCGCTCAATCGATAGGCAAGCCTCTCGTAGCACGCTTCCCGGCACATGCCCGACACCGGAGCCTCATGTGTTCCTCATCGTCTCTGTTGCCCGGCCCCGATTGACCGAAGCATCTGTGGCGGGACAACAATCATGTCCACAGCCGCCCGGGCTCGGATACGAGGTGTCTGGCAACCACACGCTCGTCGCCACGAGGACTATGAGGACGATGGTCCTTCCCCGCTGTAAGGCTATGAGGGTCGGCCCCAGCCCCGAGCGGTCAGCAGCTATACAGCTTTATGACCCTATACGACCCATTCCGCCCGTCCCGCGATAGTGGGGGCTATCGCGGCCCAGCCGCGGCCCACACCTATCGCGGGACAAACCGGAGGCCGCAAAAAAGGGTAGGAAAGTCTACTCTTGGCCCACAGCAGACGTCGATGGAGCGAGAGACGTGGGAAGGCTATCGCCCCATGTCTGGTGACCAGCGTCGGTGTCCGTTCCCAAAGTCAGGCATAGCAGTCTGGCCATCGCTTCTGTGCTACACGACGTCCAGAGGGCTCGATGTCGGAACTGGATAGCAGTACTGCAGCGCGGCGTCAGGAAGCTGCGGCTTCCTTGCTGAGAGACATGGAAGCGGCGGCTGCGCGAATGCGCGAGCTGATCGTAAGCATGCCGCCTCAGGATCTGCTGGGTTACCTGTACGCACAGTACATGCTTAAAGTCATGTTCGCGCAGGATGGTGGCGCTGAAGCCGAGGAGCCCTCGGAGACGGCAGAACCCGACGACCTGATCAACGACAACCAATTCCTGCTGGAATATGTGCACGCTGTCCTCGCATCGGACCCACTCCCGGAACAGGTGGACTTCGATGAGGCCAAGTGCACAGAGCTCTATGCTGTCAGTCGGAAGCTTCGGCAGGACGCCATGTTCTACGCCATGGCCACCTCCGCTGAAACGAAGGACGGCGCGTTTGGCCCCGACACGGCGGACATCGAGTATCGCGCCAAAGCTACATGGGTCCTGCTGCGAGGAAACCGCTACCAGGTCCTTGAAGGTGAATTCTATCGCTATGTGCTCGCGCCGCATGACGACCTCCTGAAAGAGGTCTACGGGGTGGGCGCTGAGCACATCGCCACAGGCTTTCAAGCCATGACCGAAGCGACCCGCTCCGGTCATTCCGATGCCATCTTGAGCATGATGGAGAGCTTTGACGCCGTTCAGTTGATACAGGAAAACCAGGGCGTCGGCGTGGACGAGGCCATGAAAATTTGGGCCGAGGCGAACGCCAGTCAGCTGGATGCTGCCCGGTCTGCGATGGAGGACATGTTCCGTGGTGGGGTCGCAAACGTCAGTCGCCACACGAAGCTTCCTGCCGAGTTGCTCGCGGACCTCGCATACCGGAGGGGTGAGGAGGTCGAGTTCTTCGCGGCCGGCGACCACGCTGGCACGCCCTACCGGACGCTGCCCGCCCGCAAGAAACCGCTGATCCTGCTCGGCTCGGACTACTATGCAATCGATCCGTGCTTCACACGCGACGCGGGTTACCGGGCGCTCCTTTTCAACCTGCTGCAGCGGAAACCTGACTACGAGGCCGCCTTCAACGAGCGGCAGAAGATCATGAGTGAGGGGGCCTTTGCCGAAATTCTGAGCGGCCAACTGCCCGGGGCGTCGGTCTTCCAAGAGGTCTATTACCGGGACCCAGCCACTAGGCAATGGTCAGAGAACGACACGCTCATCCTCACCGATGACGTCATGTACCTTGTCGAGGCAAAAGCGGGGGCTGCAGCGACGATTGCCTCGCCCGCGCTGGACTTCGCCCGTCACGCCCAATCCGTGCAGGACCTTGTCCTTAAGGCGTACAAGCGGTGCGAGCGCTTCTTCAATTACCTCGCGTCCGCCGACGAGGTTCCCCTCTACCACCTTGAGGACGGTAAGTACGTCGAGTTTGCGCGGATACGGCAGGCCGACTATCGGGTCATGGTGCCGATCGGCCTCACCGTAGAGTCCTTCTCGCCGTTCTCCGCCTACTGCAAGGAACTGCCGCATGTCGTGCCGCTGCTCGGACGGCACGGGTTTGTGTCGCTGTCCATCGATGATCTATTCGTACTGCGGCGCCTGCTGCCGACACCCGGCCAATTTGCTCACTACATGCAAGTGCGGCAGGCCGTAGTGGCGCTTCGACGCGTCCATCTCTTCGATGAACTTGATCACCTAGGCGCGTATCTCAAGAAGAACCGCTTTGACCAAGAAATGGCGAACCAGCTGAAGGGCGGCGCTGACCTCGTCATGTGGGACGGCATGAGCTTCGAGGTTGACCGGAGCTTCGAGGGAGAGAGAGCTGGACCGTTTCCAACACAAATCTTTCCTGGCGAGGTTCTGAAACTCCTTACTGCCCTCGATGCCAGCCGATCCCCCGGATGGCTAAGGGCTGAAAGTCACATACGGGACCTTGGCGAGGACGGACGGAACGACCTGGCCACGATGCTGGAAGAGCTCCGCAGGTCGCTGAATCAGCACTCGGCGCGTTATTTTCTGTTCGGAATGGACGTCCCAACCCCGCTTTTCATCTGGATGCAGCGGTCTGAGGATGACATCGACTGGCCGAAGGTCAACGATAAGGCGACCGCCGCGGCCCTCCTCACGGGAGGGGACGCCGTTACTGGCATAATCGTCGTCGCGACAGCCGACGATACGTACAAAACGGCTTACACATTTCCGGTCCACCGGCCTGGGCCACGTTCCGAAGATAATGCCCGCATCTACGACGAAGCTGACAGGATGAGGAGTCGGGTGGCTCCGCTTGCCGCGCCGCGAGCTCCGGCCTCCAGGCACATGCCCATGCGGGCACGTTTCAACGCCGGGCGGAATGATCCATGCCCTTGCGGCAGCGGGATCAAGTTCAAGAAGTGTCACGGTCGCTGATCGGGGAGTCAGAACCGCGAGTCTTGAGGTTGCCGACCACGGGTGTCAAATCTGGAATGGCCCTTCTGGCGCAATGCGGTCGCCCAATAGATCAGCCGTTGCTCAGACGCGTCACATCCAAGTCCAGATGATTGATCCACGCGACGTCCACCACCATTCTTCAGCACCTCTGCGACGTCGTCCTTAGTGCAGTTTCTACGCTATTCGAGAATACTCCCGTAGGAACACCTGATGTCCATGGGAGCGGGCCTTAGAGCTGGCCTCGATGTCTCAAGAGGCAAGTGCTGAGGAGCCCAGTGGCCGCTGCAGCTTAGCAGCGGGGCTGGATCGCCCAGCGTGCAGTTCATGCCAATCGCACCCGATATAGCAGTCGGCTACTGTGCGACTCGCGGCGTGCACATCGGGCACCTAGAGGCTAGGGACGTTCGCCGAATGAACGAAGCAATGACGAAGCAGTCGTGCCTGATCGCAGGAAGATCGCAGGCGCAGATCGCCTCACTGTCAAGGACACCCTACGAACCACCCAAGGTGCTGAAAGGGTTGATCGAGAGCAGGAGCTCCGTCAATCGCTAGCCGATGCGGCGATAGCCCTACGGCTGCTCCTCATAAGGGCCTGCCAGTACTGCTCTGTCAGTCCCGTGAAACTGATGCCATCGTGGCCTCCAGCCGCGGCCACCGCTTATTGCGGCAAGCTCCAAAAGTAGTCGGTTCGCGCGTTCGGAGTAGGACCGACGTGCCAGCAACTAGAGGCACTGACCTGCTATCGAAGTCGTTTCACGGCAATTCCACAGCGACCGACTCGAGCCGGCAATGGGGCTGAAGACAAACTGGGCGCTGCGAGCGGCGACCTGCGACGGCGACATTTTGAGCTTCCGTGGTGCGCTCGCATCCTCCCGCCAGAAGCCCACAGCACAGAAGCTTCGGCCACTACATTCGAGCTTGGCTAGATTGGCCAGCTCAGTCTCGCGACCGGCTCGGTAGGCCGGAACCACGAGAGCAGTGAAGGTTGGTGTGAGAGGATAGCGGGCTGTCGCCTGCAGCGGCGCCTCCATCGTATTCGAGTAAGGGACAGGTCCTCCACCAATGCTGGAGCATGCCGCGAGGCTTAGCGCTAACTCCAGAGCGAAAATCAGCCTGCAGACGATCTTCGCGCTCTCTTGCATCTATTCCGCCGTGACCCCGAGGGCGTTCAGGACATCTGGCGTGATAGTGCCGGTCACGGGCAGACCGAACTGAGACTGCATGTCAGAGATCGCGACCTTTGTCGCCGCGTCCACGATACCGGTGAGGGGGCCTCCGAAATATCCGTACGCATATAGAGCGGTCTGTACCTGGAGTACGATGCTAGTGAACTTGGCGGTGTTGCCCGGCAGCGTCACCGTACCGCCGCCCGCGGGTGGCGTAGTCAGTAGCGGCGAGGCGGGCGCTTCGTAAGCCGGCGGGGCGGGCGGCGGATAGATAGGAGCGACATAGCCGCCGCCAGATGAGGATCGGTGGCTGGAGTGGCTGGAGTGAGAGCGGTGACTCGAATGTGATCGATGGCTTGAATGGGATCGATGAGCAGCGAGATCGAAGACGTGATCTCGCTTAAAGACTTCGAACAAGGAGGCCTTGTTCTTGGTTGGCTCAAGCACGAGATCGGAGTTGACGATCGCTTTAGCGGCGGTGGGCGGCAACAGCCCTGCAACAAGAAGCGATGAGATCAAGAAGCGCTTCGGTTTCATAGGGCGCCCAGTTGTTGATAGCTTGTTTGCGAGGGATGCCACTCGAAAAACCCGCTACACCACTTCTTGGCAAGGCAGCCCTCGCACTCAGGCTCGAACCGGCGCTTCCAATCGGAGATTGTCGAGGGCGCGAGGCGGCGATAGGCCGCCGGCACCGTGCACAAGGGAAAGTTGTAAAGCATCACGTCGACGCCATGCAGCCGGGCGGTCTCGACGGCGGTTTGGATCGGCGTGAAATTGATTGAGTGGTCATAGAAGAGATCGGTCCATCGGTTGCGGGCGTAGCCGATATTTTCGAGCTGCATGATGGCCCACGGGCTCGCGAATGTCGCATGCCGGGCAATGAAGCGCGCCAGCTTGGGCAATAGAAGGACGTTCTGCTTCATGACGACGGTGCGCAGCTCCGTTTGGGCACCCGCTCGGCAAAGTATGGCCAGGCCATCCAGCAACCGGGCGTGCGCGCCGGTCTTGCCAACGATCTGATCGTGGATTCCGGCGTCCGGAGCGTAGAGAGGAACGCCCCACAGGATCCGTCTTGCATTGAGCGAGGAGAGAAAGCCGAGGTCATTTTCCACGAAGTGCTGGGCGTTGGTCAGCACATGGAACCTCAAGTCCGGCCGCATGGTCAGCGCGAAATCCAGCAGGTCGAAGAGCTCATCCTTGTATAGCGTCGGTTCGCCGCCTGAGAGGCCTACCACCGCGCCCTGCGGGGCAAGCATGCACGCCGCCTTGTAGTGCATGAACAGGTCGTCATGGCTCTTCTTGGGCGGTTGCGAACACATGACACAAAGCTGGTCGCATCGCTCCGTAATAAGCAGGGTATTATGCTTCGACGTTCTTCGGATGAGACGCTGCACAATACCGCGCTGTGGCTGGATCAGCAGGACATCACCATCGAGATCGGCCGCTTTGATGCCGGCCACGGATACCTGCCATTCCCCCTGGCCGATGAGCGTTCGTCCTTCCCGCTGCTCGAGTCGGACGTCTCGGTCGGCGACCGGGGAGAGAAGGGCGCGACACACGACATCGTCGCTACGGCCCGTGGTCTCTGCGCGCAGGACGAGCGGGATCACGACCACACCTCGCCGAGGTGATCCGGCCAGTCCTCGACGCCCGCCCAGATTTTCATGGAGTGGTGGGTAGCTGGGTCGCTGCTGCCGAGGAGTTCGAAGGCCAGTTGGAACAGCGCCGTGTGGCGCTGGCAGAACCAGGTATCACCACGTGGCAGATCAATGCGTCCATAGCGCGAGATGTCATCCACGACATCCGTGCCACAGAAAGGCTGATAGGCGCAGTGCTGGCAATCGGGGTCGAGGTCGTTGAAGCTTGATGCGTTCAGGTGGTCGGTCTTTTCGCGCTCGATGCCACTGGAGAGGTCCCCGATAGACAGGTCGATCTGACCAACGCGGGACATCATTCTTGCTTCATCAGACGGGTACAAGGTGCCATCGTAGTCGATGACCAGATAACCATCGCCAATCAGGTTCGGATTGCGCAGGTCCACGTGGTTGTCCATCCCACCGCGCAGTATCCGGCGTATTGCGTGGGTGAGGTAGAACTCTTCAAGGGCGGTGCCATCGCGGGCATTGCGTTCAATTAGCCTCCCTACAAAGCGTCGGTGATAGGCGGCCCACCGCATCGAGGCGTCACTGCGATCCGGTGTTCTTCGCGCAAATCCCTGCCGGTTGACGGGCCGAAGATAGATCGAGCGCAACCCGAGGGCAGCATAAGTGTCAATCAACGTGTCCGCATCGACGGGTGCTGATAAGTCAATTGTCGGAAGGGCGGAAAGGCGAGCATTGCCGAAACGCTCGATAAAGGTGCGAAGATTTGCGAAGAACGTGTCGGCGAGCGATGCGTCGTGTGTGCGCTGCACTGCCTGAACGCCCGCGTCGCCATCGATGGACGTACTGAGCACGGTGTCTTCGTCTTCGAAGAATGACCAGACACGTTGGTCCACGCGCTGAAAGTTGCTGCACACGACAAAGGATGATCGTTCAAAACGCTGTCGGCAGAACGCGCGTACACGCTCGAGCAGGTCGAGGCGCAACAATGGCTCACCGCCCTGGAACTCGATTTTGATCTCATCGGTGTCGAGTCCGTCAAGGAAAGTCAGGACCTGCGCGAGTCGCTCTTCACTCCAGTCGAACCCAGTTGCACCCTCAGCCGCCCTCGATACCTGGCAATAGTCGCAGGCCAGATTGCAGCGCAAAGTTGGAACGAGGATCACGTAGCCAATCCGGCCGGTGGGCGCCGCGTGACGATCGGCCCAGCGCCTTAGGAAAGATGAATGGGCCAAGTCTCCCGTACGTTCATAAGCATGACCGCCAGCCCCTAGAAACTTTAAGTCGCTTTCGGTCAGATTATCCCGGACATAGCGATTGAGGAACGACACGTCCCCGAAGAACCAGCCGCCAGCCTCGTCAGTGAATAGAAGCCTCTCACCGCTCTGCGCGAAGCGAAGGGGCCAAACGGCGGTCATTTCAGGATGGCCTCATACATGGCCTGCCGCATAGGAAGACCATCCTGATAGATTTTCTCCCGATAGAGCTGGTAGGCGACGTCGCGGCGAAGATTATCTTCCGCTCCAGCAGCTAACCCATCGATGGCAATGGACTGGCCTTCGACGGCGAATGTTAGTGACGGATAAAGGTACTGAAGGCGTGCAACCGCAACCCTCACGTGGCGAGCGAATGCTTCGTCAACATCGATGACCATCAAGGTCTCCCCCCAGGCTGACACTATTTCAGTACCGAGGGACGAACAATAGTCCGGGAGGGCACCCGCCGAAGGTTTGCAATCCCTTCCATGAGTGTCCAGGGCCATCAGCTTCGATCAGTCGCCGTTAAAGCCATCTGCGCGTCGGGCAAAGCAGTACGTCGCCCAGGCGTCCATGACCTCTCGACGCCGCTCCAGGAAGTCCGTCCGCTTGTAGGCGAGTTCAGCATCGTCCCCGAGCGCGTGAGCTAAGCAAGCCTCTACTACTTCTCGGGCGAAATCGGTTTGCTCCGCAGCCCAGTCACGGAATGAGGAGCGGAAGCCGTGCACGGTGCTGCCGTCGGCACGCAGGCCTCGCAGCAGCTGCAGCATCGCCATATTCGAGAGCGCGTAGCCCGACGGGCTTGGGAACAGATATTTGCTGTCGGCCGGATCGCTGGCGATCAGCGCCCGGGCTTCGTCGGTGAGCGGCACCCGGTGCTCGCGACCGGCCTTCATCCGACCAGAGGGGATCGTCCAGACCTTGGCCTTGCGATCGACCTCGGCGTGCGTGGCTTCGCGCGTCTCGGTCGTACGGGCACCGGTCAAGATCGTGAACATCAGAGCCTTGGCACTCGTGCTACCGTTCTTGCGCAGCTCGGCCATCAGCTGCGGGACCTCCTGGTAAGGCACGGCCTTACGGTGCTCGACTTTGGCAATCTTGCCGATAGCCGGCAGCAGATGCGGGAGCGCCCCGCCCTTCCATTGAGCGGGGTTATCCCCGGTGCGGTACTCCATCGCTGCAGCCCAGCCGAGCACCTGCTCGATGCGACCACGGACGCGGCTCGCCGTCTCGGGCTTACTCGTCCAGATGGGCTTGAGGACCTTGAGCACATCCTCGACCGTGACCTGGTCGACGGGCAACTTGCCGATGAAGGGGTTCACGTACATCTCAATGGTGCTCGGCCACTGCTGGGCGTGCTTCGGATTCTTCCAGCTAGACTTGTGGGAAGCGATGTACTTGGCTGCACACTCGGCGAAGGTCGGGACCTTCGGCTTCATCTCGATCTTGCGCTGGGCCTGGACCTCGCGCTTGCTGGCAATCGGGTCTTCGCCGCGCTTGACCTTCACCCGGAGCATCGCCGCTTCGTCGCGGGCCTCGCTCAGCGGCTTCTCCTCGGTCGAGCCGAGACCCATCCATTGATTTGTGCCGTTGCGGCTGTAGCGGAAAAGCCAGCTCCGGGTACCGTGGTCTCTCACCTGCATGTAGAG
>CAZASR010000034.1:0-21968 GCA_964487765.1 uncultured Devosia sp. | reverse complement strand
GAAACCGGAAAAACCCCCACGTTCGCCATCTCCGTCGCGTCCGATTGACACGGCTCGGAGTTAACACTGCGCGATGATGCCGCGACGTCTCCATCGTCCGTACGTCGCGGCGGCTCATCGCACCGGTCAGCACTTCCTGTCCCCGCGGTGTAGCGTCACCACCCTCGGATGTGGACCGGCACGCCCCTCGGCCAGTGCACGTACCGGCGCAGCCGACCCAGACTTGATCGCCTCAACGAGGATCAAGCCATGAAACTCTACTATGCTCCACTCGCCTGCAGCCTCGCCGACCACATCGCCCTGATCGAAGCCGGCGCGACGTTCGAGCGCGAACGTGTCGACCTCAAGACCAAGCTCACCGAATCCGGCCGCCCGATCGCCGAAATCTCCGGCAAGGCCTATGTGCCGGTACTCGTTCTCGATGACGGCGAGGTGGTGACCGAGAATGTAGCCGTGCTCGACTGGATCGCCGGCGCCTATCCGATGCTCGGCGCGAAGGGGCCGCTCGGCCGCACCCGGATGCTCGAGGCGCTGACCTTTATCAGCACCGAGCTTCACCGTGCATTCAAGCCGTTCTGGCATCTGAGCAGCGACGCCGAGAAGGCACGCGCAGCGCAGCTGATCGACGGGCACCTGCGGTACGTCGCGAGGCACCTGCACACGGACTATCTGTTCGGGGCCAGGCCGAGCGTCGCCGACTTTTACCTGTTCGTGATGCTGCTGTGGGCGAAGCGCTTCGATATCGACAGTCCACCAGGTCTCGACGCCCTCCACGACCGCGTGGCCGCCCGACCAGCGGCGCAGATGGCGATGCGGTATGAGGGGATCGCGTAGCGCGAACGGGGCCGGCCGAGAGGCCGGCCCCAGGACATTACTACTTGCCGCTGGCCGCCAGCTCGATGAGCCCGGTCACTTCGTCCGGGTGCGAAATCATCAGCGCGTGCGAACCGCCTTCGATGGCGATCGCCTTGCCGACCTTGGCCCGCCCGGCCATGAACTCCTGCACGGCTGCCGGGATGTTGTAGTCGGCGGATCCGTAGACGGTGAACGCCGGCACGGTCTTCCATGTGGCGACCGTGGTCAGTTCCTCGAGCGCCGCCTGCGTCACCGGACGCTGGGTGGCGGCCATGAGCGCGGTGACGTCCTCCGGCAGGTCGGCCGCGAACTGGTCGTGGAACTTGGCCGCCTGGATGTAGAGATCGACATTGCCGTCCTGCAGCGGCACTGGCTGCAGCGCATCGCCCAGCGTGGAGCCGGGGAACTTGCCCGACAGCACAAAGGCCGACTCGCCGATCTCGGGGATGAAGCCCGCGACATAGACCAGCGCCTTGACATTGGCGTTTCCATTGGCCGCCTCGGTGATGACGAGGCCGCCATAGGAGTGCCCGACGAGGACGACGTCGCCAGGGATAGACTTGACCACGTCCGACACCGAGGCGGCGTCGCCCGACAGGCTGCGCAGCGGGTTGGCGGTGGCGATGGTCTGGTAGCCGTCGTTGTTGAGCCGGGCGATAACGCCGTTCCAGCCCGAAGCGTCGGCAAAGGCGCCATGGACCAGAACGATCGTTGGCTTGGCCACGTCCTGGGCGACGCTGCCACCGGCTCCGCCGAGAGCCGCCGCGGCGGCAAGGGCGATGACTCCGAGAGTCTTCTGCATTTGGGATTCTCCATCCGGCCGTGATTGGCCGTGGACGAACATGCCGCTCGTGCCGAGCTCCTGACATTGAGGCCCGGGTCCAGCCGGCGTACCCCACGAGGGTATCGACCCCTGCGATCCACCGAGGGTCTCTACGCCCATTGGAGAGGCGCACCTGACCCTGGGGCAGGATGGCCGGATCGGCCGGTTCGAATGGAGATGAAACGGAGCGACGAGTGCTCATCACCTCCGACCCAAAGGAAAATCGAAATGAACATACAGATCACCCCTACTCCCGCGATTGAACCGGTTGCCGGGACCTTCCTCGGCGGTCTCACCGGCGGCAAGCCGATCCAGACTCTCAGCATCGCCGACGCGCGGGCCGTGCTGTCCGGCGTGCAGAAATCCGCCGCGGTCCCGCTGGCCGACGTCCAGATCAAGGACGTGGTGCTGCCGGTCGGCCCCACCGGCAGCACCAGCATCCGCGTCGTGCGGCCGGCCGGTGCGACCGGCGCATTGCCTGCCATCATCTACATGCATGGCGGTGGCTGGGTTCTGGGGGATCGCGAGACGCATGATCGCCTGATCCGCGAGCTGGCGATCGGGGCCAATGCGGCACTCGTGTTCGTCGACTACGAACGTTCGCCCGAAGCCCGCTACCCGGTGGCCATCGAGCAGGGCTATGCGGTGGCAAAGCATGTCGCCGACAACGCCGAGAGGCTGATGATCGATGGTGGCCGCATCGTGATCGCCGGGGACAGCGTAGGGGGAAACATGGCCGCCGTGATTGCTCTGCTCGCCAAGGAGCGCAAGGTTCCGGACTTCAAGGCACAGCTGCTGTTCTATCCGGTCACCGACGGCTCGATGTCGACTCGATCCTACGACCAGTTCGCGACAGGCCCGTGGCTTACTGCTGCTGCGATGGCCTGGTACTGGGACCAGTACCTGCCGGATGCGGCACAGCGCGCACAGAGCCACGCCTCGCCGGTCAATGCCACCAGGGACGAGCTCGCAGGGTTGCCACAGACGCTGCTGATCACCGACGAGAACGACGTTCTTCGCGATGAGGGCGAGGCCTATGGCCGCAAGCTCGCGGAAGCCGGGGTGCGTGTCACCACCGTGCGCTACAACGGCACTATCCACGACTTCATGATGCTCAACGCGCTCGCCGGCTCCGCCGCGGTGCGTGGAGCGATCGGCCAGGCGACGGGGTATCTGCGCTTCGTCTTCTCGCAGTCCTGAGCCCCCAGGCGGCGGGCCCTGCCCGCCGCCCCCATCGCAGGAGTCCCCCTATGTCCGTGATCCTTTCGCCGCGTGACCAAGACGCCTTCGCCCACGACGCCATGGCCGTCCTCGTCCACGACGTGGGCAACTACATCCAGATCGCCATGTCGGCGATGCGGTTGATGGCGCGACATGAAGAGGTGTCCGCCTCGAGCCCCCTTGGCGCGATGATCGCGCAAGCTGAGGAATCGCTGGGGCGCGCCGGCGCCCTGATCCGGCAGTCGAGAACCGGTCCCGTGGACGGCGAGGAGATCCGCCTCGACGAGTGCTTCAACGAGATGAGCACATTGCTGCGCTACGTCGCCGGCCCGCACATCCGCGTCCGGCTGCATGTGGGGATGGTGCCCACGGTGCGCGTCAACCGCCTGGGTCTGCAGAACGTGCTCGTCAACCTCGCCATCAATGCCCGCGATGCGATGCCCGACGGTGGCTTGCTGACGCTCTCGGCCCTGCTGGCGGACGGTCCCGAAACGCCCGAAGTCGAGATCGTGGTCAGCGATACGGGCACCGGAATGGAACGCGACGTCCTCGCTCGCGCCTTTGAGCCACGCTTCAGCACCAAGCCCGCAGGGAGCGGCATGGGGCTGGCCGGGGCCCGGCACTTCGTCGAGGCCGCGGGCGGCCGCATCGCCATCAGCAGTACGCCCGGGCGAGGTGCCGCGGTGACTCTTCGCCTGCCGGTCTCGCCCTAGACCTATCCCCGGGGCGTAGGAGGACCGACGATCCGTCTAGGTCCCCACACCCCACGATCAATGGTTGGCGCAGCGCGCATTGCCGAAGCTGCGCGGGCAATTTGGTTTCCCCCAAGAGAAGGTGAACATCATGAAGATCGTAGTGATCGGCGGTAGCGGCCTCATCGGCTCGAGGCTCGTCGGCAGGTTACGGCAAGGCGGGCATTTCGTGGTTGCCGCGTCGCCCTCCACCGGCGTCAACACGGTGACCGGCGACGGGCTGCCCGAAGCCATGGAGGACACCGAAGTGGTGATCGACGTGGCCAACTCGCCCTCGTTCGACGGTGCGGTCGCGTGGGATTTCTTCTTTGCGTCGGGAAACAACCTGTTCGCGGCCGAGAATGCGGCGGGCGTGCGCCACCATGTGGCGCTGTCGGTGGTCGGCACGGATCTGCTGCTCGACAGCGGCTACTTCCGGGCCAAGCGGCTGCAGGAGCAATTGATCGAAGAATCCGGCGTGCCCTACACCATCCTGCGCTCGACGCAGTTCTTCGAGTTCATCAACGGCATCGCCTCGTCGGGAACGCAGGACCGAATTGTCCGCCTGCCGCCCGCGCTGACCCAGCCGGTGGCGGCCGACGATGTCGCCGAAACACTGGCGCAGCTGGCAGTGCGCCCCGCTGCCAACGGTCGGCTCGAACTCGCCGGCCCCCAGCCCTACCGGCTGAGCGATGTGGTGGGACGCGTACTGGCGGTGGAGCATGACGAGCGCCTTGTCGTCTCGGACCCTGCGGCGACGTATTTCGGCGTCCATATTGGCGAGACCGCCCTCGTTCCCGAGACCGAGCATCCGTTTGTGGGGTCGATCGATCTTGACGAGTGGCTGGCGCGTCAGCGCCGAGCGGCCTGAGGCTCACGCGATGCTCGTTTCCCAGCTCACTCAAGAAACGCGCAGCCGCTTCCGGACCCTCGACGAGCGAGGCTCGGTCCGGGAGGCGGCGCGTGCGTTTGCCGACTCGCAGCTCGGGCTGCTCATCGTGTGCACCGACACGGGCGAAGCCAGCGGGGTGGTCAGCAAGTCCGACCTGGTGCGCCACCTCGCGACCTCCGGAAGTGCCGAGGCGCCCCTGACCGAGGTGATGTCGCGCGCAGTGGTCTTTGCCTCGCCTGCCTCCGATCTCAGGCAGACCTGGCACCTCATGGTGGAGCGGCGCCTGCAGAACCTGCCCCTTCTCGGGGCCGCCGGACGGCCGGTCGGGACGCTCGACATTCGCGATGCGCTCGAAGCCATCCTCGGCAACGAGGAACGGCAGGAGCGCGAACTGATCAACTACATCGCCGGCAACGGCTACCGCTGAGGTGCTGCAATGACATTTCCCTCCGATCCCCATGACCGCCTGCCGCGCGGCGACAAGAACCGGCGCCTCTCCCTCGGGGTGACCCGCGAGGAGATGGCGACGACTGTCGGCGTCACCGTCGAGCAATTGCACGACTATGAGCATACCCAGCCCGATCGACGGTTCAGCATCGCCATCGCGCGCCGTGTCGGCGCAGCGCTCGAAGCTCTGGAGGCAAGCCGCACCCCGCGGGTGGACAACGGCCCGATCCCGCATGCTGACTGATCATCTGCGGCAGATCGAAACGCGGAGTCTGAGCGTCGGCTATGCCGAGCTCGGACCCGTCGATGGGCCAGCCGCCCTCCTCCTCCACGGCTGGCCCTACGACATTCACACCTTCGCCGACGCGGCGCCGATGCTGGCCGACCGGGGCTTTCGCGTCATCGTGCCCTATCAGCGCGGCTTCGGCACGACGCGATTCCTGGACGACGCGGCACCGCGCAACGCGCAGCAGGCCGCGCTTGCGCTCGACGTCGTCACCCTGATGGACGCGCTAGGTATCGAGCGAGCGACGCTCGCCGGAGCCGATTGGGGCGCGCGCGCAGCCTGCTGCGCCGCCGCGCTGTGGCCGGCGCGGTGCACCGCCCTCGTGACCGTCAGCGGGTACCTCATATCGAGCCAGGCGACCGGCGCGGCACCGCTGCCTCCGGTCGCGGAAAACGCCTGGTGGTATCAATACTACTTCGCCACCGAGCGCGGTCGCCTCGGCTACGCACGCTACCGGCACGACTTTGCCCGCCACATCTGGCAAACGGCGTCACCCCGCTGGACGTTCGACGAAGCGGCGTTTGCGCGGACTGCAACGGCTTTCGACAATCCGGACCATGTCGAGATCGTGATCCACAACTACCGCTGGCGGCTCGGCCTCGCCGCCAGCGACGCTGGCCTCGACGATCTGGAGGCGAGGCTCGCGCAACTGCCCCCTATCACCGTCCCAACGATCAGTCTCGAAAGCGACGCCAACGGCGCGCCGCACCCTGATCCCTCGGCCTACGCCCACAAGTTCATCGGCGGCTATTTACACCGGACGATTGGCGCCGGTGTCGGGCACAATCTGCCTCAGGAGTGTCCGCAAGCATTTGTCGCGGCCGTCGGCGATGCGGGACGTTCCAGCTCCACGCCTGTTGGGCAGACCTGCCCTCGTGTTGAGCAGAGGATGTGAGTGTCCGCACTGGACCAGAAGCTGCCGTTAACCGCTAGGGACATTAGGGGCCACGACTTGCGCATCGCTGGCCCGCCGACGCATGGTTAATGTCCGGAGCGCGCCAAAGCGGACCTATAACAGCCCTTGGCTTGAAGGGCCTTGCGCGGGTCGTTTGAGCTCGCCGCCTTCCATATGTCGGTACATCCGCGAGCTTTCCGAGATCGCTGGTGACACCCTCCGCTTCGAGACCGTTGACGGCGATCCCTGCGGCAGGGACCGTCGTGTCTCGCCGGCCACCTAGTGGCGCGGACTGGGCCGGCCAATCGCCGCTTTCTCGGTTGCAGCCAGTTCCCGAACTGTAATCACACCGCACCGCGGAAATGAGCGATAGGCTGCCACATTGTCAGCCGAACTCGACCTCGAACCCCTCGAGCGTCGTGGGCCGCAGACGAAGGGTCAAATCCGCTTCGCCATAATAGTGTAGCATTTGCTGACGCGACGTAACCAATCCGAAAAGGGCGCGTGGTACTTCAAGGTGCTGGCCATCACTACCTGCCGCTTACGCGGCTGATAGAAGGTTGGAGAGAGGCTCCTCGAAGAGGAACACTTCCCCGAGACTCAGATGGCCAGCACTTGCCCATTCAACCCGCTTCTAGCTGCGGCCCGCAATTCGCGCCGGCCAGCGGGTCAGCCGGTCCATCATGGACGCTCGGTGCTCTTCTGGTAATTGGGTGATGGACCGCGACAGCTCGTCGAGGAAGCGTTCGACAGCTATGCGGTCCGCCCATTGCTGGATGACCTGACCGAGGGTCTCGCGACTCCGCTTGGTCGACTCCTCGATGCCACGGCGGTCTTCTTGGCGCTTCCGACGATCTTGGGCCGCGAGGAACTCCTGATGCCGGTTCTCCGCCTGGCGCTGCGCTTGCTCGACCAGCGCCACAACCTGTGGAACCGCAGCGCGTATCCCCGAGCGGATTGCCCAGCTATACTCGCCCTGCAGCATTTCGAGCGGTGCGTTTCTGTGGGCCTTTCCATAGCAAAATCGGTGTCCAGTGCCCGTAGGATGATGCATGCCTCGCTATGGCTCGGCGAACGGCCCACGGGTGCGGAGGTCGTCATCATCGGACACACCGCCGAAGCCGCCAACCATCTTGCGAGAGAGGCGCTCACGGCTACGGGGGTGGCTTTCGGATGGCACCGCCTCAGTTGGACCCAATTGGCGTATGCGGTGGCGGCACCCGCTCTTGCAAAGCGCGAACTCGTGCCGATCGGTCGTATCGGCAGCGACGCGCTGGTCGCTCGACTGGTCCAGCGGCTTCGGGAGGAGGGTCGGCTGGGGCGATACAAGCACGTGTCGACGACGCCGGGCTTTCCTCGCGCCGTCGGGCAGGTCCTGGAGGAAATGTGCCTGGCCGGGGTGGCCCCCGAGGAACTTGTCGACGTCTCGCCGGATCTGGTGCCCTTCCTGTCGGAATACGAGGCCGAGCTGTCGGCAGGAGGTTACTGCGACCGTGCCACCGTACTTGGATACGCCCGCGACGCCGCGACCCGAGGCGCACATCGCCTGCTTCGGATGCCCATGCTCATGGCTGACGTTGCGATCGCTAACTCCGCCGAGCTCGCGTTCGTGACCGCGGTGTCCTTGAACACCGATTGCTGCGTGCTCGTCCCTTCGTCCGACATCGCCGCTCTTCGTCTGCTCGAAGGTTTCGGCACCACATTGGATCTGGACCACGACTCTCGCCGAGATGATCGAAGTTCGCTGAAGCGGCTGCAGCGCAATCTCTTTCGCGGCGACGCGGAAGCGCTCGGGACCTCGAACGAGGAAGTCACCGTCTTCTCGGCCCCAGGGGAAGGTCGCGAGGCCGCCGAGATAGTGAGGCGGATACTGACGATGGCGAAGGACGGGATCGCCTTCGATCGCATGGCGGTACTGCTTCGATCGCCGAGCGAGTACCAGTCCCATCTCGAGGAGGCATTCGCTCGCGCCGGCGTCCCAGCTCATTTCGCACGGGGCGCCTCTCGGCCGGATCCGAACGGCCGCGCATTCGTCGCACTGCTGAAATGCGCCGTTCAGAATCTGTCCGCCAATCGGTTCGCGGAATACCTGTCGCTCGACCAACTCCCCGACCCTGGCGAGGACGGAGGACCGCCCATCGCCGCTGACCGGGACGATACGTGGACGCCGCCGACCTCCGACGATGCAGGTCCGGAGCTCTCGGCCATCCTTGAGGAGAACGGGTCCGCGGCGTCCGCTGCGGGACCCGCGGGCACATCTGCTGCCAGAAGACCGCGCGCACCCAGGCGCTGGGAGAGGTTGCTCGTGGAGGCGGCCGTGGTCGGAGGTCTCGACCGGTGGCGCCGACGCATCGGGGGCCTCCGCAATCGCCTGCGGCTGGAACTGAGCCAGGTTGAACTCGAGGAGGATGGGCGTTCTGCTATCTCGCGCGAGATCGAACTGCTCGATGGGTTCGCCAGTTTCGCACTGCCGCTGGTGGAGGAGCTGTCAGTTCTGCCGCGGTCGGCCAAATGGGCCCAATGGCTGGAAGCGCTGTCGGCCCTCGCGTCCCGCGCGCTGAGGCGACCGGACGGCGTGCTGCGCGTGCTCGCCGAGCTCGCGCCGCTCGGAGAGGTTGGACCGGTATCGCTCCGCCAGGTTCTGGAGGTCCTCGAGGGCCTCTTGCTCCAGAGCCTCGACCCGCCTCAGGGCCCCCGCTACGGCAAGGTCCTCGTGGCTCCGGTCGACGCGGTCCGCGGTATGGCTTTCGACGTCGTCTTCGTCCCCGGACTCGCCGAGAAGAAATTCCCCCGAAAGATCGTGGAGGAACCTCTCCTGCTTGATCGCATGCGCGTCGCGCTCGGCAAAGGACTGCTGACGAACCAGACGCGTCTGGATCACGAGCGTCTGGCACTTGCTCTCGCGGTGGACGCCGCCAGCAAGCGCATCGTGCTGTCGTACCCGCGCGTCGACGTGGAGAGCGCGCGCAGCCAGGTGCCGTCCTTCTACGCTCTGGAGGTGGTTCGGTCGGCCGAGGGAACCTTGCCCGATTTCGCTCAATTGACGCGCCGGGCGGAGGAGGACGCCGCAAGCAGACTCGGTTGGCCGGCTCCCGACGATCCCGCTGCAGCCATTGACGATGCGGAGTACGATCTCTCCATCCTGGGACGAATGTTCGGTCGCTCGGAAGGCGCGGCGGGAGAAGGACGATACCTCCTCGAGACGAACGCGCACCTCGCCCGAGCATTGCGGTCGCGATACCAACGCTGGAGCACCATCTGGACCTCGGCCGACGGGCTCATGCGGGCCGAAGGCAGCGCTCGTGCCAGCCTGGAGACCCACATGCCAGGGATTCGGGCCTACTCCACCACCGCCCTGCAGACCTTCGCCGCATGCCCGTACAAATTCGTGCTCAGGACGATCCATGGATTGGCCCCCGTCTCCAGCCCCTCGCCTCTCGACGAGATGGATTCCCTGCAACGCGGTTCGATCGTGCACGAGATGCAGTTCTCGCTGCTCGTCCGCCTCCGGGATGGAGGTCTCCTTCCCCTCGGGACCGGCGGCCTCTCGCGTGCGCAAGCCATGCTGGACGACGTGATCGAGGAAGTGGAGAAGGAGTACCGCGATCTCCTCGCGCCGGCGATCGAGCGCGTCTGGGACAACGAGATCTCGGCCATTCGCGCCGATCTGCGCGAATGGCTGAGACGGATGAGCATCGATACGACCGGCTTCGTTCCCAGCCACTTCGAGTTGTCGTTCGGGCTGCCCCCACGACCAAGCCGTCGCCAACCGGTCTCGGACGCCAGTTCCACGTCGGAGCCGGTCCGGCTGGACTCGGGCCTGCTGCTGCGAGGATCCATCGATCTCGTCGAGAGACACCCGAGCGGTCTGGTGCGCTTGACCGATCACAAGACGGGGAAAGCGGAGGCTGCGCAGGACCAGCTGATCGCCGGCGGTCGATCCCTACAGCCCGTTCTGTACGCCCTGGCCGCAGAGAAATTGTTCACCGGTGGCGAGGCAGTGACAGGAGGACGTCTGTACTTCGCGACGCGAAAGGGCGGCTTCGCCGAAATCATGGTGGCGCTCGACGACGATGCCCGACTGGCCGCCGAGCAGGTGACGAGGACCGTCGAGGCCGCCATTCGCATGCCCTTCCTCCCGGCGGCGCCTGCGCCAGGCGAATGCGATCGCTGCGACTTTCGAAGGATCTGCGGCCCATACGAGGAGCAGCGCGCGGGACGCAAGCCCAGGAGTGGCATCGAACCTCTCGAGCGATTGCGGGAGACCCGATGAGCGAATTGCGCGACGAGCGGGCCCGCGAGCGGATCAGAACGGAGTTCGACAAAACCTTCTTCGTGGAAGCGGCCGCGGGGACCGGCAAGACGACTGCCCTCGTGGGCCGCATCGTCGCCATGGTTCGCCTGGGTCATGGCGCCCTGGCCTCGACCGTGGCCGTGACCTTCACCGAGAAGGCGGCAGGCGAGATGAAGCTTCGACTTCGTCTCGAGATCGAGTCGGCACGCGCCGGCGCGATCGGGACGGAGCGCGAGAGGCTCGACCGCGCTCTGGAGGAATTGGAGCTCGCTCGCATCGGTACCATCCACTCCTTCTGCGCGGATCTCCTGCGGGAACGGCCGGTGGAGGCCGGCGTCGATCCGCAGTTCGAAGTCCTGCAGGAACCGGATTCGGGTGCTCTGAGGGATATGGCGTTCGACCAGTGGCTCGAGCGTACTCTTGAGGCACCGCCCGAGGGCGTTCGAAGAGTGTTGCGAAGGCGGGCGGGCCGGGACTCCGCGCAGGATCAACTCAGAAGCGCTCTCAGGTCGCTTTGCGAACATCGCGACTTCCCGCACCCTTGGCGTCGCGACTCCTTCGACAGGGACGCGGCCATAGACGAGCTGCTGGATGAACTGAAAGAACTGGGCAAGCTTGCATCGGAGAGCTCCGAGACCCGACGACGATCGCCACTGACGAACTGCCTTGAGGAGATCGCCGGATTCGTGTCGGAGAACACGCGACTCGAACACGTGCAGGATCGTGACCACGATACCCTCGAGGCAGCACTCAGAGAGCTGCAGAGGCTTCGAAGCTGGAAGCACAAGGGATGGAAGGACACGACGTATGGCGGCCTCTCCCAAGTCGACGCCGCGGCACGACGCGATGCGGCGAAGGGAAGGCTCGATGCGTTCGTGGATGCCGCCGATGCGGACATCGCGCCTCTCCTGCAGCAGGAGCTCCAGGGTGCCGTTCAGCTCTACGAGCAGCGCAAGGCGGAGGCGGGAGCACTCGACTTCCTCGACCTGCTGATCAAGGCGAGGGATCTCGTCCGGGACGACCTAGAGGTGCGAAGCGAACTACAGGGGCGGTTCCAACGGTTCTTCGTGGACGAGGCCCAAGACACCGATCCGCTTCAGGCCGAACTGCTGCTGCTGCTCGCATCGGACGACCCGGCGAACGCCGACTGGCGCGCAGCGAGGCCGGCACCGGGGAAGCTCTTCCTCGTCGGCGACCCTAAGCAGAGTCTCTACCGCTTCCGCCGCGCCGACGTGAGACTGTACGAAAGCGTCAAGAGTACCCTGATGGCCCAGGGGGCCGAGCTGCTGCATCTGTCGAGCAGCTTCAGATCTCCTCCATCGTTGCAGCGGTTCGTCAATTCCGCGTTCGCCGGTCCCATCGCTGCGGACGAGGAGGCGTCGGGGTACGTTCCGCTAGAGGAAGTGCGACCGGAGGTCGTGGGGCGACCAACCATCGTCGCACTTCCCGTTCCGGAACCCTACGGCGAACATGGCAGGATCACGAATGCAGCGATCGACGCGTCCACCCCCGCTGCGGTCGCCGCCTTCGTAGATTGGCTGGTGCGAGGCAGTGGGTGGAAGGTCGAGGAATCCGGCAGGCAAGTGGACATCCAGCCCCGCCACGTGGCGCTGCTCTTCCGTCGGCTCCGAAACTACGGTGCCGACGTTGCTCGCCCCTACTTGCGCCAACTCGAGGCCCGTCACATCCCGCACGTGCTAGTGGGCGGACGGTCCTTCCACGACAGGGAGGAGGTCATGGCTTTGCGGACCGCCCTCACGGCCGTGGAGTGGCCGGACGACGAATTAGCGGTGTTCGGCGCCTTGCGGGGCCCCTTGTTCGCGCTCGGGGACGATGCACTGCTGGTTTTTCGGCAGCAGATCGTCGATGGCGCAACGATACGGCGCCGTCTGGATCCGCTCCGGATCGTCCATCGCGAGATGCTCGATCCACAAGCCGCGCCGGTGGCCGAAGCGCTCGACGTCTTGAGGCGACTTCATATCGGCAGGAACGAGCGCCCGATCGCGCAGACGGTCGCGATGTTGCTCGACGCCGTACGTGCACATGCGGGCATCGCGTTCTGGCAGAACGGAGAGCAGGCACTGGCGAACTGCCAGCGGCTCATCGATCAGGCACGATCGTTCGAGCCTCGGGCCTCCTCGTTTCGAGCCTTCGTCGAACAGCTGGAGGAGGATGCGGAGCGCGCCGAGCTCGACGACGCCCCGGTGATCGAGGAAGGGACCGAGGGCGTCCGGGCGATGACGGTCCACAAGGCCAAGGGCCTCGACTTCCCAGTGGTCGTTCTCGTCGATCCGATCGCGAACGCCTCTCGTCAGACTGCTGACCGTCACGTGGACCCGGCAAAGGGACTGTGGTTGGAGCGTCTTTGCGGATCCGCTCCCATCGAATTGCAGGAGGCGAGCCCCAAGGAGATCGAACGCGATCGGGCCGAGGGCATCAGGCTGGCCTACGTCGCCGCGACGCGTGCTCGAGATCTGCTGATCGTTCCCACTTGCGGGGATCAGCCCCTGGAGGGTTGGTTTGGCGTGTTGAACCCCCTCCTCTACCCGGCCGCCGAGAATCGGCGTGCCGGCACGAGCGCCCAGGGATGCCCCGAATTCGGAGAGGACAGCGTGCGGTCACGGGGCACAGCCGGGAAGTTGCCGTCCGGTGGCTCCGTGCAGCCGGGCAGGCACGCGATGCCCGGCGACAACTCGATCGTGTGGTGGGATCCCAATATCCTCTCGCTCGACGTGGAGGGATTGGCCAATCTGCGCCATCGGACCCTACTCGAGCGTTCGGAGCGCGAGTCCACAGCAGGACGGGCCTACGCGGCATGGAGATCGGAACGCCGGGCCCTGATCGAGTTGGCGTCGCGCCGCCACCACGTCGTGGAGACCGTCACGGCACGCGCGTCACGCGCATCGCCGACTCCCATTGCGAGCGAGCAGGTCACGGTCGAAAGAGTGCAAGGAGCCGGCGTTCGGGATCTGGGCGGCCGCCGCTTCGGTGCTCTGGTGCACCTGGTGCTATCGACGGTTCCTCTCGGGGCCGGTGACGAGGAGGTGGCACGCCTCGTCGACCTGCATGGAAGAATCGTTGGCGCCACGCCCGAGGAGCGCGTGACGGCCATACGGACGGTTGGTCTGGTCATGCTGCATCCGACGATGCAACGAGCCGCCAGGGCACAGGACCTGCGACGGGAGCTACCGGTCATCACGAGAGGCACCGACGGCAGTATCGTCGAAGGCGTGATGGACCTCGCGTTCCGCGAAACGGACTCCAGCTTCACGGGCTGGACCGTCGTCGACTTCAAGACCGTCCGGCAGTTCGATTCCCAACGCGTGCCCGAGCAGTATGTTCGTCAGGTGGCCCTCTACTGCGAAGCGATCGCCGCCTCGACGCGCTCGGCCGCGAGAGGCGTCGTCCTCGTCGTTTGAGCCCTTATGCCTCCTCCTGCGATGATGGTTTCCCAAGCAGTAATAGGTGTGCGTCGGCGAAATGGTGGGCGACGATCGCGGCTCGCTTGACGACGCTCTCCACCGTCTCGAGGCTCTCCAGGAAGCGGTAGGAGATCGACCTCGCGGCATCGCGTTCGATGACGGCCTCGTCTGAGAAACGACCGCTGAGTTCCTCGTCGCGCCCGTCCACTCGTCCCTTCGCCGTCGCCGGGCGCTTTTGGCGCTGTCGCTCGGCGATCCCCTCCGGGCCCAATGCGAGCACCTGGTCGACGAACAGCGAAAGGGCCGCCACCTTCGCCTCGATCGACCGAGTACGGTGTTGGGCAAGCATATCAAGCAGATCGTCCTCCGTGCGAAGCCGGCCCGGAGTCGGCTCGCCGGACTGCGAATAGACACGATGCATCGCATGCGAGGCCTGGAAAGACACGTGATGCCTCTCGTGCACGCTAGGCAGGACGATCTCGCTCGGCAGGAACATTCGCGCGCCGTCCATTATTCGTCCGGCTTCGTGGTGCTGGTTCAGCATGGCTTTGCTGCCGACCTGGCTCGTGATGTAGACCGCCATGTTCCCGTCGTCCTCCAGCGCCTGCATCAAATAGTGCTGCCTGTATCCGTTGTGACCGTGCAGATGCATGCGATAGATCGGCTTCCCCCATTGACCGGGGTGCAGCTTGTGCTCGGTGGCACTGCGCCGCGTCATCACCTCCGAGCGCTTGTACTGGACGAAGAGCGGCACGCCGTGCGCCAAGAAATCCACGTCGTATCCTGCGTCCGCCTCCTCGGGCTGCGTGGGAAAGTTCGGCAGGACCCTACGACCGGTCAGCATCCCTTCCAGATGTCGGGTGACCGCATAGCCGAAGGTGAACTCCGAGAAATCCGGCTGGGCCAATGGTCGTCTCCGTTACGCGTTCCGCGAGGCCGCCGCCGAAGCAGGGAGCCATTGCTCGAGTGCAGCGCGGACGACGGCAGACGTCAACTGGGGGCGCGAATACCGCCCACTTCGAGGGCGGCGGCCACGATCGTCAGGATCTCCTGCGGGGCGCCTCTCAGGACGGACATGGCGGCATCGTTGTCGGCTGCGTCCTTGAACTGTCCCCCGACCTGCAGCTGGAAGCGTCCCCGGGGCGTGAGCAGCACGAGGAGCGGCGAGCATCGCACGTACTGATCGTAGATTTCCTTGCTCGTTGTCGTGCACCATCTTGTTCCCAAGCCCCAGAAGGAGGCGGCTGCGAACCCCTCGAGTCGGACGATGCGCCAGTCGCCCCCGGTGGAACAGGATGTGGGACTGTCCGTATGCCTCCACCTTGAGCCGCTCCGCCTCTGCGCGCCGACGACTGACTGCCAATCGTGTCGGTACGACCGCACGCAGATCCCCGACATCGTGGTACTGATTGACGTCGCGCAGTTCCGGGGACGGCCGTGGTTTCAATGCAGCGAAGCGCTTCAGCGTCGACCGGACTTCGGTCAGCTCCTCCCCCGTGACAGGTCGTGTCGTAGCTTCTGACGAGCGAGAATCGGCGTTCCTCCTTCTCCACTGTCAATCGAGGATCCATTCGCTCCCGCAGGGCACGGTTCCACGCGTGCTGCAGATGTTGCACCATCACTTAGTCCGCTCGGGTCAAACCAGTCGCCACGGAGCAACTGTGCCGACCTCCCGGTCATCGGGAAGACGCCATCGCCGGGGATCCCCGGACGAACGCGTTTGCGGCGCCTCGAGAATCGAGATGGGCGACGCGGTCCACTATCGCGCCAGCACCAGACCTGCCCCGCCTTCGGACAGCACTCCATCGGCGAGCATCCTCTCGATGACCGGGAGAATGGCGGGCTTGAACTCCGGACCGGTCCGCTGGAAGCCGAACAGCAGCGCCACCGCCCTTGGCAGTTCCTCCCAGGAAAGTGCCCCGTTCTCCTCCAGTACGCGCCGGACGGCCTCGGCGATTTCCTGGGGAGGCAGCAGCGATGCCTTGCGCAGTCCCAACGGGGCCCTCGATCGGTTGCGGAGGCGCACCTGAGCATCGGCGAGGGACCAGAACCCTGAATTCTCCACGATGCCCCCTTCGCGTTTCGCGTGATCGAGCGCCCGCGCCACGGCGGCGGCGATACGCGACCCAGCCTTTTGCTTGCCGAAGAGGGCGGCGACTCTTCGGCCGATCTCCTCCTGATGGACGGGACCTTCGATCTCGACGATACGACGAACAATCGGTGCCATCGCCGAGACCGGTACTTCGTGGGGCTCCGATTTGTGCGCAACCGCGAAGTCCGCGACGTCGTAGTCCGGCAGTTGAAGGATACCGGCTCCCGGCTCGACAGCCTCCTGGTCCTCGATGCCTTCCTCGACCTCGGGGAGTGCGGCTTCTTCCTCCTCCTGTCCCTTGCGTCTCGCTTCATTGGCGGCATCGACCAGCGCCGCCTCCAGACGACGTACCTCCTCTTTCCTTCGATGGAACCAATCGGTGCTCCAGACACGATGGAATCGCCAGCCGAGTCCTTCGAGAACTTCTTGCCGAAGACGGTCGCGCTCGCGGGCCCAGACCGCGGAGTGGAAGGTGGCGCCATCGCATTCGACCGCCAGCATGTAGGTGCCCTCCTGATCCGGCCGACGGACCGCGAGATCGATCCTAAAGCCCGACGATCCCACCTGGTGATCGACTTGATAGCCAAGTCTGCGAATCTCCGCCGCCACGGAGACCTCGAAGTCGGAATCGGGGTCCTCGTCGAGCGCGGTGGCTTGAATGTTGTCACCGGTCTCCGCGTAGTGGAGGAACTTCTTGAGCACGCGGGCCCCGACGCTCTTGGAGCGCTCGAGATCGATGTCGGACGAGTTGAAAGAGACGAAGACGTGCGTCCTGTAGCGAGCTCGGGTGAACAGCACGTTGAGACGTCGCTCGCCGCCCTCCGTCGAGACGGGGCCGAAGGCCATGCTGTCGAGCGGCGTTCCAGCCAGGCGCGGACCGTATCCGACCGACACGAGGATGACGTCGCGCTCGTCCCCTTGGACCGTCTCGATATTCTTGACGAAGAACTCCTCATTCTCGCGCTCCCGCATGAAGGCGTCGAGCGCGTTGTCGGTCTGGCGGAGCCTGTCGAGATGTTCGGTGATGGCATCGCGCTGGGCGGTCGAGAACGTCACGACGCCCAGGCTTCGACCGGGGTGCTTGGCCGCGTGCACAGCGACCGCCTTGGCCACCGCCTCCGCTTCTTTCAGGTTGTGACGCTTCCCGCCTCGATCGTAGGCCCCCTCCGCGACCTTGGTCAGCACCAGCCCGTCGGTCTCACGCGTCGCCGATGGCGAGGGGAACAGGATGAGGCCGCCGTTCTCGCTGTAGAAGACGTCGTTCGAGACCTCGATCAGCGAGGGGTGCTTCGAGCGATAGTGCCAGCGCAGCATTCTCGACGTGAGGCCCCTTGCCTCGCACAACGTGAGGATGCTCTCGAGTTCCGTCGCGCCGGTCACTGCGGGTACCGGGATCTCTGATTCCTCTTCCGGCTCCTCCTCGGGCAGCTCGGAGAGTACGCGGTCGAAGAACGAAGTGGGTGGCAGCTGTCTCTTGTCGCCAACTACGACCACCTGCTTTGCGCGAGCGATCGCTCCCAGCGCATCCTCGGGCCTGACCTGCGATGCCTCGTCGATGACCAGCAGGTCGAATTCCAGTGCACCGGGCGGCAGGTACTGCGCGACGGAGATCGGACTCATGAGCAGCACCGGCTTTATCTGTTGCACGACCGTGCCTGCTTCCGCCATGAGACGCCTTATGGGCTTGTGGCCCCTGCGCTTGCCGATCTCGGCACGCACCAGGCCCATCGACCCCATCCCTCCCCGCGGCAGCCGATTGAGATGCTCGCCTCGAATGAGCCTTGCGACCGCCGCGCGCCGCGCCTTCTCCCGGTCTCTGAACGTCGCAGCCAGTTCGGCCTTCTCCACCGACGTGAGGTTAGTCGCCCAGGACTCGCTCGCCGCGAAGCGACGATAGATCTGCTCGGCATGGACGTAGCGAATCGTCGAACGGAGCTGGTCCGGGTGTACCGTCCCGGAGGCCACCGCATCTGCCACGACGTCCCCGGTTAGGGCGCGCAACCGGGAATCCGCGGCTTGCAGCTGAATCCATTCGTCCAGGCGATCCAGATTGCTGTTCCAGAGTTCCGCCCATCCCTTCAGATCGTTGAACGGAACCTCGTCGGACTTCTCGACGCCGAACACCTGTTCGAGGTCCAGATCGAGGGTTTCGAGCACCTCTCGCGCGATGGCCTGGGCGTCCCTGCTCTGCTTGGCGACGAGATCCCGCAGTTTCTGGAGCTGCATCGGCTCATAGCGACGAAGGCCGACGGCCGACTCCGCATTGAGCTCCACGGCTGCTTGCAGCAGACTCGAAGTCCAGGCCGCCGCCTCGCGGAGCGCAGCGAAATCCGTGTCCTCGCCGCGCCAGAGGCTGCCAAGCACTTCGGCGCCCTCGCGCTCGAGTGCCTGGAATCGCGACCTCGCCTGCTGCAGCTCCAGCAAACGGTCGAGCATCGCCATTCGGTCGACTTGCGTCTTCGGGAGAGGCACGCGCAGCAGCGAGGCGAGTTCTGCCGATCCCTGACGATAAGGTCCCGAAAGCCGGCCGAACAGACTGTGACCAGCTGCCAGCAGTGCCCGGAGGTGTTCCACCGGAGCGGTGGCGGCGGTACTCGAGAAAACGGTGGCGGCCTGCTCCCGCAAGGACGCGAACTTGGATCCTGCCTCCGCCAGGGCGCGAGCACGATCGACACCACCGTGCCGGGCGATGGCACCTGCGAACGGCACGGCCGGGCTCGACAAGGTCGAGATGTGCTCGATCACGCCCACTATGCCGGTTGCGGACTGCGGCGACCGCGGCCCCCCATATCCCAGGGTGTCGGCGACGGCGGATGCGGACCGGTCCGCTTCTGCCAGTAGCCCGACCAACTGCTCCAGTTTCGGCTTCAGCCGCTGCCGGTCGGTGGGTAGTAGATCGAGACGCTTCACCCCGAAGAATGGATGCTCGAGCTTGGGACCGGCCTTTGTCGTGATGCTCGCCAAGGCCGACGCCGCCGTCAGTGCTTCGTCCAATCGCTCCTTCGTCCAATTGCCGATATCGGAAATCTGCAGGTCGCTCGGAGCGAAACCCTGCTCGTTGAGCCGAATGAGCGTTGAAATGGCACGGAACGGCGTGACACCGGTGTCTCCCACCGGGCGATGCATCACCCCCGCGATGCTGTTCAACCGATCTCGCAGGCGCGTGAGTTCTGCCGCATCGGTCGATGATGGGTGGTTGGACGCTGCGCTCAGTGTTCGACCCAGCTCCTCGGCGACCAGCTTCTTGTTGGCGGACCGGGAGTGCAGCTCGAGGCAGATGTCTCTGAGCCCGTTGTCGCGCAGCCGATGATGCACGACGTTGAGGGCGGCCATCTTCTCTGCGATGAAGAGCACCGATCTGCCGTCGAAGGCCGCGGCGGCGATGATGTTGGTGATCGTCTGGCTCTTGCCGGTTCCCGGCGGACCCTGAACGACCAGATTGCGTCCCTTCCGCACCGTCTCGATCACGAGGGTCTGCGAGGCATCGGCGTCGACCACCTGGATGAGATCGGCCGGAGCGAAGAGCTTGTCCAGATCGTCGGCCTCGGGGAAGTCGTCGACCTCCGAGCCGAAACCCTCCGTCAGAAGACCGGCAACTATGGGATGATCGGCTATCGTTCCCCCAGGCCAGTTCTCGGGTTCGAGATCGCGAACCATCAGGAGCTTGGCGAAGGAGAAGAATCCCAGCTGCATCCCGTCGCGGTCCACCGACCACCGTGACTTCGTCGAGACGGCCTCGGCGACCGCATCGAAATAGGTCGAGGGCGTCCAGCCCTCAGTTTCGGGGATATCTGGCAGCTTGATGCCGGCTTCCGCGAGCCGGTGCTTCAGCGGCTCGTTGGTGGTGATGTCCTCGCCTCTCATCTCCACGTCGTAGCTCGAGGTGCGCTCGTTGCGCCGCAGGGCGACCGGCAGCAGGATCAGTGGAGCGAAACGTTCGACATCGGAGCGCTCGTCCTCGAACCAGCGTAGGAATCCCATCGCCAGATAGAGGGCGTTTATGCCCTGCTCCTCCTCGAGCGTCCGCGCTTCCCGCGCGAGGGCGAGAAGCTTCTTCTGAAGACGTTCGCGTCCAAAGCGGGTCTGCAGGAGCAGGTCGGTGTGCCGACCTTCGTCTACGGGTGGTGGCGGCAGCGCCATGGGGATGTCGATACCATCCTCCCCCGGCGCCTCCTTGACCGACGGATCATGGGCGAAGCGCATTCGCCTTCCGTCAGTGAGGAGGATGCGGAATACATCCTCCGAGCGCTCATCTACCACGTCGATGGCTCTGCTCTGACGCGACGACCGTGGCGTGTGGACGAGCCGATTGCGTGTCCCGGTCTGGATCAGCCGCTGACGCGCGTCGGCAAGATGCTTCTGCAGAAGCGATCGGTCGCCGGACGCGTGATCCATCTTCGGAATAGCCCCTCAAAAATACGGTCGCCGTCGCCGGCGTGGAAACATCACCAAGTAATCAGCTTACGACCCCGCCTTCAACGGACGCTGGAAGCGGTCCCCGGGGCGCGTCAGGGCGAGGTCCGGCCGGCGTCGGCCGGGAGGACGGGATCGAGATCCTCCGCTCGAGCCAGCGTGCGCCCGGTGCCTCGAAATACTCCCTGCCGGATGGCCGAACCGGTGGCCGCGTGCGATCTGAGCTTCACGGGCGCCGGCAGTGGCGTCCCCGCTCCTCAGCCAGTTTCCTCGACAGGAGATGGGGCTGGATCGGCTTTCCCACCGCCCGCTTGGTGGTTCCAGGTTCCCTCGGGATCGATGTCCGACCAGTGGAGAACGGTATGCCCGACAGCGATCCCGCGATGCCGGCGAGCGCTCGGTGAGCGCCCAGTGAGGGGTAGCCCCCGTTTAGATGACGAGCCCTTAGCGCTCCCGATCGATCTCCAGGACCTGCCGGTTGAAGCTCGTCTGGTTCTCGATGGTGAGGGCGTATGCTGGCGCCCCCAAAAAAGCGCCCGACTTTCGCGCACATGGGGTCCGCTCGACGCCGGGCGGAAAGGCCAGACGAGGTCCTGCCGCCGCCCGTCCTCAATCACCCATTCTCGATGTTGCCAGGACCAGAGCGCACCAGCCGCTCTTGGAATTCCGAAATGGCAGCCTGACGTCCGGAATGGCCAGAAGCTGCCCTTAACCGTTGAGTCATTAGTGGCCACGACTTGAGGCCCGTGCGTCCGCTGGGCCATGGTTAGGGGTTAATTTCGAGTCACGCCTTCCATTAGGGGAACTTCCCGAGTGGGGAACCCCGGAGCTCCACTCCGGGGTTTCCCTAAGAGGCAAGTTAGAATCCGCCCAATCGCCTTACCCGACAAGGTCGCCAAGAGCATCAGGCAGACTAGCGAGGATCGCCTGAGCAGCAGCGTGAAATTTGGACACCGCCGCCTCGACACGCTCATCGTCGTTGGTGCCCACTGATAGCTCGTAGTCCTGATCTATGAGGGCATCCACATGGAACTCTGCCGTGACATCATAACCGAGTTCCAAAAGGTCTTGGGTCAACTGGGCGAAGGCGGGACGGAAGCGATCCACGAGGTACCGGTGGATGATGTCATAGTCCGAGTTGCGGGACGTGTTCTCAAGAAAGTACGATGCCGAGTTGGACGTACAAAGAACCAGTTTAGGAAAGAGATTCCTATTTGGGTTGTCGGAGACGATGTCGCCAACGGCGGACGAAGAGGTATTTCGCGTAGTCATCTTGAACTCCGTTTATCGCGACCAACTAGCAGGAAGCTATTGGCCGGTGCTGTATGATGGTGTTGGAAACTTTCGCGATGTCTGCGCTTCGAGGCGTGGGAGTCTTCTGGTCCCGGGGTCGTTATCACCGCCCTCATTTGGGTTGTAACAACACTGCAACGAAAACGATGGCTGGTCACGCGCTAACGCTTTCTTCGTTAACGCACTATGCTCAATAGCAGTTCGCGGAACCCAGAACTGGATGCCAGTGCAAGAACCCAGGGTCCCCTTTGCGCCATGTGTGGACGGCTCCGTGTTGGCAAGAACTTTGTTGACCTGATGCACT
>CAZASR010000033.1:0-22305 GCA_964487765.1 uncultured Devosia sp. | reverse complement strand
GAACGCGCCACCATCACGGCGACCTTGCACGATTCCGGCGTGAACTTCACGGCGTTCGAAAGCAGGTTCAGCACCACCTGGCGGACGGCGCGCTCGTCGCCCCACAGCTTGGGCAGGTTGTTGGCATAATTGAAACTGACGTCGATGCCCTTGGCCTTGGCCCGTATCTCGACCATGCGCCGGCAGTCTTCGGCGATGTCGATCAGCGATATCGCTTCCTCGTTGAGCTCGTATTTGCCCGCTTCGATGCGGCTCAGATCCAGGAGCTCGTTGATGAGGTTCAGCAGGTGCTGGCCCGAACGGTGGATGTCCCCGGCATATTCCTTGTACTGCGCCACGGCGTGGGGACCGAGCAGCTCGGACTGCAGCACTTCTGAAAAGCCGATGATGGCGTTGAGCGGTGTGCGCAGTTCATGGCTCATGGTGGCGAGGAACTGCGATTTGGCGATGTTGGCCTGTTCGGCATGCCGCCGGGCTTCGTCGCTCATCTCGCGGGCTTCCTCGAGTTCGTTGATGAGCTGATCCTTCTCGGCCTGGTGCATGATCTCTTCGAGCTTGCTGTTATGCATCTGCCGGGCGAGATAGACGAAGAAAATCTCGGCGCCGATCGTCACCGCCGCGAGCGACCAGTTGAGCGTGCCGCCCAGCACCAGGAGGTTGATGGCGACCGTCAATGCCACCGGCAGCGTCGACATCAGCGTCGCGCCGGGGAGGGTGCGGGAGGAGACGGCATTGGTCGCGATGCCGACCAGCGCCAGGGCGAACATGACCACCGCCAGGCTGGTGGAATCGGAAAACAGCGTGAAGGTCGCAAGCAGCGACCAGACAATGCCGTAGATCGTTTCGACCGTGATGAAGGTTGCCGTCCAGCGGCTGGCGATGAACTGATCCGGTGGGCTCCGGCGGAATTGACGCGAGGCGATGACGACGCCCGTATTGGCCGCCGCCACGAGTGCCGCCCAGCTCACCGCAACGAAAGGCTGCACCCACAGCGACGAGAACAGCGCCAGGATCGCGAACACCAGCGGCAGGACAAGAGCGCTCGAAATCCGCGCGTCGGCATATTCGTCTAGCAGCTCGAAATCGAATAAGGCGCGGGTTCCGGAGGACGAGGTCAGGCGCTGGCGCGCATCGAACACCGTCTTCTGCGCATCGCGGCGCAACTCGCGTCCCATCTGGGAACGCACATCGGATTGGTGCGCCGGTTCGAACGGCATTACGCGGTACTCGACTAACTCGTTGCTGCGAAAGAGCTACGCATTCGCTACGCTGAGGAAAAAGCCTATGCGAAACGTAGTTAAGGGGGAGTGAAATGCGGGCTACGCCTTGGCCACGACGGCGGACCGTCCGCAGCCCGGTCGGCGCCCTGGTAACGCTGGCCGCAATTGCCTTGCTTGCCGCGGTGGCGGCCCTGTTCTGGCCCCCGCCCGCTTCGCTCAGCGGCCGGACGATAGCTGTCGACGGCGATGCACTCAGGATCGGCGAGACGCGCATCAGGCTGCTCGGCCTCGATGCCGTCGAGTTCGACCAGACCTGTACCGATCGGTCAGGCGCCGAATGGCCCTGCGGACGAGAGGCGCGGGCCTTCCTCGCTGATCTGAGCCACGGCGGAACGACCGAATGCGCCCCCGACGGCCATGACCGCTATCGCCGCATCCTCGCCCATTGCCGCATTAACGGCGCCGATCTTGGCGACAGGATCGTCCGCGCCGGCTGGGCCGTCGCCGAGCTGGAATACAGTCTCGCGCTGACCGAGGCGCGTCTCAACGGCCGCGGTATCTGGGCTGGTCGCTTCGACGATCCGGCCGAGTGGCGGCGCACGCATGGCGCCGACTCATTCGACTTTTGGACGTGGCTGCTAGGTCGCTTCGGTCGTTGACACGCGCAACACCGTTGCGTTGACTGGGCAATTGCGTGGGCATATTTGCGTGTACACGCCTTGGCGGTGGCGTTCTCCGAAAACTGATTTCAAACGAGGGCTCAATGGCACTGGACAAGATCGACCGAAAGATTCTCGCGCTTCTCCAGAAGGACGCGACCACGCCCGTCGCTGAAATCGGCCGCAAGGTCGGACTTTCCACGACCCCGTGCTGGCGCCGTATCCAGAAGATGGAAGAGGACGGCGTCATCAAGGGACGCGTTGCAGTGCTCGAGCCGACCAAGATCAATGCCGGCGTGACGGTGTTCGTGTCGGTCAAGACCAACGAGCACAATGACGCCTGGATGCGGAAGTTCTCCGCGGTGGTCGAAGATTTCACCGAAGTCGTCGAGTTCTACCGCATGAGCGGCGACGTCGACTATCTGCTTCGGGTGGTCGTCCCCGACATTGCCGCCTACGACGCCTTCTACAAAAAGCTCATCGGCAAGATAAATCTGACCGACGTCAGTTCCTCCTTTGCCATGGGCCAGATCAAATACACGACGGCCCTGCCACTCGAATTTGTCAATGTCGGCGACGACGACAAGTGAGCCTCATCGGCTTCGAGCATGTCGGCACGACCACTGCCGATCTCGACCGCAGCATCGATTTCTACTGTGGACTGCTCGGGCTCAGGCTGGTTCTGCGCAAACGGCAGGGTGAGACCGCGCTGGCCTTTCTGGATGCCGGAGGGGGCATGTTGGAGATTGCCGAGCGCCCGGGCGCCGATCGCGCCAGGGACGTGCCGGCGGGCGTCGCGGGACTCCGCCATCTCACCTTCGCGGTCGACGATGTCGAGGCGACGGTGACCAGACTCGCTGCGGCCGGAGTCGAGGTCATCGAGCAGCCGCGCGATGCACACAACACCGAGCTGATTCGGCGCGTCGCCTTCTGCCGCGATCCGGACGGTATCCAGGTCGAGTTGATCGAGCGCCAGAGCGGCCGCTAGGCTGGATCAGCCACCGGTGACGTTCATGTGCCGGCTGAGGGCAGGGCCGGTGTAGGTCCGGTCGAGGATGAAATCGTGGCCCTTCGGCTTGATCTGCATGGCGCGGTCGAGCGCGGCATCGAGGGACGCGGGGCCGTCAGTGCGCAGGACCTCCCGCAAATCGACCATGTCCTCCTGCCCGAGGCACAGATAGAGTTGGCCGGTCGCCGTGAGGCGGACGCGGTTGCAGCTCTCGCAGAAATTGTGACTCATCGGGGTAATAAACCCGAGCAAGCCATTGGTTTGTTTCACCCAATCGTAGCGAGCGGGACCTCCGCTGCGGTGATCGGTGGGGGTGAGCGTATATTTGGCTGCCAGGCGCTCGCGCAACTCCCTGAGCGGCAGATAGCTGTCGACCCTGTCGATACCAACCTCGCCCAGCGGCATGCCTTCGATCAACGTCAGTCCGAAGCCGCGGCCATGCGCCCAGGCCATCATGGACTCGATCTCGTCGTCGTTGATGCCGCGCATCGCGACCATGTTGATCTTGATCGCGAGCCCCGCCTCCTGGGCTGCATCGATCCCGTCGAGCACGTCGGCAATGCGCCCCCGCCGCGTGATGTCGCGGAAGCGGGTTTCGTCGAGCGTGTCGAGCGAGACGTTGATGCGCTTGATGCCCGCAACTGCCAGGCCATCAGCGTAGCGCCTGAGCTGGCTGCCATTGGTGGTGAGCGTCAGTTCGTCCAGGCCACTGCCGACATAGGAGCCGAGGCGCGCAACGAGCTCCATGATGTCGCGCCGCACCAGCGGCTCGCCGCCGGTCAGCCGGATCTTCCGTGTCCCGCGTCCGATGAAGGCGCGCGCAATCTGGTCGATCTCCTCGAAGCTCAGCACCTCGGATTTCGGCAGGAACTGCATGTGCTCGGACATGCAGTAGACGCAGCGGAAGTCGCAGCGATCGGTAACGCTGATGCGCAGATAGCTGATCCGTCGGCCGAAGCGATCGACGAGCGGGCGTTCGCCGCCGGTCGGCTCGAGATTGGGCTGTGACAGGAGCAGGGTCATGCGTGCGATTGTAGCGAGCGCGGCGGCAAACAAAAAGGGCCGGTTCATCCCCCGGCCCTCGCATTCATCTCACGCCCGTGCTCAGTGGCGGACCACCACCAGCGCCCCGACCTTGGTCCGCTCGTAGAGGTCGATCACGTCCTCATTGGTGAGGCGGATGCACCCCGAAGATACGGCCTGCCCGATGGTCCACGGCTCCGAGGTGCCATGGATGCGATAGAGCGTGCTGCCGATGTAGAGAGCGCGCGCACCCAGCGGATTCTGCGGGCCGCCCTTCATGTGGGCCGGAAGGTCGGGGACGCGCTTGCGCATCGCCGCCGGCGGCGTCCAGTCGGGCCACTCGGCCTTGCGCGTGATGCGGTGCTGGCCGGACCAGGTGAAGCCATCGCGGCCGACGCCGATTCCATATTTGAGCGCCATGTTGTCCGGCAGCACCAGATAGAGCCGCCGCTCCGAGGTCTCGACGATGATCGTGCCGACCTTGTACTTGGTCTCATAGGGCACGACCTGCTTTTCGATGCGCTTGAAGCTGCGCCCGCCTGCCTCGCGCTCTTCCCATTTGTTGGTATCAGGATTGTAGTAGAGCCGGGCCATGGCAGGCGTTGCCGCCATGCCGGCCAGCGCGGCAAGCGCCGCGACAGTGAATTTCCGTCTGTCCATAGTTGCCTCTGAGCCGAACCGGAGCGAGCCACCCCGGCAAACCGTATGGAAATGCTTAGCTAAATTGCGGTTTAACCGGAAGTACTATCGGGCAGCATTTCGCCTCACTTCTCAGTGTGCAGCGCAACTCTGCCGCCGCCGTGTTGCGGCAAAACGACAGTCGGATCACGCACTCGTGAGCGACGGATTGACAATCGTCGCCTCCGGCCCCTAGCACCAGCGGCGGGGGAGGCCGGCGAATTGAGCGATGATTTGAAGCGTCAGGCGGCGGCCGCGGCACTGGGCGAGGTCCGGCCGGGGATGCGACTCGGGCTGGGAACGGGCTCCACCGCACGCCATTTCGTCGATCTGCTGGGCGAAAAGGTCAGGGCTGGGCTCGACTGTGTTGGCGTCCCAACGTCCGAAGTCACTGCCGCCCAAGCCAGCGGCCTGGGCATCAGGCTGACGACGCTCGAGGAGACGCCCGAGCTCGATCTGACCGTCGACGGAGCCGACGAGATCGGCCCGGGTCTTGCCTTGATCAAGGGCGCCGGCGGCGCGCTGCTGCGCGAGAAAATCGTCGCCGCGGCGAGTCGCCGGATGGTCGTCATTGCCGATCGATCCAAGGTCGTTGACGTCCTCGGTCGCTTTCCGCTGTCGATCGAGGTCAACCGCTTCGGCCTCGGCGCAACGACCCGCATGGTCGAGGCGGTCGCAGCCGCCCACGGTGCCACCGGGGCCGTCACTTTGCGGCTCGGACCCTCGGGCGAGCCGGTGGCAACCGACGGTGGGCATCTGCTTCTGGATGCTTTTTTTGGCCGCATTTTCAATCCAGAAGCGCTGTCAGCCGACCTGCATGAAGTGCCAGGAGTGGTGGAACACGGGCTGTTTCTAGGGCTGTGTGCCAGGGCCTATGTCGCCGGACCCAACGGCATTGAAACGATAGATGCGTGACGGCCATGCCGTCGCAAAATGGGGGTTACGAACCACGATGATCATGACTCGCCTCTCGGGGCTCGCCGCTGCGGTGGTCCTGGCCCTCTCGCTGGCCTTTGGCGCCACTGCTCCTGCCGTGTCGCAGGAAATTCCGCCCGAACAACTCGAACTGGCCCGCAAATACGTCGACCTGACCAACAAGGCGCAGATTTACGAAGCGATCGCGTCCATGACGGCGGCGCAGACCAGCAAGCTGCTGTCGCAGTCCAATCCCGAGATCGCCACGCAAATCGACGAACAGATCGCCAAGGCCCTCGAAGCCCGCCGCGGCAAGAGCGATGAGCTTTACAACCAGATCGCCCGCATCTACGCCGTGACCTACACGCAGGACGAGCTGCAGCAGATCGTGGCGTTCTACGAGACGCCCGCCGGCCAGAAGCTTGCTGAGAACGCGATGTCCGTGAACCAGGATGTCGCCAAGGTCATGCAGGTCTATACCTCGAACTTCGGCACCGAATTCGTCCGCGAAGTCCGCGCCGCACTGAAGGCCGCCGGCTACAGCGTCTAGTGCACTGTCGCAGATCAGCTATTTCGAGCCCCGCCTTGCGCGGGGTTCGTTTTTGGTGCACCCGCTAGCCCATGAACTTCGAATATGACCTGCTGGTAATCGGCGCCGGCTCCGGGGGGGTGCGCGCGGCACGCATGGCCGCAACCTATGGCGCGAGGGTTGCCGTAGTCGAGGAGGATCGTGTCGGGGGCACCTGCGTCATCCGCGGCTGCGTCCCCAAAAAGCTGTTCGTCTACGCGTCGCGCTTCGCCGACATGTTCGAGATTGCGCCGAGCTTCGGCTGGACGGTCGAGACGAGCTTCGATTGGCCCACTCTTGTCGCCAACAAGGACAAGGAGGTCGCGCGCCTGGAGGCCGCCTATATCGCCGCCGTCGAGAAGCCCGGCGGCACCATCCTCAGGGATCGTGCCGTGCTGACGGGGCCCAACAGCGCTCGGCTGGTCAACAGCGGCCGCGAAGTCACGTCCAGATACATCCTGGTTGCCACCGGTGGCTATGCGCACCTTCCCGGGATTCCCGGCCAGGAACTGGGCATCACCTCGAAGGAGGTGTTCGACCTCGAGGAACTGCCCCACTCCATCCTCATCGAAGGAGGCGGCTACATCGCCATGGAGTTCGCGACCGTCTTCACCGGCCTGGGTGTGCCGACCACGGTCGTCTATCGCGGCGACAAGGTTCTGCGCGGCTTCGACGACGACGTGCGCACGGGTCTTGAAGCGGGACTTCAGGAGCGCGGCGTCAAGCTCATCTATGAAACGACAATTCGTTCGCTGGAGAGCAAGGGCCGCGACGTCGTCGCCCGCTTCTCCGACGAGGTCGACGCCCCCTTCGGCGCGGTGATGTTCGCGACAGGCCGGTGTCCCAATACGCAGGGTCTCGGCCTCGAAGCAGCCGATGTCGAGCTCAATCCCGACGGATCGATCAAGGTCGACCGCTACTCCAAGACGAATGTCGACTCGATCTATGCGGTCGGCGACGTGACCGGCCGGGCCCAACTCACCCCGGTGGCGATACGCGAAGGCTGGTACGTCGCAGAAACCCTGTTCAACGACAATCCGCTATGGGTGGACCACAGCCAGATCGGCACCGCCGTTTTCTCCGAGCCGGAAGTGGCGACGATCGGGCTGACCGAGGCGGAGGCCGCAACGCACGGTGACATCGACGTGTACGTCGCGCGCTTCCGGCCGATGATCAACACGCTCTCGACCAAGTCGTCGCGAACCATGATGAAGTTGGTCACCGAAGCGGATGGCGGCAAGGTGCTGGGGCTGCATGTCCTGGGCAAGGAGGCGGCCGAGTTGGTGCAGGTTGCGGCGGTTGCTATTGGCATGGGGGCGACCAAGGCGGATTTCGACCGTGCGATTGCCATGCATCCGACGGCTGCCGAAGAGCTGGTGACCTTCAAGAGCCCGGCCCATCGCTACCGGGGCGGAGCCAAGCACTAGCTTGCCCGCTGGTTCCGCCCGCGCTAGACCGCACCTGCAACCTGTAGGCGAGTAACGACATGACCACCTGGAGCCCCGGCAGTTGGCGGCAGAAGCCGATTTCGCAGGTTCCCGTCTATCCCGATCCGACTCGGGTCGAGGAGATCGAAAAGCAGCTCGGCAAATTCCCGCCGCTGGTGTTCGCAGGCGAGGCCCGTGACCTGAAGACCCAGCTCGCCGATGTAGCCAAGGGCCAGGCATTCCTGCTCCAGGGCGGCGACTGCGCCGAGAGCTTCGCCGAGCATGGTGCCGATCACATCCGCGATTTCTTTCGCGTCTTCCTGCAGATGGCGATCATCCTCACCCACGGCGCCAGCAAGCCCGTTGTGAAGGTGGGACGCATCGCGGGACAATTTGCCAAGCCCCGCTCGTCCGACACCGAGACGATCGATGGCGTGACGCTGCCGAGCTATCGGGGCGACATCATCAACGACATCGAATTCACCGATGCGGGACGTCTGCCCGATCCCGGCAGGCTGCTGCTCGCCTATCGGCAATCGGCGGCGACGCTGAACTTGCTGCGTGCCTTCGCGACCGGCGGCTATGCCGATCTCTCGCGCGTGCACGAATGGACCGTGGGCTTCATGAAGGGGTCGACCGCCTATCCCCGGTTCGAGGAACTGGCCAACAAGATCGACGACGCGATCTCCTTCATGCGTGCCCTCGGCCTCACCCCGGAGAACACGCCGGCATTGCGGCAGACAGGCTTCTTCACCAGCCACGAAGCATTGCTGCTCGGCTACGAGGAAGCCCTCACGCGCCGCGACTCGATCACCAATGACTGGTACGCCACCTCCGGCCACATGCTGTGGATCGGCGATCGCACCCGCCAGCCCGACGCCGCGCATGCCGAGTATTTTTCCGGCATCAGGAATCCCATCGGCATCAAATGCGGCCCGAGCCTCGCCAATGATGATCTGCTTCGGCTGCTCGACAAGTTGAATCCGCAGGACGAAGCGGGCCGCATCACGCTGATCTGCCGCTTTGGGTCGGACAAGGTCCGCGAGCACCTGCCGCGGCTCATCGAGACGGTGAAGCGGGCAGGGCGCACGGTCGTGTGGTGCACCGACCCGATGCACGGCAATACGGTGAAGGCCGCGAACGGCTTCAAGACCCGCCCCTTCGATCGCGTGCTGAGCGAAGTGCATTCCTTCTTCAACATCCACCGCGATCTAGGCACCTATGCCGGCGGCATCCACATCGAGATGACCGGCGACGACGTTACCGAATGCACCGGCGGTGGCGTGGCGGCGATCACCGAAGCCAATCTCAAGGACCGCTATCACACCTATTGCGACCCGCGCCTCAATGCGTCGCAATCGCTCGAGCTGGCCTTCCTCGTGGCCGAGGAAATCCGCGTGCAGCGTCCGGCCGAGCGCCGCGCCTCGTCGGCTGCGGTCTGAGGGAAAGCGCGAACTTAGGACAGTATTAACCCTAACAGAGCATAAACGAGCCATCGCGTTCGTGTGCCGAGGGTTGTCATGCTCCGTTCGACCTCAAGTGTTCTGGCACTGCTGGCAGCAATGACGGTTCCTGCGCTCGCGGCCGACTACGGCGAGTGGGGCGATGGCTACGATACCGAGTTCCGGGCATCGTACGGCGTGGAGCCCGGCGACTGGGCGGGCTTCGGTGATGATGACGATCCGGTCTCGTTCGAAACGGGCATCCGCTACTGGTATGCGCTTGGCCAGCAGAGCTTCACGTCGAGCAGCGGCACGGTGAGCTCGGAGGATGCCGCGCATATCGGCGAGCTTCACTTGCGCATCGAGGACGACTGGACCAACACCTTCGCCACGGCCATCGGCGGCTATTCCATGGCGCTGAGCGGCGAGGTTTCGACGCCCAGCGGCACCGCGCCGGTCGTGGATGGCCACGTGCTCTATGGTGGCGGCGATCTCGGCTGGAACGCCTGGGGCGACAATGACACCGCCGGGATTGGTCCGATCGTGGGATATCTCTACTGGCAGGACCAGCCGGATACCGGCCGGTTCAACTACACGACCGCTGAAGACGCCTCCGACATCACCTACGACACTGCCACCGGCCAGACCTTCCTGCCTGGCGCCAGCGCCGAGAATTCGATCGACGCGCATGTGCTGCGTCTGGGCATCTCGGGTCGCGCCGAACTCGGCCGGATGTTCGATGTCACCGCCACCATTGCGGGGGTGCCCTATGCCAAGGTGAGCGGCACCGCAGGCATCGACGATCCCAGCTTCTCGATCACCGAATATGCCGGACCGGCGCAGCCTCCGTACGACCTCACCGCCAACGGCAACATCTCATCCATCCGCTCGTCGCCCACCGCGATCGATGGCTGGGGATATGGCGCGATGGCCGACGCATTCATCGGCTTCCACCCGACCGACAATTTCACGTTCCGGCTCGGCGGTCGGGCCTGGTACCTGCAGGGGACGGCCGACACCACCTACAGCCAGGCGGTGATCGGGGATCCGACCGACAGCGACGCCGACGGCGTCTATGACACGGACCCAACCTTCTTCAACCAGAGCTTCATTTCCACCAACAACCCCTTCAGGATGCTGCGGTTCGGCCTGCTCGCCGAAGCCACCTACTCGTTCTGACCACTGTCGCGACGCGCAAATCCGGGCCGCTTGCCCTCACGAGGGTGAGCGGCTAATCGTTCCCGCGATTTCGAACGGATCAACCCTGTGACAGACCGGCTCCGCATCGCGCTTGCCCAACTCAACCCCAAAGTCGGGGCTCTCGGCGCCAATCTGAATCTCGCAACCGATGCCCTGCAGCGAGCGGCGCACATGGAAGCCGATATCCTGATGCTGTCGGAGCTCTTCCTCACGGGCTACTTCCCCGAGGATCTGTTCTTCAAGCCGGCGTTCCTCGAAGACGCGATGCACACCGCCGGCGAACTGGTGCGCGCCACCAAGGGCTCGAGCGTCAGCCTGTTGCTGCCGACGATCTGGCGTGACGGACATGCGCTCTACAATGCTGTCGTTCTCGCCGAGGACGGCAAGGTCGTTGCGCGGCGGCTGAAGCACGAGCTGCCCAATGACGACGTGTTCTACGAGAAGCGCTACTTCACGCCGGGGCCGCTGCCTGAGCCGATCACGATCAAGGGTGTGACCATCGGCGTCCCGATCTGCGAGGACATCTGGCACCGCCCGGTCTGCGAACATCTCGTGCAGCGAGGCGCCGAGCTGCTGCTTTGCCCCAACGGTTCGCCCTACTGGGACAACAAGCAGCACATCCGCAAGGACCTGGTCCGCTCCCGCACGCAGGAAGATGGCGTGCCGTTGCTTTACCTGAACCAGGTCGGTGGCCAGGATGAACTGGTCTTCGACGGCGCCTCCTTCGGCATGGAGCCGGGCAACAAGCTCGTCTTCCAGGGCAAGAGCTTCGAAAGCGATTTCATCGTCTCCGATTGGGAACGCGGCCGGCAGGGCTGGCACTGCATCAAAGGCGAGGTGGTACCTCTCGCGTCCACCGAGGAGGCACCGTGGCAGGCGATGCTACGCGGCCTGCGCGACTATGTGCGCAAGAACGGGTTCAGCAAGGTGGTGCTGGGCCTGTCGGGTGGCATCGACAGCGCCATCGTCGCCGCGATCGCCGCCGACGCGCTCGGGCCGGAAAACGTGCACTGCCTCATGCTGCCCTATGTCTATACGAGCGAGGAAAGCCTGGCGGACGCGCGTGAGTGCGCGCAACGACTCGGGGTTCGCTACGACATCGTTCCAATCGGCAGCGCTGTGGATGCGGCGCTGCTGGAGTTGCAGCCGGTGTTCGGTAATGTGCCTGTCGATACAACCGAGGAGAACATCCAGTCGCGCATGCGCGGGCTGGTGCTCATGGCGGCTTCCAACAAAACCGGCGCGATGCTTTTGACCACCGGCAACAAATCGGAAATGGCCGTGGGCTACGCAACCATCTATGGCGACATGAATGGCGGCTTCAATCCGATCAAGGACCTGTTCAAGATGGAGGTCTATGAGCTCGCCGCCTGGCGGAACAGGCACGTGCCCGACGGTTCGCTTTGTCCACATGGCGACGTGATCCCACGCTCCATCATCGACAAGGCTCCGAGCGCGGAGCTGCGGCCCGACCAGACAGACCAGGACTCGTTGCCACCCTACGCGATCCTCGACGAAGTTCTTTCCGGGCTGATCGAGGATGAGCTGTCGGTCGCCGAGGTCGTGGAACGCGGGCAGGGCCGCTTCGACCGGGGTCTGGTCAAGCGCGTCGAGCGGCTGGTGCTGCTCGCCGAATACAAGCGCCGGCAGGCGGCGCCCGGCGTCAAGCTGACCAAGAAGGCGTTCGGCATCGGCCGCAAATATCCCATAACCAACGGCTATCGCGATGACAGCGACGTCGTGCCGCGCGAGCATGCGCCCGCGCCGGCAAGGCAGGGCGTGGAGTGACCACCACCGTTCGTTACGCTCCGTCGCCGACCGGGCGCCTGCATCTGGGCAATGCGAGGCCCGCACTGCTCAACTGGCTGTTCGCGCTCAAGACCGGCGGCACTTATGTGCTGCGCCTCGACGATACGGACCGGGCGCGATCGACCGAGGCGTTCGCCGAGGGCATCGAGGCGGACCTGGAGTGGCTGGGCATAAAGCCGGCGCTTGCGGTCCGCCAGTCCGACAGAACCGCGCTCTATGATGCTGCGCGCGACCGGCTTGTCGTCGCCGGCCGGCTCTACCCGGCTTATGAGACAGAGGAAGAACTCGAGATCAAGCGCGGCCGGGCGCGGCTGCTCGGCCAGCCGCCGCTCTATGACCGCGCTGCGCTGTCGCTCAGCGACGAGCAGAAGCGGAAGTATGAGGCAGCGGGTCGCAAACCGCACTGGCGCTTCCGCCTCGACGGGCGGCCCGTGGCGTTCAACGACCTGATCAAGGGGCCGCAGACGGTCAATACGGCCTCGATGTCCGACCCGGTGCTGATCCGCGCCGATGGCACCTATCTCTATACGTTGCCTTCGGTTGTCGACGACATCGACCTCGGCATCACCCACGTGATCCGCGGGGAGGATCACGTCTCCAATACGGGGACGCAGATCGAATTGTTCGAGGCGCTCGGGGGCAAGGTACCTGAGTTCGCTCACCATAATCTGCTGGTCGGGGCTGAGGGCGAGGGGCTCAGCAAGCGCATCGGCTCGCTCTCGCTGGCCGAATTGCGCGAGCAGGGTTTCGAGGGGCTTGCGGTGGCGATCGTGGCCGTTTTGACTGGCACTAGCCTGCCGGTCGAACCTCACGCCAGCCTCGACGAAATCGCGCAGAAGCTCGATTTGTCCATGATTTCGCACGGACCCGCCCGCTACGATCCCGCCGAGCTCGAAAGCCTCAATGCACGCCTCCTGCACGAAATGCCCTACGAGGTGGCCCGGCCGCGTTTACCGCGCAGCGTCGGCCATGCGGCCTGGGATATTCTGCGCGCCAATCTGCACAAATTCTCGGACATCGAGGTCTGGGTCCGGGTACTCGAAGGTGAGGCGAAACACGCCGAGCCGGCACCCGGGGATCGCGGCTTTCTCGCTCAGGCACTCGAGCTGCTGCCGCCGGAGCCATGGGACGAGTCCACGTGGGCCGCATGGACCTCGGCGCTCAAGGAGAAGTCGGGGCGCAAGGGCAGGGACCTGTTCCATCCCCTGCGGCTGGCATTGACCGGCCGCGAGGATGGCCCGGACCTCAAGTCCCTGCTGCCGCTGTTGGGGCGTAAGGTGTGTCGGGACCGACTATCCTGACGCGCTTGTCGCCGAACATCACGATACGCTGCGGCTCGTGCGCCGCCTGCTGCACGACCACAGGCTTTGGCTCCTCCCCCGGCGCGGCCGGCCGGGGACGCGGCAGCGGCACGTCGACATAGGAGACGGTCGCCGCCTGCACGACCGTCACCTGGCTCTGCCGGCGAGGGTCTCGGATCGGCATGGGAAATGTTTCCGCGCCATAGGTGATCACCGCGCGATTGCCGCCATCTTCGAGCGCCGCGAGGCCGATCGCTCCGTAGGTCACCTTCGGCTTGCAACTGTTGGCGGTGTCGTAGCTCGATCGATAGGCGAAGGCAGTGGGCAGGTCGACATAGCGCTGGCCCTGCAGGTTGATCATCTGCTCGGGCCCCTGTCCGGGATTGTCGTAGTAATAGAGGTCAACATCCATGCCCGGACATTGCTCGACGCACTGGGTGAGATCGTTGGGTGCATAGGCGATGAGCGTCGAGTAGCTGACCGGCCAGTAGTAGCCATCGACCTTGCGCACGCAGACGGTCCGCACCGTCTCGTACCCGGCGTAGCCCTCGAACTCGTCGCCCCGCGTGTCCACGCCGTCGCCGAACATGTCGAAGAGCTGGTCGAAGAGATTGCCGCGCTGGCGCTCGGTGACGCCGGCGCGCGAGCGGGAAGAGCAATTGAAGCGGGCCATTTCCTGCAGGATCGCCTCGCGCTGCTGGGCGATGGCAGCCCCTGTCTCGGCCTGGCTGGACGCTTTCTCGAGTGCCTCCCGGGCCCGGATGACGGTGCGCGCCTGGGCGCGGCACGCGCTGGTGAGCCTCTCACCGCGCTTGGCGGCGTCATTGCACCCGTCGCGGACGTACTTGCTCTCGGCGCGCTGGACCTCCCGCTCGAGCTCGCGCGTGCGGCGCCTGATGTCGCCGAAATCGCCGAAATCCCCGCTGCGCTCGATCGAAGCGAGCGTGCTGGCGAGGGCCTGGCAGTTGCGGGATTGCGCGTAGGCGTCGCTGACGTCGAACACGAACAGGACCGTGACGCAGCACAGCAGCGCCAGTCGGATCAAAAATGCCGACGCGTTCTGCGTCAGTTTCACGGAGAACCCCATGCGTTTCTGGCTAGTTGTGCATTTTGCCCAAATTCGGACAATCCCGATCCGTTCGAGCCTAAAGGTCAGCCGTCACCGCAACGTGAATCGGCGCTGGCCGTTCCAAGATGATCAGCGTTTGCAGCGGCTTGTGCCCGCGGAAAGCCGCATTCGGCTGCAGACTTTGAAGGCGCCCCGCCGGGTGCTAACACCTGCAGGTGCCAGAGTCCTGGAGTTCGACGTGCCTTCGCTTCTCGTGCGCGGTGCCTTTGCCGCTTCCCTTGTTCTCAGCACCGCTCTCGCCGCCGGTTCCGCACCCGCCGCCGACTTCACCGCCTTTGGTGCCGCCTGCCTTGGTGGCGCGGCTTTCCTTCTCGGGGAAGTGCCGGAGGGCAAGAACCCGCAGCCCGTCATGGACGCCCTCTGCCCCTGCCTCGAGCAGGGGTTTGCCAAGCTCGAGCAGGCGGAAATCGATGCGCTCGAAGCTGACCTCCGGACGGGGAGCAGCGACGAGGCGAAAGCGACCTACCCCGCCTATCAGGAGCTCCAGTCCAAGGCGACCGCGGTGCTGGGCACGTGCTTTTCGTCGGACGCCGTCATGGCGGCCGCCCGCGCCGAAGGTCTCTGACAGGCCCGTTCACCCTGTCGACGACGGCTCTTGCTTTCCGCGCCGTTCAACGTCATTTTGCGCGCCATGAGAACCGCCGTCGCGATTATCGTCTCGATTATTTGCTGCTAACACCTGTTGGCGGCGCGGTTTTCTTCACCCCTTTTGTCTCGAATCCGGAAGAGCCCGCTGCCAGCGCGTAAACGCCTGGGATTGCCATGGGCTCGGACCTGACATTGAAGCTGTACAACACGCTGACGCGGACCAAGGAGGACTTCGTGCCCTTGGACCCGGCCAATGTGCGCATGTATGTGTGCGGTCCGACCGTCTACGATTTCGCCCATATCGGCAACGCGCGGCCGGCCATCGTCTTCGATCTGCTGTTCCGGTTGCTGCGCCACATTTATGGCCCCGATCACGTCACCTATGTGCGCAACATCACCGACGTGGATGACAAGATCAACGCGCGTGCGGCGCGGGACTTTCCCGACCTGCCGCTGAACGAGGCGATCCGCAGGGTCACCGAGACCACCACCGCACAGTACCGCAAGGACGTCGCGGCGCTGGGCTGCCTGGAGCCCACCGTCCAGCCGCGCGCGACCGAGAACATCGCCGAGATGCAGCGTCTCATCGGCGCCCTGCAGCAGCGCGGCCACGCCTATGAGGCGGGCGGCGAAGTGTTGTTCGCGGTCGAGACGATGCCCGACTATGGCGCGCTCTCGGGACGTGACTTGTCGCAGAATTTGGCGGGTGCGCGCGTCGAGGTCGATGCGCACAAGCAGAATCCCGCCGACTTCGTGCTCTGGAAGCTGAGCTCGGAGAACGAGCCGGGCTGGGACTCGCCCTGGGGCAGGGGCCGGCCAGGCTGGCACATCGAATGCTCCGCAATGAGCGAGCGCTATCTGGGGCAGGTGTTCGACATCCACGCCGGCGGTCTCGATCTCATCTTCCCCCACCACGAGAACGAAATCGCCCAGTCGCGTTGCGCCCACGGCACCGAGACAATGGCGCGGTACTGGCTGCATAACGGCTTCCTGCAGGTCGAGGGGCAGAAGATGTCCAAGTCGCTGGGCAACTTCATCACAATCAACGACCTGCTCGAGACCGACAAGTTCGGTGGCCGGGCGTGGCCGGGCGAGGTACTTCGGTTGGCGATGCTGATGACGCATTATCGCGAGCCCATCGACTTCACGGTGAGGCGGCTGGAGGAGGCCGAGGACAAGCTCCGCGGCTGGCAGCGGACAGCATCGGAGGCCAGGGGGACGGCCATGCCGGATGGCTCCGTCCTTGAGGAACTTTCCGACGATCTCAATTTCCACCGCGCGACGGTGGCGCTGGACGTGATGGCCCGCAAGGCGAACCGCGGCGTCGAAACCGCGGTCGAATGCCTGGCGGTGACGCTCGAGTTCCTCGGCTTCAGCAGGAACGGGCTGCTGTCGGACGGGCAGGTCTTCGACCATTCGCGCATAGAGGTCGCCGTGGGCGCGCGCCTCGCGGCGCTCAATGCCAAGGACTTTGCCAGGGCAGACGAAATCCGTGCCGCTCTCCTCGCCGAGGGCATCCAACTCATGGACAGCAGGAACGAAGCGGGCGAGCGTGTTACCAAATGGGAGATCAAGCGATGAGCATCATCGACCACGTCGGACTCGCCGTGACCGATTTCGGCCGATCCAGCGCGTTCTATACGGCAGCGCTGGGGACGCTCGGCATCAAGCCGCTGGCCCAGTTCAGCGAGGGCGGCAATGAGCACGCGGGCTATGGCAGGGACCGGCCGAGCTTCTGGATCGGCACCGGCAAGCGCTACCCGGGCGAGGCTCACATTGCGTTCGTCGCGAGCAGCCGCGCCGAGGTCGATGCGTTTCACATGACCGCACTCGCCAATGGCGGACGTGACAACGGCAAGCCCGGGCTGCGCCCGCATTACCACGCCAACTACTACGGCGCGTTCGTGTTCGATCCCGACGGCCATAACATCGAGGCTGTCTATCATGGCGAATGACCTGACCGGGGGCTGCCAGTGCGGCGCGGTGCGGTTTTCCGCCGAGGCACTGGGGCGTGCCACGATCTGCCACTGCCGCATGTGCCAGAAGGCGTTCGGCGGGTTCTACGGTCCGCTGGTCGGTACGCAGGGCCTCAAATGGACGCGCGGCGAGCCCTCGTGGTTTCAGAGTTCGAACAAGGTGCGCCGTGGCTTCTGCAGCAAATGCGGAACTCCGCTCGCCTATGATTACGCCGGCCAGGTCGTCGAGGTGGCGATCGGTGCCCTCGATGATCCCGAGCTCGCACCCCCCACACGCCAGCTCAATCCAACTGACAAGCTGAGTTTTGTGGACGGGCTGCCCGACCTGCCTATGCGTGGCCCGGGAGACAACCCCAAGGCGGACGCCTTCCTGCGCGAGGTGGTCAGCTATCAGCATCCCGATCACGACACCAGCGAGTGGCCGCCTGCGGGAGGGTTCGCGGCGTGACCAGTCTTCGTACCTACTATCCCGAGATCGAACCCTATGCGTCGGGCATGCTCGATGTGGGGAATGGGCACTCAATCTATTGGGAGCGCGTCGGCACGCCGGGCGGCAAGCCTGTCGTGTTCCTGCATGGCGGGCCAGGCGGAGGACTGTCGCCCTACCAGCGTCGCGTCTTCGATCCGGCGCGCTATGACGCCCTGCTGTTCGACCAGCGCGGCTGCGGCCGCTCGCGCCCCTTCGCGTCGCTCGATCACAACACGACATGGGACCTTGTCGCCGATATCGAGCGCCTGCGCGAAATGGTGGGAGTCGATAAGTGGATGGTGTTTGGCGGCTCCTGGGGCTCGACCCTGGCACTGGCCTATGCTCAGACCCATCCCGAGCGCGTCACCGAGCTGGTTTTGCGCGGCATCTTCACGCTGCGGCGCTGGGAGTTGCAGTGGTATTACCAGCACGGGGCCTCGCTGCTGTTTCCCGACAAATGGGAAGGCTTCATCGCGCCGATCCCGGAGGTCGAGCGCGACGATCTCATCGCCGCCTACCGCAAGCGGCTGACGAGCGGCGAGCGCGACGAGCAGCTCGCCGCGGCCAGGGCGTGGGCCAAATGGGAAGGCGAGACCATCACGCTGCTGCCGGACCCCGGCGTGAGCCAGGCCTTCTATGGCGACGACTACGCACTCGCCTTCGCCCGCATCGAGAACCACTATTTCGTCCATGGTGGGTGGCTCGAGGACGGGCAGCTGATCCGCGACGCCCACAAGCTGCGGGGCATCCCCGGCGTCATCGTGCAGGGCCGGTACGACGTGGCGTGTCCCCCACAGACCGCGTGGGATCTGCATCGTGCCTGGCCGGAGGCCGAGTTCCACCTCGCCGAAGGCGAGGGGCACGCCCTCAGCCAGCCGGGTATCCTGCACCACTTGATCGAAGCGACCGACCGGTTTGCAGGAGGGCGATAATGAAGGACCTCGACCTGGGCGAGTTCTCCGGAGGATGCCAGTGCGGCGCCGTGCGCTTCCACGCCAGGGCCATCCGTGAGAACCCGCATGTGTGCTACTGCCGGATGTGCCAGAAGGCCACGGGCAATCTGTTTGCGGCGCTCGTTGGTGTCGGCCATGAGAACCTGACCTGGACACGCGGCAAGCCGACGGAGTTCAACAGCTCCAAGCATGTCGGGCGGGGTTTCTGCAGCAATTGCGGAACGCCCCTCTACTATCGTTACCACGGTGGGCCGCACATCTCCTTCACCATTGGCTCGTTCGACGAGCCGCACCGCATTCCGCTGCTCTACCAGATGGGGCTGGAGGGCAAGCATCCCTCGCTCGCCCACCTGAACGACGTCGAGGAGGCCGGCACGACGGAGTCGGCCATGGGAGACGACGCGGTCGCGATCAAGCGCAGCAACAACCAGCATCCCGATCACGACACCACCGACTGGACCCCCCGACCGAGTACCGCCTCATGAGCAAGGAACGCCTCTATCTCTTCGACACCACGCTGCGCGATGGCGCGCAGACGGCGGGCATCGAGTTCTCGCTCGAGGACAAGCTGCGCATTACTGGCCTGCTCGAAGAGATCGGCGTCGACTACATCGAGGGCGGCTATCCGGGGGCCAATGTCGTCGACGACGAGTTCTTCCGGGAGAACCGCACGAGCCGCGCGAGGTTCACCGCCTTCGGCATGACCAAGCGCAGCGGACGCTCGGTGGGCAACGACGCCGGCTTGCAAGCGGTGCTGCACTCGATCGCACCCGCGATGTGCCTCGTGGGCAAATCGTCCGAGTACCAGGTCAAGGTCGCGCTCGGCATCAGCGGCGAGGAGAACCTCCGCAGTGTCCGAGAATCCGTCGAGGCGGGTGTTGCGGCAGGCAAGGAAGTGCTGATCGACTGCGAGCACTTCTTCGATGGCTACAAGGCCAATCCGACCTATTCGCTGAGCGTCGTCCGCACCGCCATCGACGCCGGGGCGCGCTGGGTCGTGTTGTGCGACACCAATGGCGGCACCATGCCGACGGAAGTCACCGAGATCGTCCGGGCCGTGACGAGCGTCGTGCCGGGCGACAAGGTCGGCATCCATGCGCATGACGATACCGGGCAGGCCGTCGCCAATTCGCTCGCGGCGCTGGATGCCGGGGTGCGCCAGATCCAGGGGACGCTCAACGGCCTGGGCGAGCGCTGCGGCAACGCCAATCTCGTGACCCTGATCCCGACGCTGGTGTTGAAGCCGGTCTTCGCCGATCGCTTCGAAACCGGCGTCGGCCCGGCGCAACTCGCCCAACTCACCCGCGTCAGCCGCGCCTTCGACGATCTGCTCAATCGTGCGGGGAACCGGCAGGCGCCCTATGTCGGGGCCTCGGCTTTCGCCACCAAGGCGGGCATCCACGCTTCCGCTCTCGCCAAGGACCCCTCGACCTATGAGCATGTGCCGCCCGAGAGCGTCGGCAATGTGCGCAATATCATGGTCAGCCAGCAGGCGGGGAAATCCAACCTGCTGACCGCGCTCAAGCGGCACGGCATCGTGCTCGACAAGGACGATCCGCGGCTCGAGCGGCTGCTGCGCACCGTGAAGGAGCGCGAAGCGCGCGGGTATTCCTATGACGGGGCAGAGGCAAGCTTCGTCATACTGGCGCGGCAGGCGCTTGGCACGGTGCCGCACTTCTTCGAAGTCGAGAGCTATCGGGCATCGGTCGAGCGCCGCCACAATGCCAAGGGCCAGCAGATCGACGTCACCGAGGCGGTCGTGAAGGTCGTGGTCGACGGCGAGCGCTTCATGTCCGTGGCCGAGGGGAACGGCCCGGTGAACGCCCTCGATACCGCGCTCCGCAAGGATCTGGGCAAGTTCTCGGGCGAAATCGCCGACCTCGAACTGGTCGACTTCAAGGTGCGTATCCTGGACGGCGGCACGGGCGCGGTCACCCGTGTACTGGTCGAAAGCCGCGACGGCACGGGGGAGCGGTGGTCGACAATCGGTGTTTCCGCAAACATCATCGACGCCTCATTTGAGGCGTTATATGAATCCATCACGTATAAGCTGCTGAAATCGAGGGGAACGGCCGCGTAGTTGTTCTCCAGCCAGGGGAACGTCTTGACCGTCAATCGTGCTGCACTTTCGGTGAGCGCCACGCTCGGCGTCGCTGCCGCGACGCTGCTGGTCGTCGGTGGCATCCTGGCGGGGCCGTCGATTCTCGACTGTTCCGGCGATTCCGGCGCGTTCGGTACCTGCCTGCGCGACAAGCTTGCCGACACCGGGCTGGTGTCTCCCGAGCCGCGGACCGTGGCCGACACTCCGAGCGAGTTGAGCGCGACGCCGATCCCCGCAGGCTGGATGGAGGCCAAGGCAAACGAGTATGAGCCGGCAACCAGCGCCACTGCAGATCTGATCAGCCCGCCGGCTGCGATCACCGCGACCGAGGTGCCGCCGCCCGCTAAATTGCCCGTCGACGTTGCTGTCGTGCCCCCGGCCGAACTGGCCGCGGCGGCGCCAGCGCCCCTCGAAGACGCACCCGCGGTGGCGCTCGATGGCGATGCGACGGGCCTGATCGCCCGGGCCAGTGCGTCCGCCGAACCGCCGCCCCCGGCCGAAGTGGCACTGACCGGCCCCGAGGGCGAGATCACTGCCCTCAGCCTCGCGCCCGAGGCGTCGGTCGATGGCACCGCGGGGCTGACGCCACCTCGGGGGCGCGCCGAAGGCTTCGTCCAGGCGCCGCCCGCGCCGGACCTCGCGCCGGTGGACCTGCAGGCGACCGCAGGCGCCGAGCCAATTGCGGCGACCGCGGCGGTCACGTTGCCGCCGCCAGCCGTGGTTGAATTCGATCCGCAATATCCCAACGTCCTCGTCTTGCCGCCGCCGGCCGAGGGAGACAATTCGTCGTTCCGCGCGCTGCAACTCGACTGAACGGCCTTGCGAATGGGCCGCATCTCTTTTATCGGTATTTGACGATGAACACGATGCAGGACGAAGAACTCGCCGATGTGATGCGCGCGCTGGGCCACCCGGTGCGGCTGTCGATCCTGCGCATCGTCGCCGACAAACAGTCCGACTGCTGCTGCACCGACGTGACGGAGTGCCTGCCGCTGGCGCAGTCGACGGTGAGCCAGCATATCAAGGTGCTGCTCGATGCGGGGCTGATCGAGCGTCATGCGAGGGGCACCCGCAACTGCTATTCGCTCAACACGACGCGGCTCGAGGCGCTGAGCGGCGCCTTCTCCGGTCTGTATTCGGGCCTCGCGCTGGACATCCCCGCGCGCGGACCCGCGGAAGCCGAGCCGGTCTGATGGCTTCCCCCGAGGCGACGGGCAAGGCGCCGCGCGTTACCGCGGAAGGCTCGCTGCTCACGACCGTGCGCAACCTGTGGGCCTATATGTGGCCGGCCGGCAGGGCGGATTTGAAGCTGCGCGTGATCCTCGCGCTCGCCGCGCTCCTGGTGAGTAAGGTCGCCACCACCTTCATTCCCTTCGCCTACAAGGGCATCATCGACGCGCTGAGCACCGCGTCCGGCGGCAATCAGGCGCTGATGATGGGCATCGCCGTGCCGGTGGTGCTGGTGGTCGCCTATGGCATCGGCAACGTCGTCGACGCCGGCTTCCAGCAATTGCGCGACATCCTGTTCGCGAGGGTGGGCCAGCACGCCGTGCGCAAGCTCGCGCGCGAAACCTTCGAGCATCTCCACAGGATGAGCCTGAGGTTCCACCTGGCGCGCCGCACCGGCGGGCTGAGCCGGGTGATCGAGCGCGGCACCAAGGGCATCGAGACCATCGTGCGCTTCACGATGCTCAACACCGCTCCCACCCTCGTCGAATTCGCCATCGTCGCCGTGGTGTTCGTCGCGATGTTCGGCGTGAGCTATCTGGGCGTGCTGATCGCGACGATCTGGCTCTACCTCTACTTCACCATCAAGGCCTCGAACTGGCGCATCTCGA
>CAZASR010000032.1:0-22332 GCA_964487765.1 uncultured Devosia sp. | reverse complement strand
AAAACCCGCCCCTCGAGATGGCCCAGGTGGGGTACAAGGAACTGATGCGGGTCATGACCGCGGCCAGCTACACCGTCGAAACCCAGGGATACCCCAATGGCTGAGCTCAGGATCAAGCGGCCGCCGAGCGGCCACATCGCCGTGACGCCGGGTATCGCCGGCTGGACCTATGTCGGATTCGAGGTCGAGGCACTGCAGCCCGGACAATCGGCGCACGACAACACGATGGACCGCGAGCTGTGTCTCGTGTTCCTCGGCGGCAAGGGCCGGGTCAGCGTGGGCGGCAAGGACTTCGGCGAGCTCGGCGGGCGCGCTTCGCCCTTCGACGGCCCGCCCGTCGCGGTCTATGTGCCGGCTAGGACGGACTGGCGCGTAACCGCGACGACGCCCCTCGAGCTTGCCGCCTGCTCGGCGCCGGGGGGTGGCGATTACCAAGCGCGCGTGCTCGACATTCCCGAGCAGATCACGCGCGGCAAGGGCAGCAACACCCGTTACGTCACCAACATCCTGCCCGAGACGGAGCCGGCGCATTCCCTGCTGGTTGTCGAAGTGATCACGCCCGGCGGCAACACGTCCTCCTACCCGCCACACAAGCACGACACCGACAACCTGCCCCACGAGTCGCTACTCGAGGAGACCTATTATCATCGCCTCAACCCGCCGCAGGGCTTTGCCATGCAGCGCGTCTATACCGACGACCGCAGCCTGGACGAAGCGCTGGTGATCGAAGACGGCGATGTGACGCTGGTGCCGCGCGGCTACCACCCGGTGGCCGCCGTTCACGGCTACGATCTCTACTACCTCAACGTCATGGCCGGCCCGAAGCGCACGTGGAAATTCCACAATGCGGCCGAGCATGAGTGGCTGTTGGAGTAGGCGAGTGTCCGCGCGCGCAAGCCTGACGAACCTCCTCTCGCCGCCGCTTCAACCGCCCCTTCGCCCTCAGCTCGCCACGGTCACGGCTGTCGGCACCTCGAGGTACCGGGTCAGCTCCGTTGCGGCCGCGCTGCCCGCGCGGTTGGCGCCGATCGTCGAAGCCGAAGGGCCATAGCCGACGAGGTGGACGCGCGGGTCGGCCGCCACCTGTGTCGCGAGTCGGCCGGTCATTGTGATGCCGCCGGCTTCGTTGCGCAGCATCAGCGGCGCCAGATGGTCGAGCGAGGAACGGAACCCGGTACACCACAGGATCACGTCGACATCGAGTGTGCGCCCGTCGGGCCAGCGCACGCCGGTGCGCGTGATCTCGCTGAACATCGGCTGCCGATCCAGCACGCCGCGCGCCTGCATGGCCGCAATCATCGGCGTCATGCGCAGCCCCGTGACCGACACCACCGAGGTCGGCGGCAGGCCCTGCCGGACACGCGCTTCGACGATCGCGACCGCAGCACGCCCCGCTTCCTCGTCGAAGGGCCCCTCGCGGAACTCGGGCGGGCGGCGCGTCACCCAGCTCGTCCGCGTCACGGCCGAAATCTCGTTCAGCAGTTGCAGCGCCGAAATGCCGCCGCCCACGATCAGCACATGCTGGCCTGCGAACTCGTCCGCCGACTTGTAGTCGTAGGTATGAAGCTGCCGCCCTGCGAACTGCTCGCGGCCCGGATAATCCGGGACATAGGGCATCTCCCATGTCCCGGTGGCGTTGATGATGCCGCGCGCCGAGAATGTCTCGCGATCCGTCTCGACGCGAAGTCGCCCGGCTCGCTCGCAGACGACACTCACCGTGACCGGCCGATACACCGGCAGCTCGAATGCCTTCTCGTAGGCCGCGAAATACTGCGGAACCGCGACGGCCGCCTCGACCGTATCGCGGCCTTCTGGCAAGGCGTCGGCGAATTTCATGCCCGGCAGGTCGTGAATGCGGTTGACCGTGCTCAGCGTCAGCGACGGCCAGCGATGCTGCCACGCGCCGCCGGGCGCAGGATTCTGATCGAGCACCACGAAACCGCGCCCCGGCGCGACGCCGAGCCGCCTGAGATGATAGGCGGAGGACAGTCCGGCCTGCCCCGCGCCGATCACGACGATGTCGGTCTTGATCGCCAGGCGGGGCGGAGCAGCAGCCATGCCTAGCGCTTCGTCGCCTTGCCTTTCGCCCGCGATTTGCCGAGCGCCTCCGTCACCATCTTGGGCGGCGATTTGATGAGCCGCGGCGCGCGGACCTTGCCCGGTTTCCAGTCATGCTCGGGCTGATAGCCGAGGACGCGCTGCGCCTTCTCGATTGAGATCAGCGACTCGTTGGGTTGCAGCTTCCGCTTGCGCTTGGTGCCCGGGAACACCTCATCCAGCAGCTCATCATTGCTGCGGCGCATCAGCGAGTTCGAGTTGGCGATGCCGAACACATGGGCGCCCGTGAGCTTGGCTTCGATCGCCTTGCGGAACGCCTGTGCCGCGTCGCGCGCATCGATATACGTCCACAAATTGAAGTGCCGGCGCTTCGCATCGTCCTGGTAGCTCGGAAAATGCTCGTAATCCTGCGGCTCCTGCACGTTGGAGAGCCTGAGGCCGATGATTTTCGTCCTGCGGTCCCATTTGCAGAATTCAATCGCAAGCTTCTCGCCCATCAGCTTGCTGAGCGCATAGCTCGATTGCGGCGCCTCGATCTCCTCGTCGACCGGTACATATTGCGGGCCCTTGGGATAGGGAATGCCGAAGACCGTCTCGCTCGAGGCCCACACGATGTTGCGGACCCCGAGCCGCCGGGCCGCCTCGAACACATTGTGAGTCGAGATCAGATTGGTGTCGAAGATGACCTGGTCCTGCGCCTGCCCCGGTGCGGCGATCGCCCCGAGGTGCACCACCGCTTCGACCTTCTCCCCCTCATGCCGGTCGTCGACGCCGGAGAACGCAGCCATCACCTGCCCGAAATCGGTGATATCGCAAAGACTGAAAGTGGGGTCTGTCGGCTTGGGCGGGTTGGAGATGCCCGTGGGTCGTACTGTATCGAGCGACAACACCTTGTAACCATGTTCCATGAGGTCCTTGACGCAGGCGCGGCCAACCTTGCCGCTGCCACCAGTGACGATGATCATGATGCTCTCCTTGTCTTCCGCCGCTCAGCCCTGCTGCGCCAGCCATTCGACCTGGCGCCGTTCCTGCAGCGTACCGCCGCCTTCGTGATTGTTGAAGGTATAGCTCTCGATACTTTTGGGACCCGTATAGGCATTGTAGGCGCCATAGACGCTCGAAGGCGGACAGATGTCGTCCATGAGCGCCACCGAGAACAGCGCCTTTGCTTTCGCCCGCGCCGCAAAGTGCACGCCGTCGAAATAGTTGAGCGTGCGGAAGGCTTGCTCGACCTTGCTGCGATGGGCCACCAGATAGCGCACGATCTCGCCATAGGGATCGCGCGCCGTGAGGCCGACCGCACGCGGGAAGTCGCACAGGAACGGCACATCCGGCATCGCGGCATGCACGCGCGCATCGAGCCCCGCCACCGCCAGCGTAATGCCGCCGCCCTGGCTGCCGCCGGCAAGCGCGATCCTGTCCGGATCGATCTCGGCGCGGCTGCGGGCCGCTTCGACCGCACGCACGCCATCGGTAAACACGCGGCGATAGTAATAGGTTTGTGGATCGAGGATACCGCGAGTCATGAAGCCCGGATGCGCCGCATCCGAGCCGGCCGGGTCGGGCGTATCGCCCATCGACCACGAGCTGCCCTGCCCGCGCGTATCCATCACCAGCACGGCGCGTCCGGTCGATGGCCACAGCAGGTGCTGGTGCGGCTGGTCGCGCCCGCCGCCATAACCGATGAACTTGACCACGCAGCGCTCCACGGCGCGTCCAGCCGGCTTGATGTACCAGCCGCGCACGCGATGGCCGCCAAAGCCCGAAAAGGTCACATCGTAGGTTTCGAACAGCTCGAACCCCACATCGATCCGCTCGAACAACGGATCGAGCGGGATTGTGCGCGCTTCATCCAGCGTGGCGGACCAGAAGCTGTCGAAATCGTCCGGGGCCCTCGCGTTCGACCGGTAGGCTTCGAGTTGGGACTGGGACAGATCGAAAAAAGGCATGGGACGCTCGCCGGATGTGAAGACGAGCCACATCGCCACGGCTGGTTTGAACCTTCAAGCCCTTTCGCGATAATCGGCGATGACGGCGGCAATCACCTCGAGCGGCGGATGCTCGTCGGGATGGACCGTCTGCTTGGCCCGGGCCTGGGCGAGCAGCGCTGCCTTCCACAGGGCCCAGGCCCGACCTCTCGCCCATGCTGCCTCGTCCACCGCGACCGCGGCGCGGAACGCCGCGCGGCTTTCGCCGTCGAGGAACACCCAGGCGAGCACCAGGTCGCACGAGGGATCACCCACCGCAGCGCAGCCGAAATCGATGATCGCCGAGAGCCGCCCGTCGCGGGCCAGCATATTGCCCACCGCGATATCGCCGTGCACCCAGACCGCGCTTTCCGATTTCGACTCGGCGGCAGCATCGAGCACGGCATGAGCGGCGCGCCTGTCGATCTGGTCCCCGAGTGCATCGACATAGCTGCGCGCGTCGGTACCGTAGGCATCCATCGGATGGGCGGCGCGGAGGAAATTGTGGTCGCCGGGCGCCGGTCCGCCCGCCGGATCGATCGCCTGCAGCGCATTGAGGAAGGCTGCCACGTCATGCGCGAGCTGGAGCTTGTCGATGCTGCGGGTCACCGGCTCGCCCTCGATCCACTGATAGACCGACCACAACCACGGGAACTCCTCGTCCGGCTGTCCGACGGCAAGCGGCACCGGCACCTCCAGCGGCAGACGCGGTGCCAGCTTCGGCAGCCACTCGGCCTCCTTCGCGGCCTGCCCCGCATAGCCGTCGGCCGAGGGCAGCCGCACCTTCATGCGGTCGCCGAGATGGAAGGTCCAGTTGTCCCATCCGTCCATCGCTACGGGCCGGATCGGCAGGTCGGCCCATTGCGGAAATTGTCGCACAATCAGGCGCTCGACCAGCCGAACATCCACCGGGAACTTGCCAGATCTGAGCTTTTCTTCCCGACTCGTCACCTGCGTCCATCGATCTCTACTTCGCGGAAGGGCGCGAGATAGCAGATCGCCGGCAATGCGCAAAGCTCAGGCGCGCCTCTTCTGCCTATGCGGACTCATATCGTCCATGACAGTGCGCCCGCCATATTCGGGCGAGCGCCGCCACTCCTCGGCGACATATTCATGGAACGACGGTCCACTCGCCCTGTCCTCGACCAGCCGTGCCTGCTTGTCGAGCCGCTTGATCGCGGCGAGTTCCTCGCTTGCCCCGAGCCGCGCCTTGAGCACGGCGTATTTCAGCACCTTGATCGTCTCGTCGTAGACCTTGAGCGGCACCGGGAACGGCGCGCCGTCTTTGCCGCCCTTGCTCATTGAAAAGCGAGCGGGGTCGGAGAAGCGATGCGGCGCGCCGTGGATCACCTCGGCCACCATCGCGAGCGAGCGCACCGTCCGCGCCCCGACGCCGGGAACCATCAGCAAATCCTTGAAGTCGGTTGGGCCCCGGTCCGCGGCCGCGGTGAGCGATCCGTGCAAGCGCCTCAGGATTACGTCCTCGGGCCGCACATCGTGATGCGCCGGCATCACCAGATGCGGGAGCATGGGCTGCGCTTCTTCAGGCGGCGCGCTTTCTCGCCCCTCGATCCTGCCCACCTCGCGCACGATGCGGTCCGGCCCGAGATCGCCGAGCAGATCGACCGACAGCGTCCGCGACTTCGCGGCGCGCACATCGGTGAGATTGACGATCGTCCCCTGCTCTTCGCCCTCGATGGCGCTGTGCGGCGCGTCGACGAAATCGCGCAGGCCCGCGGACTGCCAGTGGTAGCGGCGCGCCGTCGAGGTGGCGTCCTTCATCCCCTGCTGCACCACGACCCATTTGCCATCGTCGGCAACGATGAAGCCGTGGAGATAGAGCGCGAACCCATCCTGCACCGCGGCGCTGTCAACCTTGGCGACGAGGCGCGAGGCCTGTGCCAGCGCGCGCCCGTCGAAGCCGACGCGATCACCGATCGCGATCAACTCGTCGGGCGTCCTGCGCGAATGCCGGCCGCGCCCGCCACAGACATGCAGGCCGAGTTCCTTGTCGAGCGGCGTGAGCCCACGCTTCAGCGCGCCGATGACCGATGTGGTGATGCCGCTCGAATGCCAGTCCATGCCCATCACCGCGCCGAAGGACTGGAACCAGAACGGATTGGCCAGGCGGCTCAGGAACTCGTCACGGTCATATTCGCGCACGATGGCTTCCGCAATGACTGCGCCGAGCTTCGCCATCCGGCCCGCGAGCCACTCCGGCACGCGGCCGCCATGTAGCGGCAGATCGGCACTTCCGGCGCGTTGGGGCATGGCCGGGCTTGTATCACGGAACAAACAGGAAACAAATCCCCGCCGTGCGACTCGCGTTCGCGAATTACCGCGCTGCCGCTTCCTCGATTCCTCGCAATTGGCGTGTTGACTTTCCGCTCGGACCAGTTCATAACCAACTTGTTCTATAACAATTCAGTTATGCAAATGACGCCCTCGGAACGCCTCGACGCCACCTTCATCGCCCTCTCCGATCCCACGCGGCGCGCCATCCTCGCGCGACTCAAGCAGGGCGACGCGACCGTCAACGAGCTGGCGGCGCCGTTCGACATCAGCCAGCCGGCGGTCAGCAAGCACCTCAAGATTCTCGAACGCGCCGGCCTCGTGACCCGCTCCAGGGTCGGCACTTCGCGCCCGGTGAAGATCGAACCTGGCCCGATGCGCGAGGCCGCCGAGTGGCTCGAGAAGTATCGTGAGTTCTGGGAGAAGAGCTACCGGCGCCTCGATGCGCTGCTCGAAATCCTTCAGACCCCGGTCAACACCGACAAGCCTGCCAAGGCGAAACAGCAAAGGAAGGACGGCGATGCCTGAGCCCCTCAAGATCGAACCCGTCGGCGAGCGCCAGCTCGTCGTCACGCGCGATTTCGACGCTCCGCGCGAGCTGGTCTGGCTGTGCTACTCCAAGCCCGAGTTGTTGCGCCGTTGGTACGGCCTGCCCGACTGGGCCATGACCGTGTGCGAGATCGATTTCCGGGTCGGCGGCAAATGGCGCTTCGTGAGCCGCTCGCCCGGCGGCTACGAAATGGCCAGCCAGGGCATCTACACCGGCATCGATGAACCCGCCCGGATTACCCAGACCGAGGCGTTCGACGACAACTGGCAGGGTGGCGAAACCATCAACGAGCTCCGCTTGTCCGACGCCGGCAGCGGCAGGACACGCACCGTCATGACCGTCACCTACGCATCTCCCGAAGCTCGCGCCGCGGCTGTCGCAACGCCAATGGCAGAGGGCATGGAGATCGGGTTCAAGCGTCTCGACCAGGTCCTGGCCGAGGAACAGGCGAAATAGCCGCCCACTGAAGACGACGACACCGCTTTTCGCTATCCTCCCCGCAATGGTGCGGCCGGAGGCCGGGCATTTACGCCCTCAACCCTGCAGGAGACCACCATGTCCCAGAAGCTCACGCCCAGCCTTTGGATGGAGAACATCGAAGAGGCCGCCGCCTACTACGCCGGGGTGTTCAAGTCGAAGGGCGAGATCACCGCGCGCCTGCCCGATGGCAAGCCGCTCACGGCGCATGTCGATATTCTCGGCACGACGTTCATGCTGCTGGGCGAAACCCGCGACTTCAAGTTCAACGAGTCCGTCAGCTTCATGATCGACTGCAAGGACCAGGCCGAGGTCGACTATTACTGGAGCCACTTCGTGGGCGACGGCGGTGCCGAGAGCCAGTGCGGCTGGTGCAAGGACAAGTTCGGGCTGAGCTGGCAGATCGTGCCGCAGCAGATCCGGTCCACGGTCCACGGCCCCGACAAGGAAGGGTCGGCGCGCGCGATGCAGGCAATGCTCAAGATGCAGAAGCTCATCGTCGCCGACCTCGAGGCGGCCTATGCCGGCAAGTAAGGCGAACACCGATGCGCGGGCGGCCCTCACCGCCCGCGCTTTCGAGCAGCGCCTGCTCGCCCTCCAGGACGACGAAGAGCTGCGCAAGATCCAGCGCTACTTCAAATCCGGCGAGGGCGAATACGGCCACGGCGACACCTTCATCGGCGTGCGCATGGGGTCCATCTTCGCGCTCGCCAGGCAGTTCGCGGCAATGCCGCCTGCGGAGATCGAAAAGCTGCTCGACAGCCATATCCACGAATACCGCGTCGGCGCGCTCTCGATCATGGCCAGGCAGTATCCGTTGAAGACCACCACCGATGCCCGGCGGAAGGAGCTTTACGAGCTTTATCTGCGCCGGCACGACCGCATCAACAATTGGGACCTCGTCGACCTCGCCGCCTGGCACGTTGTCGGCCCCTGGCTCGTCGACAGGCCGCGCACCGTGCTCCACAAGCTCGCGAAGTCGAAAGAACATGTGGGAGCGCCGCACTGCGATTCTTGCAACATTCAGCTTCATCCGTCGCGGCGAGTATGACGACACGCTCAAGATCGCGAGGGCCCTCCTCACCGAAAAGGAAAACCTGATCCAGAAAGCCGTGGGCTGGGCATTGCGCGTCCTCGGCGACAAGGATCGCGCGGTGCTCGACGCGTTTCTCGTCGAGCATGCGGCAGTGATGCCGCGCCCCATGCTCAGCAACGCCATCGAGAAGTTCACACCGGCGGACAAGGCGCGCTATCGGGCACTTGAGCCCAGGCCGTGATAATGGCGATCCACAGCGCCGCGCAGACCGGCTTCAGCACCGACGCAAACAGGTACGATCGCGGGCGCCCCGACTACCCCGCGGCCATCGCCAATTGGTTGCGCGACAGTGTCCAGCTCGGGCCCGGCAAGTGCGTCGTCGATCTGGGCTCCGGCACGGGCAAATTCACCCGTTGCCTGCTTGCCACGGGCGCGCAGATCGTCGCGGTCGAACCGGTCGCGGCGATGCGCGGCAAGCTGGCCGCAGAGCTGCCACAGGTCAGCGCGCTCGATGGCAGCGCCACCGCCATCCCGCTCCCCGATGCTTCGGCAGATGCCATCGTCTATGCCATCGTCTGTGCGCAGGCCTTCCACTGGTTCGCCACCGCCGCAGCCCTGGCCGAGATGCGCCGTGTGCTGAAGCCCGGCGGCGTCCTCGGCCTCGTCTGGAACGGCAGGGACGACACTGTGCCATGGGTCAGGGCGGCCGTCGGCATCACCGCCTCCTATGAGGGTGATACACCCCGCTTCCACACGGGCAGGTGGCGCAGCGTGTTTCCCGCCGATGGTTTCGGCCCCCTGCGCGAGGAGCGTTTCGCGCACGAGCATCGCGGCGCGCCGGAGAGTGTCATCGTCGACCGTCTGCTCTCGGTAAGCTTCATCGCGGCCCTCGATGAGGCCGAGCGCGAGGCGGTCGCGACAAGGCTGCGCGCGCTGATCGCGACCGAGCCGGCTCTCGCCGGCAAGTCGGAGATCGCCGTGCCCTACACCACCTTCGCCTTTACGGCGCGAAAGGTCTGAGCTGCGGTCGAACGGCGCGTTTCGTCCATCGTTACTTGCCGATGGACATGGCTCGGCCTAGATACGACTCATCTCCTCCGACTGCAGCAGACACATGTCCCTTCTGTTTACTCCTCTCGAGCTGCGCGACCTCACGCTGCGCAACCGCACCGTCGTTGCCCCGATGTGCCAGTATTCGTCTCGGCACGGCCTCGCCAATGACTGGCACTTCGTCCACCTCGGCCGCTTCGCGCTCGGCGGGTTCGGCCTCGTCATTCTCGAGGCCACCGGGGTCACCCCCGAGGCCCGGATTTCCTACGCCGATTTGGGCTTGTGGGAAGACGGTCAGATCGCCCCCCTCGCCCATATCGTCGAGTTCCTCCATGCCGAGGGAGCCGCCGCGGGCATCCAGCTCGCCCATGCTGGTCGCAAGGCCTCGACACCGGTCGCCTGGCGCGAGGGTTTCGACGAGACCGAACAGGACAAGATCGACTACGCCTTCGAATCCTGGACGCCCATCGCCCCGAGCCCGATCATCCATTCCGAAAAACGTCCCGGCTTCACAGTGCCGCGCCAGATGACGGAGGCTGATATTGAGGCGACGGTTCGCGCTTTCGCAGATGCGGCGGAGCGCGCAGACAAAGCCCGCTTCGACGTTGTCGAGATCCATGCCGCCCACGGCTATCTGATCAACCAGTTCCTTTCGCCCATCGCCAACAAGCGCACCGACCGCTATGGCGGCAGCCGCGAAAACCGCATGCGCTTCGCCCTCGAGGTCACCCGGGCGGTCCGCGCCGTTTGGCCTGCCGGTAAACCGCTGTTCGTGCGCATCTCGGCCACCGATGGCAGCCCGGACGGCTGGAGCCTCGAGGATTCGATCGTCCTCTCCCGCGAATTCGCCGAACTCGGCGTCGACGCGATCCACGTCTCCTCGGGCGGCTTCGAAGGTGCCGGCGTCAAGCCGGGTCCCCTCTACCAGGTCCCCTTCAGCAAGGCCATCCGCGACGCCGGCGTCAAAACCGTCGCGGTCGGTCTGATCGATGCTCCCCGCGACGCCGAACGCATTCTCGTGGACGGCGAGGGCGACCTCGTCGCCTTCGCCCGTGGCGCGCTCGAGGACCCCAACTGGGCCATCCATGCCCACCACGTGCTCGACGGCGCGGTTTACGATTTGTGGCCCAAGCAGGCGCGCGAGCGGATACGCGGCAAGGATCGCGTGCTAGGATTGCGGCAGTAGCGCGCCGCACGCGTGGCGCCCGCGACATATCGGCGGCGCCCGCGCTCAGCTTCCGTTCATCTCCGCTGAGGCAAGAGCGCGCCCATCAATTGGGAGCTCCACATGAACGTCAAGATCATCGCCGCGGCGCTCGCGCTGCCCGTCCTGCTGGCCGCCTGCGCGCCGGAAGTCGAATCCACCATTTACCTCGCCGATGTGATGAACGCTGTCGAAAGCGGCGAGTCCATCGCGGTCCCCGCCGTGCTGCGCGTCCCGCAGAGCGGCGAGGACGAATGCAAGGAAGGCCTTGACGGCCTGATCGAAAAGCTCAGCGCTCTCGCGCCGACCACCGGCAAGGGCCAGTGCATCAGCAAGGACCAGCACGGCCAGGGCACGCAGCTTGCCGAGATTGAAACCGAGCTCCAGATCGTCCCCGCCAGTACCGATGTCGAGGAACCCAATCTCTTCGTCCTCGAAGTCAGCCCCGGCGACGACGGCCGCGCCGACCTCACGCTCAGAATGCTGCAGCCCATCGACACCGTCATTAAGGCGCTGCAGGCCGAAAATCCGGCACAGGTCGAGTTCGATCCGTCCTTCTTCCTCATCAAGCTCAACAACGACACCTCGGACAGCGTGGAGATCGCCGTCAACCACGTCTTCGTCGACGGCAAGTCGTCGCTCAAGAACGAGGCCCCGGTTTCGCTCTACCGTAGAGGTGAGATCGAAATCCGGTTCTCCGACGTCGCCTCGAGCTTCGTCGAGCAGGGCAATTCCTATTGGTTCGCCACGGTCGGCCCTGCATCCTGACGGCTGCCGCGAAACTCACTTTGGCCGTTTTGACGGCCGACCATTGCAGCCCGCGCGTGGCGCGCCACGTGCGGGTTGCTTTCGACGGAGACGTTCAATGCCCAGCAGGGCCGCCATATTCGCCCTTTTGAGCCTGTGGGGCGTTGGCACCGTCGCCCTCCCCGCTTCCGCGCAGGACGCCACCGCCACGGCGGCGGAATCGAGCACTGGCGACGAGCGGGACGAGCTGACCGATCGGGTCTGGGTGAAGGCGGGCGACGACGCCTCGCTGCCCGGCGTCATCAAGATCTTTCTCTCCGATGGAACGTTGGTCCAGGACTCGTGCTGGGAAACCCATCGTCTTTCGGCCTGGCAGAAGACGGGCGACGGTACCGTTACCTGGAATGAGGACGGCTTGGCGATCACGGCCGACATCGTCACGCTCAGCGCTGACGAATTGGTGCTCAGGATTGCCGGTATGGACGAGGAGCGCTACACGCCCGCCGACGTCCCTTACGTTTGTCCCGACATTCCGAAGGACTGAGCGGCTAGACGATCAGGAAGTCACCGGCATCGATCGCGGGCGCTCCGGCCAGCGTGGCGAAATGCACTGGGTCGTATCCGCCCCTGATGCCGTCCGCATCATAGTAGAGCTCGCCCGTCGACGTGTCGTAGATGACCCGATCGTTCCGGTCGTGCGCCGCTTCGGCGCCATCATGGGCGTAGAGCTCGCGCTTGTTGAGCTTGGAACCGATCATCCTGAACATCCCGTCCTCGAGGACGATCAGGTCGGCATTGTGCTTGAAATCGGTGATGAGGTCGGCGCTCCCGGCCTCCGGCCGTATGTCGAAGATGAACTGGTCGCGCCCGCGCCCACCCGAAAGGGTATCGGCACCCAAACGCCCCGCCAGCACATCCTTGCCGCGATTGCCTGCCAGGAGGTTGTCTTCCGAGTCGCCGATCAGCACATCGGCGCGTTTGCCGCCGATAATATTCTCGACATTCTTCACCTTGTCCTCGGTGATGCCACCGATCCTCACGCGCGCATTGTGCGAACCCGCCAGCGAGACGCTCACCGGGTCGGTTGCATCTGAATAGTCGACCGTGTCCTGCCCGGCTCCACCGTTGATCTTGTCATCGCCCTTGCCGCCCCGCAGCATGTCGTCACCGCCATTGCCCCGCAGCCGGTCGTCGCCCTTCCCGCCCGAGATCGTGTCGTTACCGTCGCCGCCGCGGATATCGTCCCGACCCTTGCGGCCATCGATCCGATCCTCTTCGTCCGTCGCCGTCTTGCCGCCAAGCGCGTGGCGTCCGTCGATCCGGTCGGCCCCCGAAGTTCCGCGAATGACATTGCCCACCGTGTCGAGCACCCCGATCCCGAGACTGCGCGCATCCGTCAGCTGCCCGTCCGATGCCACGACCGAGACCTCATAGACGTTGTCCCCGTTCCAGTCGGTGGGCGCCTCGTAATCGACAGGCGCAGCAAAGCGCAGCACATTGCCGTCGACCCGGAACGCCGCCGCGTCGCGCCCCACAACGCTGTAGCTGATGGCCGTACTGTCGAGGTCGACGGCCGACAGCGTCGTCACGGTCGCCGTATTCTCGCGCACCGTCGGCGCCGCGGAGGGAACGATGCCCCGGCCGCCGAACGAGGGCGCATCATTCACCGGCGTCACATGCACCACGGCCGTCGCCCACGAGGAAAGCCCTCCCGCCCCGTCCTTGGCACGATAACTGAACCGCGCCGCGCCATTGAAGTCTGCCGCAGGCGTGAAGGTGATGGAACCACTGCTGTTCAGAACCACCGCACCGCCCACACCACCGCTCACCGAAGCAATCGTAAGCGCATCCCCATCTGCATCACTATCATTGCCCAGCAGCCGCCCGGCGGAGATGGTAAGTGCTCTATCCTCCGCCGTAACCAGCCCCGACCCGGAGTCATCGTTCGCCACCGGCACCTCATTGACCGGCGTTACATCCACGAAGACCGTTGCCGCCGCCGACAGGGCGCCCGCGCTGTCCTTCACGCGGTAAGCGAAACTCGCCGCACCACTGAAGTCATCCGTAGGCGTGAAGGTGACCGAGCCATTGCTATTGAGCGCCGCCGTCCCGCCCACGCCGCCGCCCACCTCGGCGATCGTGAGCGCATCCCCATCCGCATCACTATCATTGCCCAGCAGCCGCCCGGCGGAGATCGTCAGCGCCGTATCCTCCGCCGTCGCCAGCCCGGCCCCGGAGTCATCAATCGCCACGGGCGCATCATTAACCGGCGTCACATCCACGATGACCGTGGCGGCCTCGGAAACAGCCCCCGCGCCATCCTTCGCCCGATAGGTAAAGCTCGCCGCACCACTGAAGTCCGCGGCCGGCGTGAAGGTGACCGACCCATCGGCCTCGAGCACCACCGTCCCGCCCACGCCGCCGCTCACCTCGGCGATCGTGAGCGCATCCCCATCCGCATCACTATCATTGCCCAGCAGCCGCCCGGCGGAGATCCTCAGCGCCGTATGCTCGGCCGTCACCAGCCCGGCCCCGGAGTCATCATTCGCCACCGGCGGATCATTGACCGGCGTCACCTCCACAATGACCGTGGCGGCCTCCGAAAAAGCCCCCGCGCCATCCTTCGCCCGATAGGTAAAGCTCGCCTCCCCGTCAAAACCCCCGTCCGGCGTGAAGGTGACCGACCCATCGGCCTCGAGCACCACCGTCCCGCCCACGCCGCCGCTCACCTCGGCGATCGTGAGCGCATCCCCATCCGCATCACTATCATTGCCCAGCAGCCGCCCGGCGGAGATCCTCAGCGCCGTATGCTCGGCCGTCACCAGCCCGGCCCCGGAGTCATCATTCGCCACCGGCGGATCATTGACCGGCGTCACCTCCACAATGACCGTGGCGGCCTCCGAAAAAGCCCCCGCGCCATCCTTCGCGCGATAGGTAAAGCTCGCCGCGCCGTTGAAGTCCGCCTCCGGCGTGAATCTCACCGACCCATCGGCCTCGAGCACCACCGTCCCGCCCACTCCGCCGCTCACAGACGCAATCGTGAGCGCATCCCCATCCGCTTCACTATCATTGCCCACCAGCCGCGCGGCGGAAATCGTCAGCGCCGTGTCCTCGACCGTCACCAGCTCCGACCCGGAGTCATCGTTCGCCACGGGCGCATCATTGCTCGGCGTCACCTCCACGATGACCGTGGCGGCCTCGGAAACAGCCCCCGCGCCATCCTTCGCCCGATAGGTAAAGCTCGCCGCACCACTGAAGTCCGCGGCCGGCGTGAAGGTGACCGACCCATCGGCCTCGAGCACCACCGTCCCGCCCACGCCGCCGCTCACCTCGGCGATCGTGAGCGCATCCCCATCCGCATCACTATCATTGCCCAGCAGCCGCGCCGCCGAGATCGTCAGCGCCGTATCCTCCGCCGTCACCAGCCCCGACCCGGAGTCATCGTTCGCCACCGGCCCATCATTGACCGGCGTCACCTCCACGAAGACCGTTGCCGCCGCCGACAGGGCGCCCGCGCTATCCTTCGCCCGATAGGTAAAGCTCGCCGCACCACTGAAGTCCGCGGCCGGCGTGAAGGTGACCGACCCATCGGCCTCGAGCACCACCGTCCCGCCCACGCCGCCGCCCACCTCGGCGATCGTGAGCGCATCCCCATCTGCATCACTATCATTACCCAGCAGCCGCGCCGCCGAGATTGTCAGCGCTGTATGCTCCGCCGTCGCCAGCGCCGACCCCGCATCATCGGTGGCCTGCGGTGCATCGTTGACGCTGCTGACCGTGATGCTCACCTGCTGCGTAGCCGCGCGGCCCTGCGGGTCTTCCACTGTGTAGGAGAAACCGGCCAGCCCGAAATAGTCGGCTTCGGGGGTGAAGGTGATGTTGCCGTCCACGAGAGCGACGGTGCCGTGACTTGCGCCGTCCACCGCGACAAGCGACAGGAGATCGCCCTCGGGATCCGCGTCGTTGTCCGTCAGCGCAGACGCCGCGAAGACCAGTGCAGTATCCTCGTCGGTCGCCAGCGCGTCGTCCCCGGCCACGGGAACGTCGTTGCTGCCGGCGATCACGATATCCAGCGTCGCTTCCGCGAAATCCGTGCCGGCGCCGATCCGATAGCGGAAAATGTCATGGACGGTCGTGCCGCCCTGCAGGGCATTGGTGGCTGCCCTGCTGTCGTCGAGGACATATGACCAGTTGCCATCCGCGGCGATCGTCAGCAGGCCATAGAGGCCGCTGACGACGCCGGCGCCCTCGAAGCTGTCCGCCGCCTCGCTCTTCACCCCCACCACGCCGAGCGGATCCCCGTCCGCATCGGAGTCGTTGTCGAGCACGTTGCCCATCGCCGAGGCGTCGCCGGCGACCCCGGCCGCAGCCTCTATGACGGCATCCTCGCCATTGTCATCGTCGACCGCGACGGGCGCGTCGCGGCGGGCACCAGGTCCGCCGCCGCATACTCGACGCCTGCGAAGCGGAAGTGCTCGACGCCAGTGACCTCGTCCGTGCCGCTGCCATCCCTGGCCGCGATCACGATTGCGCCCGCCTCGCCGCGCACGTCGTAGGCGTCGCGCGCGCCGCTCAGATAGAAGCTGTCGTCGCCTCCGCCACCGTCGATCCGGTCGCCGTCGCCACCGAAGAAATGATCGTCTCCGCCATCGCCGACGAACGCATCCGCCTCGCTCGATCCGTAGAAGACATCGGCTCGCGCTGTCCCTTCAACGATGAAACCGGTCGAGAGGTTGTCAAGCTCGCCGAACGTGTCGTTGGCGTACTCCATCCCCGGTGCTGCATCGCCGTCGAGAACGGCAGCCAGCGCCGCCGCCAGGGCACTGTCCATGGCGGGCGGTGTGCCCGGGTTGAATCCGAGATTGACGACGATGCCCTTCGCACCGGTTTCGCCACCGAAATCGACGACGTCGACCAGCGCCGGACCTGCCAAGAGTTCGAATTGGTCCATCCCGGCTCCACCTTCGAACCTCATGCCCTCGCCGATGGCCCGAAATACCTGGATACCCGCAGAGCCGCGGAAGAATTCGACGCCCTCGAAAGGACGATCGATCACCTCGACGGTCCATGTGAATGGATTAAGGCGGGTGACCGAGATCTTGTGCGAGAATACCGAGACGGTGGTCGAGGCCGGGCCATCCACCCAGAGTGTGTCGTAGCCCTCCCCGCCATCGATCTGCCCTGCGTTGAAATCCGCCCACAGCGAAATCCCGTCGTCGCCCGCTCCCGCATGCACGGTCGCGGCGCCCTGGGTGACGGTGAACGCTGTTCCCAGGTCGTTTCCCTCGAAGCTCAATCCCGGCTTCAGGTTGGTGAGTTCGACATCGACGCCCGGCGCCAGGGCGAGAGCCGTGAGCCCATCAAACAGGGCGGCTCTTGCCCCTTCCATGTTGCCCGCGCTGAGCGCAGCATCGAGCGCAGACAGCGACACGGCATAGCCGCCCTCGGCGTAGAGCGTGGTTCCGATCCCGTCCGTCACGGTGAATGCGCTCGCAGATCCCGGAACAGCCGGATCGTTTTGAAACACGATCCGGACTGCCGGGTTGACGGGATCGTCGACATACACTGTCGAAGTATCGCTGGTCTCGATACGCGTCAGCGCGGCGAGGCCGGTCAGTACATCGAGTGTGTGGTGAACAATCAGCGTGCCGGTGGACATCCCCCCACCGCGCTCGAAATATGAACAAAGTAGCAGTCAGAAAAAATAAACAAAACGGCAGCTCCCCCGCAGCCACCGTTAACAAAACATAAATACGCAGTTCTACGCAAGCATTTTGATTCGCTCGTTCTCCGGCGGGCCCCGTCGCCGCTGTCAAGCCCTACCTCAAGAGGCGAAACTAGAGCAGCACTTGAGTGCCGATCTCGACGACCCGCCCGGTCGGAATATGGAAGTACTCGGTGGCGTCCGTCGCGTTTCGCGCCAGCGCGATGAACATCCGGTCGAGCCAGATCGGCAGGCCCTTCGGTGCAGCCTTGAGCGAGCGGCGGCTGAGGAAGAACGACGTCGACATGATGTCGAATTTCCACCCCAGCTTGCGAGCGAGCGCCAGCGCCTTGGGAATGTTGGGCGTTTCGATGAAGCCGAAGCGCACGACCACGCGGTAGAACAGGTCGTTGTAGGCGTCGATCGTCACCTTCTCGTCGTCGGGCACGCGCGGCGTATCGGCGGTTAGTACCGTTAGAATGACGTTATGCTCATGCAGCACCTTATAGTGCTTGAGGCTGTGGAGCAGCGCCGTCGGCGCGCCCTCGATGTCCGATGTGAGAAACACGGCCGTCCCCGGCACGATGGTCGGCTTCTTCTTGGCCAGGTTCTCGACCAGGACTTCGAGCGGCACCTCGTCGCGGCGGGTCTTTTCGCTGAGCCGGCGCCGCCCCTGTATCCACACGGTCATCGTGCCCGCGACGACCACCGCCACCACGGCCGGCACCCAGCCGCCCTGGAACAGCTTGATCCCGTTGGCAACGAAGAAGCCGGCGTCCACCGCGAAGAACGGCACCATCACGATCAGCGTGGGAACGAGGTGCCATTTCCAGATTCTGTACATGACGACGCCGAGCAGCACGGTGGTCACCAGCATCACGCCGCTGACGGCTACGCCGTAGGCATGCGACAGCGCCGCCGAGTTGCCGAATGAAATCACCAGCAGAATCACGAGGACCATCAGGATCGAATTGATCTGCGGCATGTAGATCTGGCCGCTCTGCGTTTCCGAGGTGTGGCGCACCGTCATGCGCGGCAGAAGGTTGAGCGCGATCGCCTGCCGCGTGAGCGAATAGGCTCCGGTGATCACCGCCTGGCTGGCGATGATCGTCGCGGCGGTCGCGAACGCGATCATCGGCACCTTCGCCCAGTCCGGGTACATCTCGAAGAACGGATGGCTGATCGTCGCCGCATCGTGCGACAACACGTAGGCCCCCTGCCCGAAATAGTTGAGCAGCAGCGCCGGAAACACGAGGATGAACCACGCCACGACGATCGGCTTGCGACCGAAATGGCCGAGGTCGACATAGAGCCCCTCGACGCCCGTGACCGCAAGGAACACCGCACCGAGGACGACCAGCGCGATCGGAGCATGCGTAAACAGGAACTGCACCCCCAATGCCGGGTTGAGCGCCCACAGCACGGCCGGATACTGGATGATGCTCATCAGGCCCGCAAAGCCGAGGACCAGGAACCAGGCCGCCGTAATCGGCCCGAAGACGGTGGAGACGCCGGCCGTCCCGAAGCGCTGCACTGCGAACAGGCCGATGATCAGCACCAGCGTGATCGGCACCACCCAGGGCGTGAGCGCCGGCGCGACGAGGCGTACGCCTTCCACTGCCGACAGCACCGATATGGCGGGCGTGATGATGGCGTCGCCGAAGAACAGCGCCGCCCCCACGACGCCCGCCGCGATGATCCAGCGCGGCCGTTTGGCGAAGCCGGAGGCGGCGAGCGACATCAGCGACAGCGTTCCGCCCTCGCCCTTGTTGTCGGCGCGCGTGACGAAGAAGATATACTTGACCGCCACCGTGATGGTCAGCGCCCACACGATCAGCGACAGCAGTCCCAGTATCTCGGTGGAAGTTTCCTGCGCCGCCGGCCGGATCGAGAGCGCTTGGCGAAACGCATAGATCGGACTCGTGCCGATATCGCCATAGACGACTCCGAGCGCACCGAGGACGAGGAGGGGCAATTGGGTTTTGGCGTGGCCGGCCGAAGTGGTCGCAACGTCTCCGGTCGCCGGGGCGCCGGATGCGGTCGTCTGCGTCATGTAGCCTTCGTAGCCCCTTGATGAGGCGGGCGGCTCTCTACACCCGACCAAAGTCGCATTCAACCGCTCGGACTGCGACAGGTTAGCAAGAAAGTATCGTCAGAAAACGTCTTGACTGTCCGTTTGTTCACCGCAGCGCTTCAAGAAAGCAAAAGGGCGGCGCCTTGCGGCACCGCCCTCGTCCGGACAGAAGGAGAAGGTCCGGGCGAACCCCGATTTGTTACGCGGCCTTGGCCTCGACTTCTTCGGCGTCCCGCGCAGCCTTGGTGGCGTTGGTCCACCAGGCGAGGTTGTCGAACAGGTCCTTGGTGAAGGGCACCTGGCCGGGAAGGACCTCGTCCCAGGTCTTCTGGCCCATCATGACAGGGCCGAAATCCGACCCGCCGATATGCACGCCGTGCCGCACCGACACCGCCTGCAGCTCCGTCATGATATTGCGCAGGTGCTCGACGGCGCGCGCACCGCCCACCGAGCCGTAGCTCACATAGGCCACGGCCTTCTTCATGAAGGGCTTGTAGGCCCAGTCGATGGCGTTCTTGAGCGCGCCCGGCACCGAGCGGTTATATTCGGCAGTGACAATGATGTAGCCGTCGAATTCGTTGAGCTTGGCCTGCCATTTGGCGGCGACCTCGTTGGGAGTGGGCATCCACAGGTCCGACGCGGGCGCGTCGAACAGCGGCAGCGGATAGTCCTTCAGGTCGACGATCTTGACATCGAATTGTCCCGATTCCCTCGCGAGATTCGCGATCCAGGCGGCCGGCTTGTCGCCGTGCCGGTTGGGACGGATGCTGCCGATGATGACGGCGATCCTTGGCTTGGTCATTTTGAATGCTCTCCAGTATCAAACGGTAACTGGGTGCGCATATGTGCCTGCTTGGGATTCGGCGCAAGCGGGCACGCTCGCTTGCCGAGCGAACAGTCCGTTCATGGCGTTAAGTCCATGTCCCCCAGGCACAATCCTGTGCGCTACGGCAAGCCGGGCGGTGCAGCCTCCGGCATCGGCAGCAGCCGGGTCGGGCGGCCCCGATCGGTCACTTTTCGCCGCGCGATTGTTCGTTCGTTTCGATCAGCCGCCGAGGATCGCGCGGTACTTCCGCACCGCCTCGGCGAAGCCGTAGATCAGCGCATCGGCAGTCAGTGCGTGTCCGATCGAGCATTCCTCGAGATCGGGAATCGCCTGGACCAGCGCCGGGAGATTGTCCAGCGTCAGGTCGTGCCCGGCGTTCACACCGATTCCGGCCCCGCCGCGCGAGGCTCGAATTCCCGCCTTGCGGCAGGCGTCGGCCGTCGCCTTGAGTTTGGCTAGCTCGGCGGCCGCGTCACTCTTTGGATTCCCGTAGGGCCCGGTAAACAACTCGACCCGGTCCGCGCCCACTTCCGCTGCGAGATCGGCGACCGCGGGATCGGCATCGACGAACAGCGACACGCGGATGTGGCAGTTCTGCAGCCGCTCGATCGTCTCTGCGAGGAAACTCGCGTGGCCCGCGATGTCCCACCCATGATCCGATGTCGATTGTGCCGGATCGTCGGGGACCAGCGTTACCTGGTCCGGCCGGACCACCTCGCACAGCTTGAGGAAATTCTCGGTGGGATAGCCTTCGATATTGTATTCGCGTCCCGGCCACTCGTCGCGCAGCAGATCGGACACCTCAAACACGTCCGAGCGCCGGATGTGCCGCTCGTCTGGCCGCGGATGCACCGTCAGCCCGTCGGCGCCGGCGACGAGGCAGATGCGCGCGATTCCCGTTACGCTCGGCCACGGAAGATCGCGGCGATTGCGAAGCTGGGCGACGGCATTGAGGTTCACGGAAAGGTCGGTCATGGCCGCAGCCTTTACACTGCGCGCAAACGCCTTGTCACCCCGGTGCGTCTAGGCTCGACGCTCGTCGACCCGCACCACCACCTTCCCCAGCGACTTGCCCTCGCCCACTCGCCGCAGGGCATCACCCGTCTGCTCGAGCGGATAGACCGTGTCGATGGCGGCCTTGATCGTGCCGGCGGCGCACAGGGCAAGCATCTCGGCCATGTCGTCCGGGTTCGGCCGCCAGATCAGCAGGCTCAAATCCTGCCCCTCGGGGTTGGTGCGAAGGCTGGCGAGTCCCACCGCGATCAGCGTTCGCGCCCGTCCGCCGATCACCACCAGTGTGCCATTTGATTTGAGCGCACGGCGATACTGCGCCAGTGGGCGCCGTGCCACTGGATCGACGATTCGGTCATAGGGCGCGGTCGTCGCCAGCGCCTCTTCGCGCGTGTAGTCGATGACACGCGCCGCGCCGAGCGAGCGCATGAACTCGAGCTTGCTGCCATGATCGACCGCGGTGACCTCGCCGCCCATCATCACCGCAAGCTGAATGGCAAAGCTGCCGCAACCTCCTCCGCCGCCGATGACGAGCACGCGCTCGCCCGCCACGAGCGGCCGGCGCTTGCGCAGCGCCTGCAACGCGAGGAGCCCCGCCTGCGGAACCGCCGCCGCCTCTTCGAAAGACAATCCATCTGGCTTTGCAACGAACGCGCCTTCGGGGGCTCTGACATATTCCGCAAAGCCTCCAAAGCCGTGGCCGGAGACGTCTCCCGCCACCGCGTCGCCCGGCCAAAGCGCGTGGCGCCCTCCCCCACGGCCTCGACAACGCCGGAGAGGTCGGCGCCGAGCACGCGTTTGCGCGGCCCGAACAGGCCGTCGATCCGGCCATAGAGATTGCCCGTCAGCAGATCCCAGTCCCACGAATTGACCGAAGCGGCACGAACGCGGACCAGCACCTCGCCGGGCCGGGGCTCGGGACGCGGCACATCGGCCACCCGCACCTGCTCCGGCCCGCCATAGCGATCATAGACCGCGGCGCGCATGGTCAAGGGGCGGCCCGGCGCTCGCTACATCCCCTCCGGCCCGCGCGAGATCGCGGCCAGCCCCGTGCGCACCACCTCGACCAGCCCCAGCGGCACCATGATGGCGATGAAGCTGTCGATCTTGCTCGGCTTACCGGTAATCTCGAACACGAAGCTTTCGGTGGTCGCGTCGACGATCTGCGCCCGGTAGGCGTCGGCGAGACGCAGCGACTCGGCACGCGGCTCGCCGGTGCTGGCCACCTTGACCAGCGCCAGCTCGCGTTCCAGCGCCTTGCCCTCGTCGGTGAGGTCGTGAACCTTGTGCACCGGCACCAGCCGCTCGAGCTGCAGCTTGATCTGCAGCAGCACTT
>CAZASR010000031.1:0-22492 GCA_964487765.1 uncultured Devosia sp. | reverse complement strand
CGTGAGAGGGCGGTGTCCTGACCGCTAGACGATGGGCGCGGAAGACCGGGGCTCAGTTACGATGGACCGGCCCCGGCGTCAAGGCGCGGGCGTCGACAGGGCCGTCGCGCCGCGCTAGGTCAGCGCGATGAGCGCCTTCGATCCCATTGCCCTCAGACGAAAGCTTCACGCCGCGCCGGAGCTCAGCCGCGATGAGCGCGCCACCAGCACGCTCGTCGCCGACCTCCTCGGGGGGTGGGGCTATGACGTGGCCCGTGGCATCGGCGGTGCCGGCGTCGTCGCGACGCTCAGCGGCGGAGCAGGCGAGCGGACGATCGGCCTCCGGGCCGACATGGACGCGCTGCCCATCACCGAGGACACCGGCCTCGACTATGCCAGTGTCACGCCCGGGGTGATGCATGCCTGCGGCCATGACGGCCACATGGCGACGCTGCTTGCCGCTGCCAGGGAGCTGGCCGACCGCCGCGATTTCTCGGGCACAGTACGACTTATTTTCCAGCCGGCCGAGGAGGTCGGAGGTGCCGTCGAGATGATCGGGGACGGCCTGTTCGAGCGCTTCCCCGTCGACGCGGTCTTTGCCATGCACAACTGGCCAGGGGTCCCTGCCGGTGAATTCCGCTTCACCGCCGGTCCGGTCATGGCCTCGGTCGATCTGGTCACCATCACCATCACCGGGCAGGGCGGCCACGGGGCCTTGCCGCACGAAGCGGTCGATCCCATCGTCGCCGCCTCGTCGCTGGTCATGGCGCTGCAGACGATCGTCTCGCGCAATGTCGATCCGCTCGAGACTGCAGTGATCACCGTGGGGATGATCCATGGCGGCTCGCTGCCCAATGTGATCCCCGACAAGGTCGAGCTGCAGATCACCACCCGAGCCTTCACCGACGCCGTCCGCGACCGCGTTCGCTCCCGGATCAAGGCGCTGGCCGAAGCGCACGCCGCGAGCTACGGCGCGACCGCCGAGATCGACCATCCGCCAGGCTTTCCGGCGCTGGTCAATCATTTCGCCGAAACGGAGTTCGCACGGCGGGTCGCCATCCGGCATTTCGGCGAAGCGCGGGTCGGCACGATGACGCCGCGCCTGGTCAGCGAGGACTTCGCCTTCATGCTCGCCAAGAGGCCGGGCGCCTATCTATTCGTCGGCAACGGGCCGAGCGCGGAGCTTCACAGCCCACGCTACGACTTCAACGACGCCATCATCGCACCAGCCGCGCGGTACTGGGTGGCCCTGGTCAGGGATTATCTCGCTGCCAATGGTTAAGGGCTACTTCGTGGCCTCCAGCCGGCCGGCTGCGATGATGCGCTCCAGGAATTTCTGCGTGCGCGGCTGCTGCGGGTGGGCGAACAGCCGGTGCGGCTCGCCCTGCTCGATGATCCGGCCGCCGTCGAGGAAGCACACTCGGTCCGCAACGTCGCGGGCAAAGCCCATCTCGTGCGTCACGATCACCATCGTCATGCCGCTCGCCTTGAGGTCGCGGATGATCTTGAGCACCTCCCCGATCAGCTCGGGATCGAGCGCGGCCGTCACCTCGTCGAGCAGCAGCACCTCCGGTTCGGTCGCCAGCGAGCGGACGATCGCCACGCGCTGTTGCTGGCCGCCCGACAATTGTTCCGGGTAGGCTTGTGCGAACTGTCCGAGCCCGAACATTTCGAGCAGCTTCAGCGCCGCGGCTTCCGCCTCGCGCCGGGGGCGCCCATGCACTCTGGTCGGCGCCAGCGTCACGTTCTGCAGGACCGTCATGTGCGGGAACAGATTGTAGGCCTGGAAGACGATGCCGATGCGCTTGTAGAGCCCTGTCCGCCCGAAGCTCGGATCGAAGATGTCAAGGCCGTCGAGTTGGATCCTCCCCTCGTCGAACTCCGTGAGCCCGTTGATGCAGCGGAGCAGGGTGGATTTGCCGGAGCCCGAAGCGCCGATCAGGCACACCACCTCGTGCGGCTCCACGGCCAGGTCGACGCCGTCGAGAACCAGTTTCTCACCGTAGTATTTGGTGAGCTTTTCGATCGCGATGCGGGCCATGTCAGAGCACACCCTGGAGGCGGCGTTCCCGGTCACGGCGCTGGAGATGGTCGGTCAAGCGCGCCAGCGGGATGGTGGCGAGCAGGAACAGGATCGCCGCGACGACGAGCGAGGAATAGTTGAAGGTGCGGGCCGTGTAGATCTGTGCCTCGCGCACCGCGTCGCGCACGCCGATCACCGAGAGCAGGGCGACGTCCTTTTGCAGAGCCACCACCAGGTTCAGCATGGCCGGCACGACGTTGCGCACGGCCTGCGGCAGGATGGCGTGGCGGAGGGTCTGCCATTGCGTGAGGCCAAGGGCCTTGGCGGCCATGTTCTGACCTTCGTGTACCGCCTCGATGCCCGAGCGGTAGACCTCGGTCGCATAGGCGGAGTAGCTGAGGATCAGCGCCACGCCGCCCCAGAACAGGCCGCTATTGGGCAGGCCCGGCAGGTTGAGCGCCGGGATGCCGAAGCCGAACAGCAGCACCAGCAGCAGCGCGGGCAGCCCGCGGAACAGATCGACATAAACGATGGCGAAGACGCGCAGCGGGGCGAACCACGGGCCGTTCATGGCGCGGAAGATCGCCAGCACCAGCGCCCAGATGGCGATGCAGACCAGGCTGATCAGCCAGATTCTGAGGCTCACCGTGAAGCCTTTGGCGACATCGGGGAGGGACTCCCACATCGCCTCGAGGCTGAAGAACTGCAACTGGATGCGCGGCCACTGCTCTGCCTGCGTCACGAAGTAGCCGGCGGCGCCGAAGACCACGACGACGCTGAGCAAACTAATAAGGACCGGCAAGAGCCGGTCCTTGAGTGCAACCTGCCGGCGCCCCTTGCCGGGACGTCGCGTCATTGATTGATCACCGGAATGTTCGGGTCGGCGATGAGATATTTCTGCACGAGCTCGTCGATGGTGCCCTTTTCCTTGAGCGCCGCCAGGCCCTCATTGATCCAGGGAACGATCGGGTTGCCGTATTCGAACAACAGACCCAGGCCCTCGTCGCGCGGGTCGACCGGCACGATGGCGGTGATCTTCGCTTCCGGCACCTGCACCGCGGTTGCATAGAGCGCTGTGGGAAGGGTGGCGATGGTGGCGTCGATCTGACCGCCCTGCAGCGCCTGGAACACGCCGGCCTGGTCGTCATAGACGGCCGCGTCGTCGACCCCCAGGACGTCCTGGACGTAATCGAAATCGGTCGTGCCGATGGCGACGCCCCAGCGCGCATTGCGCAGGTCGGCGAAGGTTGTGGCCGCGGCGACCGGCGAATCCGGCAGCGCGATCACGGCCTTGTCGGACTGGTAGTAGACGTCCGAGAACGTCGCGACCTTGGCCCGCTCCGGTGTCACCGAGATCTGCTGAATCGAGAAGTCGTAACTCTTGGGACCGGGCGCGATGGCCTGGTCGAAGGTCGCGTCGACCCACACCACGTCTTCCCTGGCGAAGCCCAACTCGTCGGCCAGGGCATAAACGAGCGCGGCCTCGAAGCCTTCGCCACTCTCCGGGTTGTTGTCCATCACCCATGGCGGATAGGCCGGATCGGAGGTGCTGACGGTCAGCTTGCCCGGGGTGAACAGGCGCGGATCGTCGGGCGTCTTTTCCTGAGCTACGGCCGTTCCGACCATCGCCGCCAGGGCCAGCACCAGGAGCGCCGAAATCGTCTGCTTCATTGCCATTTCTTTCTCATCGAGCTGCGGTCGCCCGGCGAGAAGACGCCATGGCGTCCAGTGTACCGAGCCCGGCAGCGAAACTAGCCGAAATCCCGCAAGGGACGAGTCACACAATTGCAAAATTCTGGGGGCGAAGGAAATCCTTCGTCGCACGCGATGAAGAAGAAGAAACGGCGCGTATTCAGGCGACGTGGAGGAATTTGAGGGCGGCGCTTCGCGGCTCGCGGCGGACCACCATGCAGAAGGCCGTGACGACTTCGGGCAATTGCTCGTCGAGCTTGTCGTAGAACAGCGAAACAAGCTGCGGCAGCCCCTGCGACTCCTCCACCCGCACCAGCGCACCGCTTTCGGAGACGTTGAGCAGGCGGCAGGTCACGGCCGACCGTGCGTCGTCAAAGGACAATATCCCGCGATGATTGACGTCCCGCCGGGGATGAGCTCGCCGTTCGCGCATTGGGGCCCCATGATCCGCCGCGTTGACGTCGCGGCACGGCATAACCTAAGCCCGCGCCGGTTAACGGGCGGCGGGAACCGCCTACGCAATTTTACTGATGTTGGTCCGACCAGGCTTTTGGGCCCACCGAGACGGTTGGCGCCGAGGCCCGGTGCTGGCGCAGGGAAAAGGTGCACGTCAGGCCGGATGGATCGAAGTCCATCCGGTGCTGCGACCCGCCGGAGTCCGACAGCCGCCGCAGCAGGTCGCTGCCAAACCCGGTGCGTTCGGGCGGCTTGACCGGCGGACCGCCCCGCTCGCGCCAGGTCAATGTCACCACGTCGGCGTCGGGCTCTTGCTCGATCGTCCAGCTCACCTCGACCTGGCCGGTGTCGCCCGACAGCGCACCGTGCTTGGTGGCGTTGACCGCCAGCTCATGCACGATGAGCGAGAAGGTGACGCCGTTGGAGGGTGACAGCCAGAAGTCCGGTCCTGCCAGTGTGACGCGTCCCACCTGGCTGTAGCCCGCGACCGTGTTCTCGATCATCGTCCTGATGCTCGAACCCTGCCAGCGCTCCCGGGTCAGCGCGTCATAGGCGCGGGCCACGGCGACGAGACGATCGCCGAGGGCGCGTTCTGCCTCCTCGAGCGAGCTTGCCGTTCTGAGGCTCCGGCGGGCGATGGACTGCACCGTGGTGAGCGTGTTTTTCACCCGATGGTTCAGCTCGTTGATCAGCAGCTTCTGGTGTTCGTCGTTGCGCTTGCGTTCGGAAATGTCGATACCGATGGCCACCGAGCCGGTGATCTCGCCATTGGGGGCGCGCAAGGGCTCGGCGCTGGTCAGCAGGGTGACCTCCGTGCCGTCGTCGAAGCGGAACACATATTCCTCGTCCCGCAGGTGCTCCCCGCGGAAGGCGCGATCCAGCGGGAGCTGGTCCATCGGGCAGGGCGCGCCGTCCTTGAACACCTGAAGGTGCGTGAGCTCCCCCGAGGCGATCGACACATCGCTGTCGGCGGGCATGCGCAGCATGCGCGAGGCATGCGCGTTGCTTTTGACGTGTTCGACCGACTGCTCATAGGTGAACCACACGGCGGCCGGCGCGGTCTCGAGCACCACTTCCAGCTCCTGCGTCCGGTCGCGCAGCGATCGCTCGGCTTCGGCGCTGCGGCCGCGGGCGGCGGCGAGGGCGTCGATCGCCTGATCGAACTCTTCGATGCCGGTATCGGCGGGAGGCGTCGCGGCAGCGTCGTTGTCCCGCGTGGCCTCGGCGAGCAGGATTTGCGATGCACGGCGGAAGCGGCGGATGAAAGCGGTGCTGATCGCAATGGCGATGATCGCAGCGCCGAGCGCCACCATGAGCATGGCGGCCAGGGAGTTCCACAGCGGTGCCTCGACCACGGCGACGGGAATGTTGGCGCCGGTCAACCAGCCCGAGAAGCTCGATCGGGTGTAGCCCGATAGAAGCTGCGCGTCACCGAATCCCGAGATGCGGAAGCTGCCCGAGGGGCCGCTGGCCAGCTCGAGATAGGCAGGCAGCGCCGGTGTGCCGGCATAGGTTGCATTGTCCAGCGTGCGTGCGATTACGATCCCCCGGCCGTCGCCGAGCGTGACCACCCAACCGGGAGGCGCTGCCGGCACGAGCAGATCGTGGAAATAGTCCACCGTGACGGTGATCGCGAGGACGAGCGGCTCGCCCGCGATGGTGACCGGCAGGGCGACGGGTACCCGCAATTCGCCGCTGATGGGGCTCGCATAGACGCCGCCGACCACCGTGGCGCCTCGGTCGAAAGCCGCCTGCTCCTCGGCCAGCATCGGTGGCGCGGCCGGCAGCGACGTGCCGAACGGCACCGCCGTATTGAGAAGCTGGTGCTGGTTGCGGTCGCGCAGCACGATAATGTGGTCCGTACCGGAAACGAGCCTCAGTGCCTCCCGGTGGAACAGTTCGAAATCGCCGCCTTGCAGCGCCGAGGAATTGCTCGCGCCCCGGAGCAAGGCGGCCAGGTTGGTGAGTTCCTTATCGACCAATTGGCTGACGAAGCCGGCAATCTGCTCCGCCTGGCCGGCGTACCGGCTCTGCGCGTCCAAAGCATGGCGCGCCAGCACGAAGACCGTAAAGGCGGTAACAGGCACGGTCAGTGCCAGAACGAGCATCAACAAGGTTCGGGTGACGGTGCGCCCAAGTCTAGGCACGGCTTGTCCCGCGTGCGAGGGCGCTGGCAATGGCCTTTTCGAGGTCTGCCGAGGAGTACGGCTTTTGCAGCACGCATTCCCCGGCGAGCCGCTCCATGTGATCGCGCCCGAAGCCGGTGACGAACAGAACCGGGATCCCACGGTCGGCCGCTGCCTCGGCGATCGGAAAGCTCAGTGAGCCACCGAGATTCACGTCGAGGAAGGCCAAGTCAAAGGCGTCGGACGCCACGGCCGCGAGACCGTCCTTCAGGCCATGCCTCACGGCCGCCGCCCGATGCCCAAGGTCGGCGAGCATCTCTTCTGCCAGCAGTGCCACCAGCGGCTCGTCCTCGACGACGAGAACGCGTAATCCACCTTCGGTCAAGGTTGCCCCCAGTCGCCGCCGCAACGCACAAAAGCGCGTTTGGTTCCATGCCGTTAATACATCGCGACCGGGGGAATTTTAGTTAACTGCCGCGCGGCCGGCCCGGACTGACCACGATCTGGCCGATCTTGACGGCCCGGTCGGCGGCGGCCCGGCGCAGCCAGTCGATCGCCGCCTGCTTGCTCGCGAACTCGCGTGGTCCGACCTGGGTCTCGAAAAGCTGGCCGTGCCGCACGGCGGCGACTAGGCCGCGTGCGCTCCAACCGCCGCGCCGCATGGCTTTGACGACACCGTCCATTGCTTCCTCCAGTTCAGGAGCCTGGTACGGGCGGGCCGGCTGATCCGGCCCGCCCCAAGTGTTCAGTTGATCGGGGTGAAGGTCACGCGGGCGACGGGGGCGTTGATGTCCCAGTTCCAGTCGCTCGGCGCGTCGGCGTCGCCGCGAATGCCCTGATGCCGGGCGATCACGCCGTTCTCGGGCTCACGATCGTTGCCGCCGCCGAGCGCACCGAGGAAGCCCTTCTTCTCGCTGTTGATCTCCGAGCCGGCGTCATAACCCGGCGCTTCGACCGTCATGGCCTCGCTCAGGCTGTATGCGTCGACCCCGCTGACGCCCGAAAAGCCGTCATTGGTATTGCCCAGCATCCACACGCCATCGATCAGCGGGTGGGCTTCGTCGACATTGATATAGAGCGTCCGCGTTTGGCCGGGCAGGGTGTGAATGGCGAGCGCCGCATCGCCCAGCGTGGAGGCGGCGTTCATCGCGGCGCCCACCGAGAATGGCCCGATATTGCCGCCTTCGGCGACCGCGACCAACGCGTCGGAGGCCCCCTCGCCGACAACGAAGAGTGGCGTGGAGGCGGTCGTGCGGGCCTCGAAGAACGAGGGCGAGAAGGGCTGGCCGGTCAAAAGGTTCTCGATGGTGATCCTGATCGTCTTGCTGCCGCCCATCATCGCGTTGCCCATCGGGGCGCTCATGGCGTCTGAGGACATGGTGTCTCCGCCCATGGCGTCGCTTCCCATGGCATCGGACGACATTGCGCCGGACGACATGGCGTCCTGGGCGAAAGTGGGGGCCGACAGCGCCGCGATGAGGGCGATGGCGGAGACGAGCGTGGTCGTTTGGCGCGGATGAGGCGTCATGGCGGTATTCCTCGCAATGGGGTTACAAACGTGGTCCGGTGCGACCCATTTGGGCCGCCCATGTCCCGGTATTCGTGCGAGGGGAGTTGGCGGTTACGCGCCGCGGCGAAATTTGTTTGCGGGAACCAGCAGGCGGCCGCCGAGCAGCACGTTGAGCCCGATGATGACCGTCACGGCAACGCCATGCGCGGCAAGGTCCAGCACGGCCGAATCGTGTGGATGGATCAGCACCAGCAGGGTGGCGGCGGCCGCCGACGCGGCCAGTCCGCCGACGATTCCCACCCGCAGCGGGCGCAGCGGCCGGCTTCGGCGCAGCATGAAGATCATTACCGCGGTCAGGGGAATCGAGATCGCGATGATGAGGCTCAGGCAGACGATGAACTGGAAGGGCGAGGTCTGCGCGCCGGGGATGGCGAGCGTCGCAAGGCACCCCAGGCCGTTGAGAACGATCCAGACCGCGAGCGGGGGCAGCGGCAGCAGGAGCCACGCGTCGCTGCGATCGGGCAGGCTCAGCTCGAAGGCGGCGATGGCGGCGAGGATGGCCGTCGCCAGCGACGCATAGGCGCCGGGCAGCATGAACGGGTCGTTGCCGATGATGCCGAGCGCCGGCAGGAGGGTGCGGGTCGCAACCAGGACCAGCGCGACGACAAGAGCCACGCCGAGCCAGACCAGGGCGCGCCACCATGGCGGCGGCAGGCGCCGGACAGGCCTCAGATCGCTGCCCAGGTCGCCGATCAGCCGGGAGATGTCGCCGTCGCTAGACATTGATCGTCCTCATCATCGTGCGTCCACGCCCATCCGGAGGCGCAGGGTCTTGATGGCCCGGTGCAGATTGACCTTCAGGGACGTTTTCGTCCGGCCGGTCGATCTGGATGCATCATCGAGCGAATTTTCCTCGAGGGCGAGCGTTCGCACCGCCTCGCGCTGCCCGTCCGGCAGGTCCGCCACGAAGCCCCGGAGCCGCGCGGCCTCCGATTGGCGGGCCGCATCCTCTTCGGGATCGTCCGCCGAGGCGTGCGTCTCGAACGCCACCGGCGCGTGGACTTCGTGCGCACCGCGCCGGCCACGCTTGCGCAGGATGTCGATGGTCCGCCGCTGGGTGATTGCCGTCAGCCAGGCGATGAAGGATCGCGACGGATCGTAGGTGGCCCGCGCGCCATGGAGGGTGATCAGCACGTCCTGCACCACGTCGTCGACGAAGTCGGGTGTCGCCCCCCGGCCGCGCGCAATTCGCCGGACGATGGGTGCGCAATCGCGCAGCACCGTCTCGTAGGCCGTACGGTCGCCGCCCTGCGCCGCGGCCATCGACGCACCGAGCCGCCGGTCGGTCTCGGCGCGGCTGTCTGGCAGCGCTTGGGTATTGCCGGTCGGCATCAGTTCGCTGATCCCCCTCGAGCGCCCGCACTATGCGCCAATGGCCGGGGCACACCAAGACCGCCGGCAAACCCCCGATTTGGCTTGCACCTATGGAAGCGGCCCACTATAGACCGCCCCGACGCGCCCATCGTCTATCGGTTAGGACGGCACCCTTTCACGGTGCAGAGAGGGGTTCGATTCCCCTTGGGCGCGCCAATTCCCCCCTTCGCTCAGCAGCCCGAGAACGTCACCGGCTTGCGCCAGCCGCGCGGGCGGTCGCGCACGTCGATATGGATGAACGTGCGGCCGGGATAGCACCCGAGTCCACCTACCAGCCGTTCGCGATAGGCGGCGGCGATCAGGCTACGCTTGCTGACGCCGGGAATGAAGATGTCCGCCGCCATGCACTTCATGTGGTAGCTGTTGTCGGCACCGCCCACATCGTCATTGCGCCACGGCGTGCGATAGCCCGAGGTCACCACCACTTTGCGCCCGAACTTGCCCTCGAGCGCGGCGATGGCGAAGCGTAGCCTGGGGCTGAGGCAGAAGGTGTTGACCTCGGAATGGGCCACATACATGCCGAAGCTGGTCTTGTACTGGGCGTAGAGGCTGCGGGGCGCGGTGGCGCAGCCGGCCAAAAGCGCGGCGCAGGCGAGCGCCACCACAACAAGTCGCATCGATCGCGCTCCGAGGATTTGCCTCAAAGGCTAATCAAATGCGGTGAAGCGGAGCCTAAGCGGTGTGGTTAGCGGGCCGTTACCACTTGTCGGTATTGGGCATCGACAGCCACGGCTCCTTCGGCTCGAGCGAGCCGTTCTGGATAAGTTCGATCGAGATTTCGTCAGGCGAACGCACGAACGCCATGTGCCCGTCGCGCGGCGGCCGATTGATGGTGTAGCCCATGTCCATCAAGTGCTGGCACAGCGCATAGATGTCGTCGGTGCGATAGGCGAGGTGGCCGAAGTTGCGCCCGCCCGTATAGACCTCGGGGTCCCAGTTATAGGTAAGCTCGATCTGCGCATCCTCGTCGCCGGGCGCCGCGAGGAACACCAGCGTGTAGCGACCCTTGTCGTTCTCGCTGCGGCGCACTTCCCTGAGGCCGAGCCCGTCGCAATAAAAGCGCTTGCTCTGTTCGATGTCGCTGACGCGCACCATGGTGTGGAGATACTTCATCGACTCGCTCCTCTCATCGAGCTGCGGCGCGCTGCGCCCTGGCTGCAACAGTGCTGTGAATTGGCGCGCCCGGCGCCCAACAATTTCGCAACGACTCCTTAACTTTTGAATCTGAATCGGCCAAGGTGAGTCCGTTGACTGCGTACCCGGATTTACGACCGGGCAAAGTTCGAAGAGGCGTTGGGGGCATGGCGGCTAAACTTCCGGCCGATGGCGACAAGCCCGGTGTCCGACCGCTTGACAGCGGTGACGCAGATTCGACTCCCGCTCTAGATGTCATTGAAATTGCCGGCGCCATCAAATGGTTCGATGTCGCCAAGGGCTTTGGCTTCATCGTCCCCGATGACGGTCGTCCTGATGTGCTGCTGCATGTGACGTGCCTGCGCCGCGACGGCTATCAAACGGCCTATGAGGGGGCTCGCATCGTCGTCGAGGCGCTCAATCGTCCGGGAGGGCTGCAGGCCTTCCGCATCCTGTCGATGGATGAGTCGACGGCGCGCCATCCGGCGCAGATGCCGGCACCGCGCACCCATGTCACGGTGGAGCCTACCAGCAAGCTGGAGCGGCTCGAGGTGAAGTGGTTCAATCGCATTCGCGGCTTCGGGTTCTTGTCGGCCGGCGAGGGCGCGCCGGACGTATTCGTCCATATGGAGACGCTGCGCCGCTTCGGCATCACCGAGTTGCGCCCCGGCCAGTTCGTGCTCGTACGCTACGGCACCGGCCCCAAGGGTCTGATGGTCGCCGAAATCCGCCCCGACGGCTGGGGCGAGGCTCCGTCCTCCCACTAAGCCGCTCATTCCATGCGCTTTTCCGCCATTGCGAGTCTGGCCGGTCGGGCCGCCCGCATGGCCCTGTTCGCGCCGCTGGCCCTGCTTTTGGCGGCTTGTTCGAATGCTGAAAGCCGGCTCGTCCTGCATACGGACAAAGGCGAATTTCCGTTCACTGTCGAAATCGCAGACGACGATGCGGAGCGGGCGAGGGGGCTCATGTTCCGCGAAAGTCTCGCGCCGGATGCTGGAATGCTGTTCGACTATGGCGAGGAGCGGCTGGCGTCCTTCTGGATGCAGAACACCCTCATCCCGCTGGACATGATCTTCATCGGCGCCGACGGGGTCGTGAAGACAATCCACGTCAATGCGCGTCCGCTGGACACGACCTCGATCCCCTCGAAGGTTCCGGTCCGCTTTGTCCTTGAAATTCCAGGCGGCCGGTCGACCGAGATCGGGCTCGAGGTCGGCGACACGGTGGAGCATCCCAGGGTAGGACAGGGCGGCTAGAGGCGGTCGAGCACCATGCAGTGGAAGACCGCCCACAAATGGCAGATCGATCCGGCGACCACGAAGGCGTGCCAGAGGGCGTTCTGGAATTTGAGCCGCTCCCACAGATGGAAGACGATGCCCCCCGAGTAGGCGAGGCCCCCCGCGATCACCAGCCAGAAGCTCGGGGCCGGCAGGACCGTCGCCAGCGTCTGGAACACGAGAACGCCGCTCCAGCCGATGGCCAGGTAGAGCAAGATCGCAAGCCGGCCGAACTTCTCGGGGACGATCAGCTTGAGCGCGACCCCGACCAGCGCGGCGCCCCATACCAGCACCGTCAGCAGGTTCGCCGCGGGCGTGCCGCCGAGCACGGCGAGGAACGGCGTATAGGTGCCGGCGATGAACAGGAAGATCGCCGCCTGATCGAGCCGCGCCATCAGCTTCTTGAAGCCCGAGATGGGGGCGAGATTGAAGGCCAGCGACACGCCGAGCACCGTGACGAGAGTCACGAGGTAGATGATGATCGCCGGCAGCTCAGGCCGCGCCGTCCCGATCGCCGCGAAGACGATGAGCACGGTGCCCAGGCTGATCGCGAAGGCGATGCCGATGCCGTGCACCACCCCGTCGGCAATGAGCTCGGCGAGCGAGAAGCGGCGGCCGGGGTGCCACCAGGAGCGAACGGTTCGGGCAAGAGTTTCCATGACGCCCCTTAACACGATCATTGCGCCGAGTTGAGGGCCGGCCGCCCCCCAAATTCGCCCCGACGCCGGCCGCAGCATGCTTTGGGCGATATGTGAACAGCGTCGTTAATTAACGCCAGCAAACACTTGATTTGACGGAGAATTGGCGACCCCGGGAGGAATCGAACCTCCAACCAACAGCTTAGAAGGCTGCTGCTCTATCCGTTGAGCTACGGGGCCACGGAATGCTGCATCTAGCCGATGCGGCGCCTGATGTCAGCCTCGCGGCGGGGCCGTGCTTTCGCGGACGACGAGTTCCGACTGCAGGATGACCCGCACTGGGTCGGACGAGACGACGTTGCCCTCGAGGATGTTGACCAGCGTCTCGGTCGCCATCCGCCCGATCTTCTCGCGGGGCTGGCGCATCGTCGTGAGCGGGGGGACATAGTGCTCGGAGATGGTGATGTCGTCGAACCCGACCACCGAGATGTCGCGCGGGCATTCGATGCCGTACCGGCGCAGCCCGGCGAGGAGACCGATCGCCATCTCGTCGTTGCCGGAAAAGATCGCCGTCGGCATCTCCTTGAGATTCTTGAAATATTCGGCGGCGGCGCGGCCGCTATTCATGTTGTAGTCGCCGGCGAAGATCCAGTCTTCGCGCAGCTCGAGGCTGTGCTCGAACATGGCCTTGCGGAAGCCCACCAGCCGCTCGTTCGGGAAGGTGTTGCGCGAGGGGCCGCTGATGTGGCCGATGGCGCGGTGCCCCAGATCGTAGAGGTGCTGCACGGCGCGCTCGGCCGCCTGCAAATTGTCGGTGATCACCGAATTGATCTGCGGGTCCGGGAGCTCGTCATAGGCGGCGACCAGCGGCATTTGCGTGTTGGCGCCGGTGATGGCGTGAAGCTTGCGCGTATCGAGGAAGCCGTCGAACAGCAGCAGCCCGTCGGCCCGGTTGGACTGGTAGTAGTCCGCCAGCCAGCGCGCAGGATCATCCCCGAGCCGGCCGGTGACGAGCACACCATATCCGCGCGAGGTCGCGGTCGTCACCACCGCATCGAGAATCGTGGAATAGAACGGATTGCCGATTCCCGGCATCGCCGTGAGGATCGTCTTGGCCCGCTGCATGCGCAAAGTGCGGGCAGCCTGGTTGATGGTGTAGCCGGTTTCGACGACCGCGTCGTTCACCCGCTGACGCGTGGATTCAGACACCCTCTCGGGCGAGCTCAGGACACGGCTGACGGTGGCTGCCGACACCTTGGCATGCCGCGCAACATCTTGAATCGTCGGTATTTTCCTGGGAGCGTCCATGCCGGACAGCGCCCTCCTCGCTGCCGCTGATACTGCTTAGGTAATTGGAACTTGACAGCCGCGCAAGAAGTGTCTGAGACTGCTGCAATCGATTGCATTGATCTCCGTGGAGCCTTCGTGTAATCGATTTCACGCCGTCGGCCGGGGGGCTGTCCGAAGGGAGCTGCCGCCGGGCCGGGGATGAGGGGCCGGAAGCATCCGCTGTCGGTCAACGTTGGGAGGACAACACCATGAAGAAATTTTCGGTGGTCGCCGGTGTGGCGGCCGCTCTGATGCTGGGTACGTCCGGCTATGCGGCCGACGTCGAAGTCGTCCACTGGTGGACGTCGGGCGGCGAACAGGCCGCCGTCAGCGTTTTTGCCAATGAGTTCGACAAGACGGGCGACCACTGGGTCGACGGCGCCATCGCGCTCGGCGAAACGGCTCGCGCCACGGTCATGCAGCGCGCCCTGGGCGGTGATCCGCCGGATGCGTCGCAGTTCAACCCCGGCCGCCAGTATGAGGAACTCATAGCTGCTGGCCTGCTGCTCGATCTCACGCCGCTGGCTGAGCAGGAGAACTGGGACGAGATCATCCGTCCCGATGCGACCGCCGCCACCTGCCATATCGATGGCCACTGGTGGTGCGTGCCGACCAACATCCACTCCGAGCAGTGGGCCTGGATTTCGATCCCGGCGTTCAAGAAGGCCGGCATCACCGAGATTCCGCAGGACATCGACGGTCTGGTCGCGGCCCTGCCCAAGCTCCAGGAAGCAGGGGTTATCCCGATCGCCGTCGGTGGCGACGGCGGTGGCTGGCAGATCAACCTGCTCGCCAACTCGCTGTTCCTGAACATCCTGGGCGCCGAGAAGCGCGAGCAGGTGCTCAAGGATCTCAACACCGAAGTTGCCGCCGGCCCCGAAGTCCGCAAGGTCTTCGAGACCATCCGCACGCTGTCGCAGTACTCCGACGAGGGCGCGGCGAACCGCAACTGGAACGACACCACGGCGCTCGTGCTCAACGATCAGGCCGGCTTCCAGATCATGGGCGACTGGGCGCATGGCGAGTTCGCGCTCGCCGGCAAGAAGGCGGGCACGGATTATGCGTGCGTGCTCGGGCCGTCGACCGATCCCTACATCACGCTGGGCGGCGACATCTTCGTGTTCTTCAAGCAGGGCGACCCGGACGTCGAGCGCGCTCAGCTCGCTCTCGCCTCCATGATGATCAGCCCCGAAGTGCAGGTGAAGTTCAACCTCGCCAAGGGTTCGCTGCCGATCCGCTCGGACGTCGACATGTCGGCCGCCGACGACTGCATGCAGAAGGGCATCCCGCTGCTCGATGATCCGTCGCGCATCGTGCCGGCCCAGAACATCTGGCGCACCGAGGCCTTCGGTCAGCAGATGAACGCGCTGTTCTCCGATCTTTGGTTCAACCCCGATCTGACGATCGATGACGCCCAGGCGCGCTTCGTCGATATGATCGCGAACGCCGACTGATCGTAGAGGTCATTGCGGTGGCGGCCATTACACGATGGCCGCCACCGTCTTTAAGTACAGTTCGCGCGGTGCTTGGTCCGAATTTGTGGGGTGGCTGATGGCGAGTATTGCGCCGGTGCAGGGAGCGGTCGAAGCCTCGGCCGACCAACTCAGAAGCAGGGGTCTGTGGCGCCGCCGCAGGGCGCTCATCCCCTCGGTCGTCGGCACGTTGCCGATGACGTTCACCGCAATCGTGATCTATGTGATCTGCATCGCTTTCACGGTCATCTGGTCCTTCACCAATTCCAAGCTCTTCCCCAATTTCAATTTTGTCGGGCTGAAGCAGTATTACGATCTGTGGAAGGAGCCGCGCTGGCTCGTCTCGGCCGTCAATATCTGGGTGTTCGGCGCCGCCTCCATCATCTGCAACATGGTGATCGGCTTTCTGCTCGCGGTCTTTCTCGACCAGCGCATCAAGCAGGAAGACGCCTTCCGTACCATCTTCCTCTATCCTTTCGCCCTGTCGCTGGTGATCACCGGCCTCGTCTGGCAGTGGATGATGGATCCCAACCTGGGCATCCAGTCCGCCGTCCGCGCCCTGGGCTGGACCGAGTTCCACTTCGCTCCGATCGCCGAACCTGAGACCGCTTTGATCGGCCTCGTCGTCGGCGGCATCTGGAATGGCGTCGGCGTCACCATGGCGATCATGCTGGCCGGGCTGCGAGGCGTCGATGCGGAAGTCTGGAAGGCGGCAAAGATCGACGGCATTCCCACCTGGCGCACCTATCTGCAGATCGTCCTGCCCATGATGCGCGGCGCGGTGATAACGGCGCTGGTGCTGCAGGCGGTGGGCGTCATCCGTGTCTTCGACCTGGTAGTCGCCATGACGGGCGGCGGACCCGGCATTTCCACCTATATGCCCGCCGTTTATGTCATCCAGCAGATCAACGCGCGCAATGTCGGCCACGGCATGGCCGCAGCCACCATGATGCTGCTGCCCGTGGTTGCCGCGATCCTCATCGCCCAGCTCATCGCGTGGCGCCGGAGGAGAGCGTCGTGACCAGCCTTACCGCCGCCATGCCGGCCGACACCGCCATCGACAGTTCGGGTCCGCGTGGCCCCCGGCCCAGGCGGCTCACCGCCTCGCGGGTCGGCATTTATGCCTTCCTCGTCATCGCCGCGCTGTTCTTCCTCATTCCGCTATGGGTGATGGTCGTCACCTCTCTCAAGACGATGCCCGAGATTCGGCAGGGGCTGCTGTTCAACTGGCCGGCGAACGTCACGTTCGAGCCGTGGGCCAAGGCATGGAGCAGCGCCTGTACCGGGCGCGACTGCTACGGGCTCAGCCCCGGCTTCTGGAACTCGATCAAGATCACGGCCCTCAGCGTGCCGATCTCGATCGTCGTCGCCATGATCAATGGCTACGCGCTCACCTTCTGGCGCTTCAAGGGGGCCGAGCTGATGTTCGCCATCCTCATGTTCGGCGCCTTCGTGCCCTATCAGGTGGTGGTCTATCCCATGATCATCGGCATGGGCCGCATAGGGTTGTTTGGTACTCTGCCGGGCATCGTCATCGTCCATACGATCTTCGGCATGCCCATCCTGACGCTGTTGTTCCGCAACTTCTTCGCGTCCCTGCCGGTCGAACTGTTCAAGGCGGCGCGGGTCGACGGGGCCGGCTTCTGGCAGGTGTTCTTCCGCATCATGCTACCGATGTCGGTGCCGATAACGGTCGTCGCCGTGATCCTCCAGGTCACCGGCATCTGGAACGATTTCCTGTTCGGCCTCATCTTCGGCGGACGCGAGAACATGCCGATGACGGTGCAGCTCAACAACATCGTGCAGACCACGACGGGCACGCGCGAATACAACGTCAACATGGCGGCAACCATCCTCACCGGCCTGGTGCCGCTGTTCATCTACTTCATATCGGGTAAGTGGTTCGTGCGCGGCATCGCGGCGGGCGCGGTCAAGGGGTAAGCGATGCAGCATAGCGTTTCCATCCGGGATCTGTCCGTAAGTTTCGGCTCGGTCAAGGTTCTCGACCAGCTCAATCTCGACATCAACACGGGCGAGTTCCTGGTGCTGTTGGGGCCATCCGGTTGCGGCAAGTCCACCTTGCTCAACTGCGTCGCCGGGCTACTGGACGTCTCCGACGGGCAGGTGTTCATCGGCGGGCGCAACGTCACGTGGGAAGAACCTAAGGACCGCGGCATCGGCATGGTTTTCCAGTCCTACGCCCTCTATCCGCAGATGACCGTCGAGCGCAATCTGAGCTTCGGCCTGCGCGTCGCGGGCATGAAGAAGGAGGAGATCGACCAGCGCGTCGCCCGCGCCGCCGAAATCCTCCAGATCCAGCCGCTGCTCGGCCGCAAGCCCATGGAGCTGTCGGGCGGCCAGCGCCAGCGCGTCGCCATCGGGCGCGCCCTCGTGCGCGACGTCGATGTGTTCCTGTTTGACGAGCCGCTCTCCAACCTCGACGCCAAGCTCCGGTCCGATCTGCGCGTCGAGATCAAGCGTCTCCACCACCGTCTCAAGAACACCATGATCTATGTGACGCACGACCAGATCGAAGCCATGACCCTGGCCGACCGCATCGCGATCATGAAGAACGGCATCATCCAGCAGCTCGATACGCCGCACGCCGTCTACAACCATCCGGTCAACCTGTTCGTCGCCGGCTTCATCGGCTCGCCGACGATGAATTTCCTCAACGGCAGGGTCGAGGGCGGCAATTTCGCCATGGAAAGCCTCAGCGTGCCGCTCGGCAGCTACAGGTTCGCCCACACTCCCGCCGTCGGTCTCGAGGGCGTCCTGGGCGTTCGCCCCGAGCACATCGCGGTGGGGGAGGATGCCAAGAAGATGCCGTTCCAGCTCGAGAGCGAGATCGAGCTCGTCGAGCCGATGGGCGCCGAGACGGTCGGCTACACCAAGCTCGCGAGCCAGGCCATCACCTTCCGTTGTTCGTCCGACATTCCGCTCGAGGCCGGCCAGAAGGTCATGCTGGGCTTCGATCCCGCTCGCGGCTCCATCTTCGACGCCCAGTCGGGCGTGCGACTCTAACCCGTCTTCCACCGGCCGCCGGGGTCTTCCGGCGGCTTTAATGCTGCGGCAAATCTCATCGCTGATCCCTCGCGACCCGCTCGGCTTCAGGCCGTGGCGGGCGCAAATCCTAGAAAGAGACCTCAATGGACTATTCCTACCAGCTCTACAGCGCGCGCAATGAAGCGTCCCTCGACGACACGCTGAAAACCTTGAAACAGCTCGGCTACGCCCAGGTCGAGGGCTGGGGCGGCCAGTTCGGCGATCCCGCCGCGCTCGCGCGGAGCCTTCAGAATGCAGGCCTCGTGATGCCGACTGCCCATATCGGCTATTCCCAGCTCGAGGACACCGACAAAGCCATTGAGATCGCCAGGACCGTCGGCATCAAAACCATCTACTGCCCCGCGCCGCCCTCGGCCGATTATCGCGAAGGCAAGGGAGACTGGGCGGCTCTCGCCGCGGGCCTCGCGCGCATCGGCGCCGCGCTCAAGGCGGCTGGCCTCGGCTTCGGCTACCACAATCACCATTGGGAGTTCGGCAAGCTCGCCGACGGCAGGACCCCGATCGAGCTCATCCTCGCCTCGCCCGACGTCGAGTGGGAAATGGACCTCGCCTGGGTCGTCAAGGCCGGGGAGGACCCCATTGCCTGGATGGACAAGCTCGGCGATCGCATCACCGCGATCCACGTCAAGGACATTGCCCCCGCCGGCGAGAAGGCGGATGAGGATGGCTGGGCCGACGTCGGCACCGGCACGCTCGACTGGAAGCAGCTCATCGCCGATGCCAAGGCCAAGACCCGGGCGAGCTATTTCGTGATGGAGCATGACAAGCCGAGCGACGCGATCCGCTTCGCCCGGACCTCCATCAACACCGTCAAGCAGTGGGGCTGATCATGGCGAAGACCTTCGGTGTCGGCATTATGGGTGCCGGCAACATCTCCTCGGCCTATCTGCGGCTGGCGCCGCTGTTCAAGGGCATCGAGGTGCGCGGCGTCGCCGACATCATCCCGGCGGCGGCCAAGGTCCGCGGGGAGGAGTTCGGCGTCGCGCCGATGACGCCCGACGAAATGCTCAAGCACTCCGAGATCGACGTCATTGTCAATCTCACCGTCCCGGCCGCGCACTACGAAATCCTTCTCAATGCCGTCACGGCCGGCAAGCATGCCTATTCGGAGAAGCCCTTCGTCCTCTCGGTCAAGGAAGGCAAGCGGCTCAGGACCGAGGCCGACAAGCGCGGCCTCCATGTCGGCTCGGCGCCCGACACCTTCCTGGGCGGTGCGCATCAGCAGGTGCGCGACATCATCGACAGCAAGCAGCTGGGCAAAATCACCCACGGCACGACCCATGTGATGAGCCGCGGCATGGAGCATTGGCACCCCAACCCCGACTTCTTCTTCCAGGTCGGCGCCGGGCCGGTGCTCGATGTTGGCCCCTACTACATCACCAACCTCATCCACCTGATCGGGCCGATCAAGCGGGTCACGGCCTTCACCAACTCGGCGCGCACCCATCGGATCGTCACGACGCCCGGCGTGCCGATGACCGGCAAGAAGATCAAGGTCGGCACCCCGACCACGATCCACGGCGTGCTGGAGTTCCACTCGGGTGCGATCGTCACCATCGGGGCGAGCTGGGACACTTTCAGCCACGGCCACCACAATATCGAGCTCTACGGCACCGAAGGCTCGGTCTATGTGCCCGATCCGAATTTCTTCGGGGGCGACATCTTCATCACAGACGAAACCGGAGTGAAGCAGAAGGTCGAGCCGTGGGACCACCCCTTCGGCAAGATCAACCAAGGTGCCGACACGCCCATGCCGCGCGCCAACTACCGCACGGCCGGCCTCGCCGACATGATCCAGGCCATCCAGAAGGGGCGTCCCGCCCGCGCCGGCCTCGACGTCGCGCTCCACGCGGTGGACGTCATGACGAGCCTGCTCAAGGCCGGCGAAACCGGCAAGGTCGTCACCCTCACCACCACCTGCGAGCGCCCCAGGGCGCTCAAGCCAAAGGACGCCCTTGCGCTGTTGAAGTAGCGGGGCGTTCGGCCGGGTCTCCTCTCCCGCTTGCGGGGGAGGAGCGCCACACGCGGCGCGGAGGGGGGGCGCTTGCGCGAGACGCGGCGGCTCTGTCACATTTCCGCCGGCCTTCTGATATCCAGCGCCGCGAGCCGGTCCGGCTCGGCGATCACCTCAATCGCGCTGATCCGACCGTTCTCCGCGTGCAGCAGGACCGCGCCCGTGAGCCGGCCATGCTCGGCCGCGACGATTGCCCACGCGCCGTCGACGAGCGCGAGCCCGGTCGTCCGGGCCTGGCGCGGAAAGCCCAGCGCCCGCTTCGACACGGCGCGCGCGCCTCGCACTTGGCCGGCCATTCCCCCGCGCAGCAGCACCGGATCAACGCGCAGCACGAAGGCGACGCGCTCGGCGGGGGCGAGCTGGTCGAGCACGACCAGCAGCGCGACGCCGGTCTCGTCGGCGAGGGCAAGCTCGCGCTCCGGATCGGCGCGGTCATCGGCAGGGCCCATGTCGGGATCGGTTGCCTCCAGGGACTCCTCCCGCCGCGCCGTGCGGGCGCGCAGCCGGTCGAGGCAAAGCCGCGCCAGGGCTGTCGTGAGCCAGCCGCCCAAATTCTCGATTGCATCCACCTCCGCGCGTCCGAGCCTGAGCCAGGCGTCCTGCACCGCGTCCTCCGCCTCCGCCAGCGAGCCGAGCATCCGATAGGCCATGCCGAGCAGGCGCGGGCGTTCGGCCTCGAAATCGGCGGCAAGGGGCGCATCTGCCGTCATCGGTCACATCTCCCCGGTTCATTTCGTCAGTGCGGTGACGGGCGAAAGCCCAGCGCATTGCACAGGAGAAAAATCATGGCATCCCCCATCATGGTCACCGGCGGCACCGGCCTGCTCGGCCGCCATCTCGTACCCTTGCTCGGCCAGGCAGGCTACCCCGTACGCGTCCTCAGCCGGACCGGCGGCCCCGCGGGCAGCGGCATCGAATCCATGCGCGGCGACCTGCGACGCAATGAGGGAATCGACCGGGCGCTTGTAGGTGTCGAAACCGTCGTCCACCTCGCCGGCGGCCCCAAGGGCGACGACGAAGGCACCCGCAATCTCGTCGACGCGGCGAAGGCCGCTGGTGCCCGGCACATCGTCTACATTTCCGTCGTCGGGGCTGATCGCGTGCCGATCCGCAGCGCAATCGACCGAGGCATGTTCGGCTATTTCGCCGACAAGCTCGCGTCCGAGAGGATCATCGCGGAGTCCGGCATCCCATGGACCATCGTGCGCGCCACGCAGTTCCACCAGGCGCTGCTTGGCCTGATGGGCCAGATGGCGAAGCTGCCCGCGATCCCCTATCCCGCAGGCGTCCGCTTCCAGCCTGTCGATGCCGGCGAAGTCGCCGCCCGGCTGCTCGAGCTGGCGCTGGCCCGGCCAGCCGGCATGGTTCCCGAGCTCGCTGGTCCGCGCGTCCATGCGATGGCCGAGCTGATCCGCTCCTATTTGAGGGCCCGAGGCACCCGCAAACTCTTGATCCCCCTGCCGCTTCCCGGCGCCGCCGCCCGTGCCTTCCGCGCGGGCGCCAACCTCTCGTCGCGGCCGGCCCTCGGGCAGCGGACTTGGGAGGAGGTCCTGGCATCCAGCGCGGCGGAGGATCACGGCGCGAAGCCGACCAACGCGCTCGCCGCCTGAAGGGGCGCCACGGTGGCGGAAGCGAAAGCTGGAATGCCCCAGCTTCGCTTCCGCATGTCCGCCGGCTGGAGCGGCATTCCATCATGGGTCGCGGCTTGACAGCTCACCCCCTTGCGGCAAGTGTCGCGGGCACGTGCATCAGGACCGGCGGCAAGCCCGGCGAGCAAGGGAGAAGCAATATGCGCACACTGAAGGGCCCGGGCATTTTCCTCGCCCAGTTCGCGGGCGACAAGCCGCCGTTCGACACGCTCGACAACATGGCCAAATGGGCGGCGAGCCTGGGCTATAAGGGCATCCAGATCCCGACCTGGGTGTCGCACTTCATCGACGTCGAGAAGGCCGCCGAATCCAAGACTTATGCCGACGAAGTGCGCGGCACGGTCGAACGGCACGGTATCGTCATCACAGAACTCGCCTCCCACATTATCGGCCAGCTCGTGGCGGTCCATCCGGTCTACGACACCCTGTCGGACGGCTTCGCCATCCCGGCGGTGCACGGCAACCCGAAGGCGCGGCAGGAATGGGCGGTCAGGCACGTCAAAGCCTGCGCCGGGGCCAGCAGGAATCTCGGCCTCGACGCGCATGCGACCTTCTCGGGGGCGCTGGCGTGGCCGTTCCTCTACCCGTTCCCGCAGCGTCCCGCGGGGTTGGTCGAGGAAGCCTTCGACGAGCTCGCACGCCGCTGGACGCCGATCCTCGACGAGTTCGACCGGCAGGGCGTCGACGTCTGCT
>CAZASR010000030.1:0-23028 GCA_964487765.1 uncultured Devosia sp. | reverse complement strand
GGCTGGTCGAGATAGCCCTGCACATAGGCCGGATCGCTCACCGCCGGCAGCTCCCAGCCCGCCTGGATGCGGATGTCGACTGCTTCCTTGGACGAGGTCAGGAACTTTATCCACTCATAGGCCGCCTGCTGGTTGGCGCCGGTCGCCGACACCGCCACGCCATTGGCGAAGAAGTGGTGCGCCTTGGCCGTGTTGCCCGGTTCGAGCGCGATGTCCCAGTTGAAACCGGCGTTCGCCGAGAAATCGCCGAACATCCAGATGCCGGTGCGAAGCATCGCGATCTTGCCCGCCTTGAACAGATCACCGTCGCCCTGCCCGGCCATTTCGGCATCGGTGGGCGTGACGTGGTACTTGTTCACCTTGTCCACCATCCATTGCAGCGTTTCGACGTTCTCCGGCGAGTCGAGCGTGACTGCCGTCTTGTCCTCGTTGAACATCGACCCGCCGTTCTGGGCGATCGTCTTGTAGAACTCCCAGAACTGGATCGGCGCGAAATCCCCCCATACGCCGTTGGCGGAATCAGTGAGCTTCTGCGCAGCCTCGAGTTCTTCCTTCCAGGTCCAGTCCGCGGTCGGATAGGCAACGCCAGCCTTGTCGAACAAATCCTTGTTGTAGAACAGCACGACGTTCGAGAACGACTCGACCAGGCCATACTGCTTGCCGTCCTGCGCGAAGGCGGCGAGCGCCGTGGGGTTGTAGATGTCGGTCGAGAAACCGGTGTCCGCCGAGATCAGCGGCGACAGGTCGGCGAGCACGCCCTTGTTGGCGAAGGCCACGAAGTTCTCGTAGTTGAGTTCGAACGCGTCCGGCGCCTGCCCGGCCGCGATTACCGTCTGCAGCTTGGTGAAATAGTCGTTGAACGCCGCCGTTTCGTATTGCACGTCGATATCGGGATGCGCGGCCTCGAAGGCGGAGATCGTCGCCTCCAGCTCCTCGATATAGTCGGGCGCCGCCGAGAACGTCATGTATTTAACGACCGTGGCCTGCGCCAAGACAGGGCTGCTGGCGGCCGTCATCAGCAGCAGGGCGGCGATGGATTTGGTGACGATAGACATCTGTCTTTCCTCCTGAGGTGTCTATTTGAGCCCGGTCGTTGCCAGGCCCTGGATGATGTATTTCTGGGCGAAGACGTAGACGGCGATGATCGGCAGGGTACCGATCACGGCGCCGGCCATCAGCACGTTCCAGTCGGTGGTGTAGCGGCCATTGAGGAACGAGAGCCCCACCGGCAGCGTCATCATCGACTGGTCCGAGGTGATGATCAGGGGCCACAGGAAACTGTTCCAACTGGCCATGAAGGCGAATACGGCCAGCGTCGCGAGCGCGGGGCGCGCGAGCGACAGGCCGATAGTGCAGAAAATGCGGACATAGCCCGCGCCGTCCATGAACGCCGCCTCTTCCACCTCGCGCGGCAGGCGCAGGTAGAACTGGCGGAGCAGGAAGGTTCCGAATGCGCCGAAGCTCGAGGGCAGGATCAGCGCCTGATAGGTATTGCCCCAATCGAGCCAGGTCATGAGCACAAACAGCGGCACCAGGGTCACCTGCTGCGGGATCATGAGCGTGGCGAGATAGAGGTAGAACACGATTTCGCGGCCGGGGAACTTGATGCGCGCGAAGGCGTAGCCCGCCATCGCGCAATTGAGCACCATGAGTGCCGTGCTCACCACCGATACGATGATCGAGTTGATGAGGAACTTGTCCATGGGCACGGCGGTGAAGATGTTGCGATAGTTCTCGAGCGTCGGAGCGCCCGGAATGAGCTGCGGGGGCATGACGAAGGTCGCTTCGCCGGTCTTGAGCGAGGTCGAGACCATCCACGCGAAAGGCAGCAGCATCGCGACCGCCCCCAGCCCGAGCACGGCGTAGGTCAGGTAGTCGGCGGGACGAAGCGCACGCTCAGCCATCGGACTTGTCCAAGCGCTTCTGCAGCAAATTCTGCGCGACGGTGACCGCGAAGATGAACGCGAACAGCACCCAGCTTATCGCCGAGGCGTAGCCCATCTGGCCGTAGCTGAAGGCGTTCTTGTAGATGAGCTGCACCATCGTGGTTGTCGCGCCCACCGGCCCGCCGCCGGTCATGATGAACACCTGGTCGAACACCTGGAACGACGAGATCAGGGAAATGGTGGTAACGAAGAAGGTCGTCGGCGCCAGCATCGGCCAGGTCACCGACCAGAATTTCTGCCACGCCGTGGCGCCGTCGAGATCCGACGCTTCGCCCAGATTTTCGGGAATTTCCTGTAGCCCCGCCAGGTAGATCACCGTGACGAAGCCGATGTCTTTCCAGATCGAGGTGAGCACCACGCCCGCCATGGCCCAGTTTGGGTCGAACAGCCAGCCCGGCCCCTTGATGCCGATCAGCGCCAGCCCGAAATTGACGAGGCCATATTGTGGATTGAGCAGCCACTTCCACACCAGGGACACAGCCACCCAGGAGGTCACGACAGGCACGAAGTAGATGGCGCGAAAGACCGTCCGCCCCTTCAGCTTGCGATTGAGCAGCAAAGCGAGGCCAAGCCCGATGGCCACGACCGACGGCAGGTAGCCGAGGATGAACATCAGCGTATTGTGCAGGGCCTGCTGTACGGTGGGATCAGCGAGCGCCGCGACAAAGTTATCGACACCGATCCACTGGATTGGCGTCAGCAGGTCCCATTTGGTGAAGCTCAGCACGAGCGAGGACACGACAGGCAGGATGTAGAATGCGCTCATGCCGATCAGGCTGGGCAGCAGCAGCACGGCGAGCGCCAGATACTTCCCGCTGCCGGTGACGCCCTCCATCAGCTCCGCCGCCCCACGCTGTCCCGCTCGACGATCGTCGTTGGCACGATCGTCTGCCGCTGCGTGTCTCGCTTGTTGAGGATGGAGGCGATGAGATTGCCAGCAAGCCGTCCCTTGACCCCGATCGACTGATCGACCGTGGTCAGCGCCGGATAGACCATGGTCGAGATGGACAGGTTGTCGAAGCCCATCACCGACACGTCCTGGGGAATGCGCCTGCCGAGCTTGTGAAGCCCGGAGAGCAAGCCTGCCGCGATCAGGTCGGCGGTGCAGAAGGCCGCCGTGATCCTGGGGTTCGCCGCAATGCCGGCAGCCGCCTCGCTACCCCAGTCGAATGTCACCGAACCCGAGAAGACGAGCGCCGGATCATGCGTGAGACCGGCCGCCGCGAGCGCCCGTTGATAGCCGGCAACCCGGCGCTCGACCACACCGTCGGCCCTGATCACGCCGGTGACAACGGCGATGTCACGATGCCCCTGCGCGATCAGATGCGACGTTGCGTCGAACGCCGCCTGCTCGTCGTCGATGCCGAGTCGGTAGAAGTGGTCGTCGTCGATATAGGAATCAATCAGCAGGGTCGGCAGGTCGCGCGACTTGAGCTGCTCGTAGAGCGCTTCGCGATAGACGCCGAGAACGATCAAGGCGTCCATGTTCCAGCTCGTCAATGCATCGAGCTTGGCGCCACGTTCGCCCACACCCGAAAGCATCATATAGAAACCTTCGGCCCGCAGCGCCGTCTCGATGCCACTGACGATCTCGGCATAGAACGGATTGTCGAGGAGAAGCGCGTTCTGGTTCTCGGTGAAGGGGATCAGCACCCCCACGAGGCGGGAGGCATTGGATACTAGCGCGCGCGCCGACAGGTTGGGCGTGTAGCCCAGCTCCCTTATCGCGGCATTTATCCGCTCGACCGTTTCGGCCGACGCCTTGGCCGGGCGTCCATTGATGACGTTGGACACCGTCATCGGCGACACCTTCGCCGCTCGGGCAATGTCCTTGATCGTCGGCCGTCCCACCGGTCTCCTCCCGAGGTATAGCGTTAAACCTCCGGTTCCTCTTTCTTCCGATCGCTTTTCCGAACGGCGTGGATAGCAAGGAGGTTTTGCGTTAAACCAACCTAACCGAAACCAGCAATTGGCGTCAAGCGGACATGCTTGTCCATGTCACGAGAGAGTCGACATGCGAGCCCTCACCCGGGCCGGCGAGCGCAGCCCTCAGTTCAGGGGCTCGCCCTACGTGTCGATGTGGTGGCACCGCGCTATGTGCCCATTCCCTACGGCGGTGGGACCGGGCATGGTTTCCTCACAGATCGTCGTGGCCTTCGGGCAGCGCGAGACGAACGGGCAGCCACGGCTCTCATTGGTCCACAACGGAATGTCGGCCGCCCGCCGCGCCTTCCCGGTTGCGATCTTGCGAGCCGGATTGGGCACCGACTCGATCAGCAATTGCGTGTAAGGATGCCTCGGCCGGTCGGTGATCTCCTCGCTCGGCCCCTGCTCCACCAGATGGCCGGCATAGAGCACCGCCGTGTCCTCGGCGAAATAGCGCGCCGTGGCGATGTCGTGCGTTATATAAAGCGCCGCGAGCTGCCGCTCCTGCTTCAGGTCCTCGAGCAGATTGAGTATGCCCAGCCGCACAGAGACATCGAGCATCGAGGTCGGCTCGTCCGCGAGCAGCACTTCCGGGTGGACCGACAGCGCGCGGGCGATGGCGACGCGCTGGCGCTGGCCGCCGCTGAGCTCGTGCGGCCGCCGCTTGAAATAGTCCGCCGCCGGATGGAGGCCCACGCTTTCGAGCAGCGCCAGCGCCTCGGCCTCCACCGCCTTGCCCTTGAGGTCGGGGCGATGCAAATGCAGGGGACGGACCAGATGATAGCCGATCGACTGCGTCGGATTGAGCGAGCCGAACGGGTCCTGGAACACCATCTGCACTTCGGAGCGGTATTTCTGCAGACGGGGCCCGCGCATCTGCGCCGTGTCCTCGCCCTTGTACCGCACATGCCCGCGCGTCGGCCGGTAGACACCGGCGATCATGCGCGCGCAGGTCGATTTGCCCGAGCCCGATTCACCCACCAGCGCCAGCGCCCGCCCCCGCCTGAGCTGCAGGGATACGCCCGAGAGAGCGCGCAGGATCGTCTGCTTGGAGAACACGCCGCCGAGCATAAACTCCTTGTCGACACCGTCCACCTCGATGACCGGCGCCGCGACGGCGCTTGTCACGCGCGGGGCGTCTAGTTCAGCAAGTGACATGCGGCCTCGCTTTGGTGTTCGGGATAGAAACGCAGCGCTGGCGCCTGCTCGCGGCACACCGCCATCGCATGGGGGCAACGCGGCGCAAAACGGCAACCCTGGGGCAGCTCGGTGAGCCGCGGCGGCGTACCGGAAATGCCCTCGAGCCGTACGCGAGGGCCGGTGAGCGGCGGGAAGCTGTTGCCCAGAGCCTTGGTGTAAGGATGCTGCGGATTGGTGAGGATGGAGCCCGACGGCGCCACCTCCACCAGCTCGCCTGAATACATCACGCCAATGCGGTCGCAGAACTCGATCATCAGCCCCAGATCATGGGTGATGAACAGAACGGAGAAACCAAGACGGTTCTTGAGCTCGACGATCTGCTCGATGATGTCGCGCTGCACCACGACGTCGAGCGCCGTCGTCGGCTCGTCCATGATGATCAGCCGCGGTTTGAGCGCCAGCGCGATCGCGATGCAGATGCGCTGCCGCATGCCGCCGGAGAACTGGTGCGAATACTCATCGAGCCGCGCCGGTGGAATGCCGATCAGCTCGAACAGCTCCACCGCGCGCTGCCGCGCCGCCTCCTTGGGCAGGCCCGGCTCGTGCGTTTCGATCACATCGAGAATCTGCTCGGAGATGGGGATGACCGGATTGAGGGCGTTCATCGCCGACTGGAACACGAAGCTCACCTCGCGCCAGCGATAGGCCTTGAGCCGCGCCTTGTCGAACTTCAGCACGTCCTCGCCGTCGAGCCGCACTTCACCGCCACTGACGAGCCCGGGCAGACGGGTCAGCCGCGCCAGCGCGAAGGCGACAGTGGATTTGCCGCAGCCGCTTTCGCCTGCGAGTCCAAACGCCTCGCCTTCACGAATGTCGAAATCGATGCCGTCGACGGCGCGCGCGATCGAATTGTCGCCGACATAGTCGACAGTGAGATTGCGCACCTCGAGCAGGACGCGGTCAGAAGACATCGGCGCCCCTTCCGCGACGGGTGAGGAAGCGCTTGATCCGCCCGATCTTGCGCGACGCTTTAAGCTGCGGGTTTGTGATCTCGTCAACGGCGAAATTGACGAGCACCAGTGCCGCGCCGGTCAGCATGATGGCGATACAGGGCGGCCAGATTTCCCACCAGGCGCCCGACTGCAGCGCGAGATTGTTCTGTGCCCAGAACAGCATCGTGCCCCAGGTCACCGCATTGGGATCGCCCAGCCCGATGAATTCGAGCGCCGCTTCCGCCAGGATCGCCGCGATCGTGCCCAGCACCAGCCCGCCCATGAAGAAGCTCAGCATGTTAGGGAAAATCTCGATCAGGATGATCCGCCACTTCTTCTCGCCGAGCAGCTCCGCCGACAGCACGAATTCGCGTGTCCTCAGCGACAGCGTCTGCGTTCGAATCGTTCGCGCTGCCCAGCCCCAGCCGGTGAGCGCCAGCACGACCCCGATGACCATGGGGCTGGCCTCCTCGACCATGGTCGCGATCACGATGATGAGGGGTAGCCCTGGTAAGACGAGCACCACATTGACGAAAAAGGTGATGATCTCGTCGACCCGGCCACCGAAATAACCGGCCGAAATCCCCAGGGCCAGGCCGATCAGCGCCGAGAACGCGCCGGCGCCGATGCCGACGCCGAGGCTGACCCGCCCGCCATAGACGAGCTGCGTGAACACGTCCTTGCCCATGCGCGTGGTCCCCAGGACGTGTTCGTAATTGGGCTCCACATGCGGCTTTCCGGCGCGGCGGTTGGGGTTGTAGTCGCTGAGCAGCGGTGCCGCGACCGACATCGCGATCAGCAGCAGCAGGATGATGACGCCGGTCATCCCCTTGCCGTTGGTGACGAACGCCGCAACGCTCGGTGGCAACTTCGCCGTCCAGCCCGGCCGCGGCCTGACGCCGAGCTCACGCATCAGCTCGGCATGGCCGGGCGCCGCCGAAGCCAGGTTTGCGGCGCTTTCGGCGCGCAGCGGGAAGGTGGGCGTGTGAGCAAGTTCACTCATTGTCGGCGTCCCCTTCAGCGGCTCCTGAGCCGTGGATCGAGAATGACATTGGCGATGTCCGAGAGCAGGTTGGCGACCAAAACCGACACCGTCAGCAGCAGGAGCTGTCCCTGGATGAAAGAATAGTCCCGGCTGCCGATAGCAGTGAAGGTAAATTTGCCGAGCCCGGGATAGTTGAACACCTGCTCCGTCACCAGAGCGCCACCGAGCAGGAAGCCGATCGAAAGGGCCAGCGCCGTGATCTGCGGTAGAATGGCGTTGCGCGCCACATAGCGGTATTTGATGCGGTTCTCGCTCAGCCCCTTGGCCCGCGCCAGCAAGACAAAGTCCTCGTTGAGCAGGTTGATCATCACGTTGCGCATGCCCAGGTGCCAGCCGCCGAAACTGACAAGCAGGATCGACATCACGGGGAGCGTAGCGTGATAGAGGACGCTGCCGATGAACTGGAAATTCCATCCCGGCATCAGATTAGGGTCGTGCGCGCGCCCCAGCGGAAACCATTTGAGTTCGAGTGAGAAGGCATAGAACAGCACGAGCGCCACGATCGCGGGCGTGAATGCGTTCAGCATCACATTGATCGGCGTAAAGAAGCTGTCGAAGAAGCCGCCGCGATTCCACGCGGCGTGGATGCCCATGAACGAGCCGATGATGAAGGCGAAGAAGATGGCAAGCCCGACCAGCACCAGCGTCCAGGTCGCGGCATAGAAAAGCAGCGAGGCCGTCGGCTCGGGGAACTGCACCGTCGAAATCCCGAAATCGAGCCGGAACACGCTGCCGAAATAGGTGACGTACTGCTCCCACAGATTGCCGTCGAGGCCGAAGGATTTGCGAATCGCCGCGACCTGCGACTCGTTAAGCCGCCCCTGGAACGAGGCGATGATGCGATCTGACGGATTGCCCGGCATCAGCCGCGGGATGAAGAAGTTGAACGTAATCGCAAGGAAAAACGCCGCGAGGTAGAACGCGAGTCGTCTAGCCAGAAAGATCATGGCGGTCCGGTCCTTCCGCGAAGGCAGCGGCAGGGTCTCGGAGGAGAGACCCCGCCGCCAGCCAGATCCTAGAACTGTGCGCCTTCGATCGGCTTGAGCGCCAGGGCATGCAGTACGCGCTCGCGGGTACCGTCATGCACCTGCGGACGGACGAAGGGGTTGTCCTCGGTCACCCAGCCGGTGAACCGGCGGGTCGAGTACTCGTACCAGGTCGGGTTCGCGAACAGCGAAATCGTCGGCAGGTTCTCGGCGACCGCCTTGTGGATTTCGAGCAGCGCCGCCTTCTGTTCCGCCTCGTCCTTGGTGCCCTTGAACACGTCGAGCGCATCCTCGGCCGCCTTGAGCTTCATCTGGTGCATGGCCTGGAAGTCGATCTGGCCGGGCACCATCAGGCGCTCGTTGAACATCGGCGAGTACTGGTTGTAGGGCGTCGGGCCGCCATTGGTCCACATGACATAGACGTCGAAATCACCGCGCGGCACGGCGTCGAACCAGGCACCCTGGTCCATCGTCTTGAGCGAGGCGTTGACGCCGACATCCTGCAGGTTCTCGGCGACCGTCTGTCCGGTGTTCACCCAGTCGGTCCAACCCGAGGGCATGGAAATCCCGAACGAGATCGACGTGCCGTCCGGATTGTCGCGCCAGCCATCGCCGTCCTTGTCGACGAACCCTGCCGCGTCGAGCAGTTCGTTGGCCTTGTCAGGGTTGTACTCCATCAGCCAGGTGTAGGGCTGCAGCGCCTCGGCATCGTACCAGGTGTTGTACATTTCGCCGGTACCGATGGGGAACTTCGTCGCCGTGGTGAGGCCGAAGGTCGACACATCGAGCAGCGTCTCGCGGTCGATGGCCACCGACATCGCCTTGCGGAACTCGAGGTTGTCGAACGGAGCCTTGGTCGTGTTGAGCTGCAGGTTCACGTCCGCGCCCGCCGGCAGCCAGTAGTGGTTGAATTCCGATTGCGGCAGGAACGTCACGTCCGGATCGGTAAGGCCGTCGCCGAGCCAGTCGAGATCTCCCGCCGAAAGCGCCGCCACCGTCTGCTCGTTGCCGTTCATCTGCGGGAAGCGCAGGCAATCGATCGCGTTGTCCTGATTGTAGCGGCTGAGTTCGTTGCGGCACAGGTCGAAACCGTTGCGCGAGAAATTGCGCGGCTTGGTCCATGGGCCGGTGGCGACGACGTCCAGATTGGCGAAGTTCTTGGGGTCGTCGACCCCCTTCCATACATGCTCGGGCAGCGGGTAGAGGCCGTTGATGCCGTAGCGGGCGAGCGCGTCGGGTTCGTTGAGGTTGAACCTGACGGTGTAGTCGTCGATCTTCTCGGCGCTGACAATGTTGCCCGTCTCGCCATTATAGACGTCGAGTCCCATTGGATAGTCGGGATGCGCCTTGGCGTATTCGAAGCTGAACACGACGTCGTCGGCGTTGAAACCCTCGCCATCGCTCCACTTGACGCCCTGGCGGAGCGTGTAGGTGACGGACTTGAGATCGTCGCCGATCTCCCAGCCGACGGCCAGCGCCTCTTCGTTCTCCCCCGGATGCCAGATGTTGTCGATCCACAGCGGTTCGTAAGCGAAATCGCGCATGCGCTGCTGCGGGCCGGTGGGGTTGTTGGGGTTGTAGTTCTCGACCATCGCATCGGTGTGATACGGCAGCAGACGCAGGATCACCTCCTGATCCTGGGCTGCAACCGGTGCCACCCCCGCCATGACGGTCAATGCGACCGTGCTCAAGGCAGCGGCCGCAATCGTCTTCATCCTGGTTCGCTCCACTTTCGTTTCCTCCTCCTGTGGACCCTCATATGGGATCGATCCCATATTCTCCTCGCCTGCCAGTGACAATGATACCACTTGGCCGGCATTGGCCTTTCGCTTACGCGACCTGCCTTTCTGCGTGCGGTGGTGCGGCGACGCTCGCTCGCGTCACCAGATGTGTTTCGATGATTGTTTCGAGCGGCCCGCTCTTGGGCTCGGCAAGCAATTGCAGCAGCAGCGACGCGGCGGCCTCGCCAATGGTGTCCGTCGGCTGCTTCATGGTGGTCAAGGGCGGCCACATATGGCGGGCATGGAACGCATCGTCGAACCCAATGACGGAGACGTCTTCCGGAATGCGTCGCCCGTTCTCCCGCAGAGCCAGCATCACGCCCGCGCCCATGTCGTCATCACCGGCGAAGATGGCGGTAAACTCGCGATCGCTCCTGACCAGGTCGGTCGTCGCCGAATAGCCGAACTCCTGGCTGAATTCGCCACTGACGATGTGGATATCGTCCCGCTTCAGCCCGTGATCGGCCAAGGCTGCTTCGATGCCCTCGATACGCGCGATGGTATCGCCAAAGTCCGCCTGTCCGCTCAGATGCACGATCTTGCGGTGCCCGTGTTCGAGCAGATGGTTCATCGCCTGCCGGGCACCGCCGAAATTGTCGAAGCGCACCCTGCCGCGCGAATGCGGATAGTGCTTGCGCCCGATGCTGACCACCGGCATGCGCGCCTGGCGCAGGATCTCAACGACGTCGGCCCGCATCGGCCGCTCGAGATAGAGCACGATGCCGTCGCAGGAGCGATCCACCAGCTCCATCACGGCGCGGGCTTCTTCATCTGTATCGGCGTATCCGGAGGTGACGAGCAGCGACTTTCCGGCAGCGCGCGAGGCGCGCTGCATGCCGTAGATCATGTTGGCGAAGTAGGGCGTGCCGATATCCACAACCACCGCCCCGAGCATGTTGGAGCGGTTGGAGCGCAGCGCCTGGGCGAGCGTGTTGGGACGGTAGCCGAGCTCGGCGATGGCGGTTTCGATGGCCCGCCGTTTGGCTTCCGAGACATAGCCATTGCGGGCGATCACGCGCGACACTGTCGACCGCGACACCCCGGCTCGCTTCGATACGTCGGAAATCGTGACCACGTGCACCCGTTCCCCGTCCCTCCATGAGGGATCGATCCCACATTGTGAAATCGATTTCAATTCGGAGTCAAGCCGCTTTGGACGGAGGGATCGTGCCTGTGGATGATCAGGCAACGGCCGGTCGGCCGCGGGTTCAGGCGGCGGGCGCCACCTCGTGTGTACGCTCCTTGGTCCCCCAGCGACCGTCGCGCCATTCGCGCACGGCGATGTCGATGTCTTTTCCCTCGATCGAGATGAGGTTGTAGGCGTTGGGATGGCCGCGCAGCCGCGTCGACGTCGTCGACGAGGTCTGCGCCACGAGAATCGGCGCCGCGGACGCCCGCCGCAGACCGTCGGGCGCGCCCTCTTTCACGGCTCCCGGCTCTTCATGGACACGCACATAAGACAGGTGAAAATGCCCCGACAGCACCAGCCGCACGTCGAGCCGCGAGAACGCTTCGAGCGCGCGGTCGGCGCGGCGCACACGCCGCTGCCGCCTCGGCTCGCCGGTTTCGGGATAGAGTAGCGGATGATGCGCGACGATCACTCGCACCGCGTCCGACGAGGCCTGTGCCAGCCGCCCTTCGAGATCGCGAAGCTGCGAGCGGTCGAGATAGCCATTGGCCCAGTTCATGTCCGGCGTGATCCGGCGCGAGGTCCTGAGGCCGGCAATCGCTACCCCGTCGATCTCGACGAACGGCTCGAGCTCAGCATCGATGTACCGCCGGTAAAGCGCGTATGGCGAGATCAGCCGCCGGAGGAGATTGAGCTGCGGCACGTCGTGATTGCCCGGAACAGCGAACACCGGTGTCCGCAATGAATCGATGAAATCGCGCGCCTGGATAAATTCATCCTCGGTCCCGTTCTGCGTGAAGTCGCCGCTGATCACGACCAGATCGAGATTGTGCGCATCGAGTTCGGGCGCCAGCGTCGGCGCAAGTTCCTCGTCATGTCGGCCGAAATGCAGGTCCGACAGATGCGCCATTCGCATCGATCAGGCACTCTCGAGCGCCGGCGGCGGCGCGGCGTCGGCAACGGGTGTCGGCGGCGCCAGCACGTCGAGGCTCTTGGGCCGCACGGTGAAGACCAGCGGCGTCTCGAGCGTCAGCACTTCCCCGTCCATCGTCACCAACAACCGCTTCTTCTTGCTCGCCACCGCCAGGCTCTTGACCTTCTCGTACTGGATCACCGGATCGTCGCGCCAGCGCCCCAGCGCCATCTCGACCGCCAAGCGCGCCGCATCGCCCAACCGGAAACTGCGGATAAGGTAAGCCGTCAGCGTCCCGCGGTCGAGCCGCCGCCGCGCCATTATCGCGCCGAACCGCTGATCGTAGGAGTTATTTGCAACCACCAGCGTCTGCACCCGCTCCACCCGCGTCACGACGTCGTCGAGCCGCAGCGCCAGTGCAATGCGCCTGGCGCGCGCGAAGCGCCGCAGCATGAAGCTGACAAATCGCAGCTTCTTGCCGACGCCGGCGCCCCGGACCGCTTCCCGTCCCACCGCGATCGAGGGGATGAGGCCGATGATGACGTTATGGAGGAACGGCCGGCCGTTTACCTCCGCCACGTCGATCGCCCGCGCTTCAAGCGCGGGCAATTGCTGGATCGCCATCCGAATATCCAATGGCAATTCGAGATCCCGGGCGAGGGCATTGAGGGTTCCGAGCGGCAGCACGGCCAGCGACTTGTCGGTGCCCGCCAGCGCCTCGGCGACCGCCAGAACCGTCCCGTCGCCGCCCGCTGCGACGATCACCTCCGCCGGAGCCTGCAACCCTCGCCGGATGCGCTCCTCCAGCGGCTCGTCGTCATGGTCGTCGATGCTGAAACTAAGGCCGGACTCGCTGAAGAGCTCGCCCAGCGCCGCCGTCGTGATGCCGGCAGCGAGCGCCGTGCCCGCATTGGGGTTGAAAATGACGTGGTAGCGTCGTTCCGCCATGGCAAGCTCCATCCGGAGCTACAAACGCGCAACCGGCTCGCGCGTTCACTGCGCCGGCACGCCTGCCTCAACCCAGCGTCGCGAAACGCTCGTCGAAGGCGTAGCCGGCGCCGCGCACCGTACGGATCGGGTCGGCTTCCCGCCCCCGATTGATGGCCCTGCGAAGCCGGCCCACGTGGACGTCCACTGTCCGCTCATCGACAAAGACTTCGTTCCCCCACACCCCGTCCAGCAATTGCCCACGCGAATAGACTCGCCCCGGATTGCGCATCAGATATTCGAGGAGCCGGTACTCCGTCGGCCCCAGATGGAGGTCGCGGCCGGAGCGGCGCACGCGGTGGCTCCGCCGGTCGAGCTCGAGTTCGCCGGCCTTCAGCACGGTCGCAGTGAGTTGCGGGTTCACGCGCCGCAGCAGCGCCTGGATGCGGGCCATCAACTCGGACATCGAGAACGGCTTGACCACATAGTCGTCCGCGCCGGTATCGAGGCCCCGCACCCGCTCCTCCTCCTCGCCGCGCGCCGTGATCATGATGATCGGCGTGCGCGCCGTGTCCTCGCGCGCCCGCCAGCGGCGACAGAGCTCGATGCCGCTGGTTCCGGGCAGCATCCAGTCGAGGAGGATTAGATCGGGCACGCTATCGCGGATGTGCTCGGTGGCCTCGTCGCCGCTTTCGGCGAGGCTGACGCGATAGCCTTCCCCGGCGAGATTGTAGCGCAGGAGCTCGCGCACATCGGCTTCGTCCTCGACGATCAGGATGGTCGCCGTCATGCTGGCTGCCCCTAGAGCTGTTGCCGCTGCGTCTCGTCCGGGCCGAGTTGTCTGCCGGTTTCGAGGTAGTATGCGGCTTCCGCTATGTTTGTCGCATGATCGCCGACGCGCTCCAGGCTCTTGGTACAGAAGAGCAGGTGGATGCATGGCGAGATGTTGCGCGGATCTTCCATCATGTAGGTCAGCAGCTCGCGAAACAGCGAAACGTGCATGGCGTCGACCTCGGTGTCACGGCTGCATACATCCACCGCCTTGGCCGCGTCGCGGCTGACATAGGCGTCGAGCGCGGCCTTGAGCTGGCGCGCCACCAAATCGGTCATGTGTTTGACGCCGTTGTAGAACCTGGGCGCGAGTCCCAGGCTCTCGATCTGCGCGGTTCGCTTGGCGAGCTGCTTGGCCATATCGCCGGTGCGCTCGAGATCGTTCGCCACCTGGATCGCCGTGACCAGCGTGCGCAAATCGGCGGCGACCGGCTGCCGGCGCGCGATGATCGACACCGCCATCTGCGTGATCCCGTCCTTCATTTCGTCGATCTGCCTGTCGTAGCGCCGCACCTCCTGCGCCCCCACCTGGTCGAGGCGAAGCAAGGCGTTCGCCGCATCGATGATCGCGTGCTCGACCATCCCGCCCATCTCGGAGATGGCCTTGGTGAGGTTGATGAGCTCGTCCTTGTAGGAGGTGACGATGTGGTCGTTGAGGGCAGTGACCATGCTCGGGGTTCTCCTGATTCAGCCGATCCGGCCGGTAATGTAGTCCTGGGTCTGTTTGTTGCGCGGGTTGGTGAAGATGTCGGTCGTATCACCCTCCTCGACCAGCCTTCCCAGGTGAAAAAATGCCGTCTTCTGGCTGACGCGCGCCGCCTGTTGCATGGAATGCGTGACGATCACGATCGTAAAGTTCTGGCGCAATTCGTCGATCAGCTCCTCGATGATCGCCGTCGCGATGGGGTCTAGGGCTGAGCACGGCTCGTCCATAAGGATCACCTCCGGGCCTACGGCGATGGCGCGGGCGATGCAAAGCCGCTGCTGCTGCCCACCTGACAGCCCTATAGCCGGCTCGTGCAGGCGGGCCCTCACCTCGTTCCATAGGCCCGCACGCGTCAGCGAGGAGCTTACGATTTCATCGAGATCGGCCCTCGTTCGCACCAGCCCGTGGATGCGTGGACCGTAGGCGACATTGTCGTAGATCGATTTCGGGAAGGGGTTGGCCTTCTGGAACACCATGCCGATCCGCGCCCGCAACTCGACCACGTCCACGCCGGGATCGTAGATGTCCTCGCCATCTAGCGTGATCGTGCCTCGCACCTTGGCGCCCCCGATCGTGTCGTTCATGCGGTTGATGCAGCGCAGAAAGGTCGATTTACCACACCCCGAAGGCCCGATGAACGAAGTCACCGCACGGTCGGGAATGTCGACCGAGATCCCGAACAGCGCCTGCTTCGCGCCGTAGTGAACAACCACGTCGCGCGCGCTGAGCCGGGCCGCTCGCCTGTCAGGCTTAGCGGTAGCGGCTGCCGTTCCCGGTAGCTGCACTTTGACGTTGTCTGCCACAACATCCATTGATCTTGTCTCCGATATTTTACTGGGCCCGGCGCTCGAGCCGGCTGCGCAGGAAGATGGCGATGCCGTTGAGCGTCATCATCAGGACGAGCAGCACAATGATCGCCGCCGCCGTGTGGGATTCGAAGTAGTTGCGGTTCTCGTTGCCCTGCCACAGATAAATCTGCACAGGCAGCGCCGTCGCCTGGTCGAGCGGCGTCGCCGGCACCGATGCAACGAACGCCTTCATCCCGATCAGAAGCAGTGGCGCCGTCTCTCCCAGCGCATGGGCGACGCCGATGATGGTCGCCGTGAGGATCGATGGGAACGTCACCGGCAGGACGTGGTGGAACACCATCTGCTTCTTGCTTGCCCCCATACCGAGCGCCGCCTGCCGCAAGGCCGGGGACACGCCGAGCAATGCGCCGCGCGTCGCGATGATGATCGTGGGCAGCGTCATCAGGGTCAGCACCAGTCCGCCCACCAGCGGCGCCGAGATCGGCAGCTGCATGTAGTTGATAAAGACCGCCGCCCCGAGCAATCCGAAGACGATCGAGGGGACCGCCGCAAGATTGTTGATATTCACCTCGATGAAGTCAGTGAGCCGCGATCTGGGCGCGAACTCTTCGAGATAGATGGCTGCGGCCACACCGATCGGCACCGCCAGCACGATGACGATCAGCATCATGTAGATCGAGCCGACCAGCGCTCCGAGCAAACCTGACGATGCCGGGGCCGCCCGGCTGTCCGGATTGATGAGGAGCGACCAGGCGAAGCCCGTCCTGATCGTGCCGTCATCGACGAGGTGGTCGATCAGCGCTCGCGCCGGCGCGCGCAACTGCTGTTGCGCATCTGGTAGACTGCGATCGATATTTCCCTTGATCCAGTTTTCGGCATTGGCCGAGACCTGCACATCGACCGTGACCGTTTCCCCAAGCAGCGCCGGCTTGTCCACGAACATTTCCCGCAGAATGTGGCGCGCGTTGGTTTCGGGGATCGTCAGGAGCGTCCTCGAGTCGATGTCGTAGCCTTGGGGCGTTATGGCGCGCAGGGACGTTTCGACGATGCGGTTCCAGTTGAGCAACGCCACCTCGCGTTCCCACCTGACCGTTGCATCGCGGTATTCCGCCTCGGTTTGTCCGTGGCTACGCAGCGGTGCGGGACCGACATTTATGATCGTGGGGTCGAAGGTAACCGACAGATGCAGGTGAGACTGCGTGAAGGCCGGCACGCCCTTGCGCACGATGTCCGCAAGCAGCAGGGCCACGAAGCCGAGCGCCATAACGATTGCCGCGAGACCGAGCGTGCGGAAGATCACCTCGGCAATATGGCGATTGCGCAGTCGCTTGCGGATGAGCCGGGTTCGCTCGGAAGTCGGACGCGAGGCAGCGAGGGTGGCCATTACTCGTATTGCTCCCGAAAGCGGCGAACGATGTAAAGGGCGAAGACGTTGAGGCTCAGCGTGATGACAAAGAGCGTCAGTCCGAGCGCGAATCCGACCAGCGATTGGGGGCCGGTGAAATCGGTATCGCCGGTGAGTTGGTTGACGATGGAAACCGTGATCGTTGCCACCGGCTCGAAGATCGTGCCACGCAGCACCGGGCTGTTGCCGGCCGCCAGCACCACGATCATGGTTTCGCCCACCGCGCGGCTCACCGCCAGCAGGAATGCACCCACGATGCCCGGCAGTGCCGCCGGCAGCAGCACGGTGCGGATCGTCTCCGACGGTGTTGCGCCGAGCCCGTAGGCGCCGTCGCGCAGCGATCTGGGCACTTGATTTAGGATGTCGTCGCTGAGCGAGGACACAAAGGGGACAATCATGATCCCCATCACCACACCCGCGGTCAGTGCGCTGGTCGCATTGATGTCGAGCCCGACAGCCGCTCCCGCATCGCGCAGCGTCGGCCCTATGGTCACAAGGGCAAAAAAGCCGAACACGATGGTTGGGATGCCCGCGAGCATCTCGATGATCGGCTTGACCAGGACGCGCAACTTCCGGTGCGCGTACTGGCTAAGATAGATGGCCGCCATCAGCCCGATCGGCACCGCGACGCACATCGCGATCGCGGTGATCATCATTGTTCCGGCGAGCAGCGGCAGGAGCCCGTACTTGCCGTAATCCCCATCGGTCCCGGCATTGTGGGGCGCCCAGACGGTGCCGAAGAAGAAGTCGATGGGGTCGATGAAGCTGAAGAACCTCATCGCCTCCGTCACCAGCGAAGCGACGATGCCGGCGGTGGTGAGAATCGCCACTGCCGAGCAGGCAAAAAGCAGGAACTCGATCACGCGCTCCACGACCTCGCGCGTGCGGTGCCGCGCGGTGATCCGGCCGCGCGTATACAGCAGCGCTCCGAGCCCCGAGACCGCCGCGGCCGCCACGACTACAAGCGAGATGATGAACTGGAAGAAGCGCAGAGCCTCCCCGGCAGCTTGCTCGTACGACGCCACGTCGCCGACGACGCCATAGCCCGAAGCCAGTGCCTGAATGCGAGCGACCAGCTTGCCGGACTCGATCGTGTCGAGACCGGCAAGCACGTCGCCAGGGATGAGACCGCGGATGAAGCCAAGCGTAATCGGCGCATGGAACGCTCCCCAGATCGACAGGATCGCGAGCGCCGGAACGAGAGTCCAGATGGCGGTGTAGGACGCGTGATAGTGTGGCCGGGAGTGCACCTTGCTGCCGGCCGCCGCCAGCGATTGTCCCCGGACCCAGCCCGTTCCGTAACCGAGACCGAGCAGCACGAGCAGCAATGCGGCGATGATCATCGGGTCCATGTCGTGTCGTCCGCCAAAAGGGATGGGCCGCGCCCGAAGGCGCGGCCTATGTCCCGGCTTACTTGCCGGCTCCGTAATCGGCCCATTCCTGGGCGCTCATGTCGGCCGGTTGCGGGATCAGTCCCGCCGTTTCCAGGATGCCGCCCTCGCCCGACACCGCCGCCGACAGGAAATACTGCACATACTCGTCGATACCGGCGACGGCGCCGACATGCTGGCCCTTTACGTAGAAGTACAGCGGGCGCGACACGGGATACTCGCCCGAAACGATGGCTTGCCTGGAGGGAACGACGCCGCTCACGGTCGCGACTTTCAACGTGTCCGTGTTCTGCTCGTAGAAGGAGAGACCAAACACGCCGACGGTGTTGGGATCGGAGGTCAGGCGTGCCAGCGTTTCGGTGTAGTCGCCCGAGATTTCGATCACCACATCCTGGCGGAAGGCGGTGCAGGCGTCCTCTGGGTGATCGTCCGGCAGCTCGGCCTCTTCGCAGCCGGCAGCCACGACGCGCTCCTGGAACACCTCCCGGGTGCCGTGGTTGGAGCCTGGGATCGCAAGGGCGATCGGTTGCGCCGGCAGCGTCGGATCGATCTCGTTCCATGCCGTGTAGGGGTTGGGCACGAAAGCTCCATCGACGTACAGGCTGGCAGCGATGGCCCTGTAAACCTGCAGCGGCGTCAGCGCGAAGTCCGGTCCGGCTGCAGCCGAAGCGAACACGATGCCGTCGTAGCCGAACTGCACTTCGCGGATATCGGTCACGCCGTTGGCGGCGCACGCCGCGCGCTCGGACTCTCTGATCGGCCGCGAGGCATTGGCGATATCGATCGTGTTGTCGCCGACACCCTCGCAGAACTGCCGGAGTCCGCCGCCAGTGCCGCCAGAGCCGACCACCGGTGTCTGGAACTGGGGGAAAACAGCGCCGAACTCCTCGGCAACGACGGCAGCGAAGGGCAGCACGGTGGACGAGCCCGCGATCTGGATGGTGTCGCGCGACTGAGCAGCAGCGCCAGACGCCAAGCAGGTGAATGCGAGCACGACGGCGCTGGCGTGAAGAGCGATTTTCATTAGGTTTTCCTTTCGGACGTTGGGCGGCCGACCCGTCGGGGCCTCGCCCAGGGCGCCAGTTCAACAGGACGCAACCTAGTCGGCATGGCCAATGCTTTTATGTCGTTTGGCCAACACTATTGTGACAGTCTAAGTCACTGATCCTGATGGGAAAGTCAGACAGGCTCTCAAATCGCCGGTCCACCACCGCTACGGCTCGCGTCCCGATAGGCGGAGGGCGACATGCCGAGAAAGCGCGTTGCAAAGCGCGTGAAATAGGCAGGATCATCGTAGCCGAGATCGCTCGCGATCTGCTTGACGGAGAGGTCGGAGAACCGGAGCTGCCGCCGCGCCTCGAGTGCAATGCGGCGCTCGATCACCTCGAGCGCCGATGCTCCCATCACCTGGCGGCACACCCGATTGAGATGCGTGGGGCTGATGCCTACGGCCGCCGCATAGTCGCCGATCCGGCGGGTCTCGCGGAACTTCTTGTCGACCAGCGCGCGAAACGCGCCGGCATGCCGTCGTGCCGGGTCAGCCACCCGCTCGAGTTCTGCCGTCTCGCTGGCCGCCCGGTGCAGGGTAACGAGCAACAGCGTCAAACGCGCGCGAAGCACCTGTTCGTGCCGTAGCCCCGGCCTCTCGGCTTCATCGATCAGGGCCGCGACCTCCCGATATAGGGAGGCCGATTTCCCCACCGTGAAGGCGTTTGGAAAGGTGAAGCCAAGCTCGGCGACGTCCCGCTCCATCAGAGTCAGGACGATGCCGTCGACATCTGGGCTGAAGCGGTATCCGTGAACGGCGAGAGCCGGCACGACGACAATCGCGGGCGTTGCGAGATCGAACTCGGCTCCGTCGAGGATCGCATGCGCCGAGCCGCCCGCCAGGACGAGTATCTGGAAAAACCGCTCGTGCCGGTGCGGGGCGATTTCGTAGCCGTGCAGGCGGCTGCGCGACTGGATGGTCTCCCAGTGCAGCCAGTCGTTTGCGAGCTGGCCGCCATCCTCGCCATAGAGCGCATAAACCGGGATGCTCTTCATGTTCCGATAGTGCAAGACTTTGCGCTGTCAGTCCATTCCCGGTTCCGCTCCCCCGCGTCATCCTTCCCCGGGAGAAGAAATGCGAACACAGGTCGCCATCATCGGCGCAGGCCCCGCCGGGCTGATGCTCGGTCGTCTACTCGAGCTCGCCGGAATTGATGCCGTCATCCTCGAACGACGCAGCGCCGACTACGTCATGGGGCGGATCCGCGCCGGCGTGCTCGAGCAGGGCAGCGTCGAGCTGCTGGATCGCGTCGGCGCCGGCACCCGGATGCACGCCGAGGGCCTCGTGCACGAGGGCGTCGAGCTCAGCTTCGATGGCGACCACCACCGCATCGACTTCAAGGGAATGATCGGCGAAACGGTGATGGTCTACGGCCAGACCGAGGTAACGCGGGACCTGATGGAGATCAGCGGCACCCCGGTGATCTATGAAGCCGAGGATGTTGAACTCCACGATCTCGACAAGCTTCCCTGGATTAGCTTCACCAAGGACGGTGCACCGCAGGAGTTGCACTGCACCTATGTCGCCGGCTGTGACGGTTCGCACGGCGTTTCGCGCGCCTGCATACCGGCCGCGGCCCTGACCACCTTCGAGCGCACTTACGCCTTCGGCTGGCTCGGCATTCTGGTCGACAAGCCGCCGGTTGCGCACGAATTGATCTACGCCCACCATGCCCGTGGCTTCGCGCTATGCTCACAACGCTCGCCCACGCGCAGCCGCTACTACGTCCAGGTGCCTGTCTACGAGAAGGTCGAGGCCTGGCCCGACAACCGCTTCTGGGACGAACTGCGCGCCCGTCTCAATCCCGACGTCGCCGAGGCGTTGCAGACGGGCCCCTCGATCGAAAAATCCATCGCTCAACTCCGCAGTTTCGTCGCCGAGCCGCTGCGCTTCGGCAATCTGTTCCTTGCCGGCGATGCCGCACATATCGTGCCGCCGACGGGCGCCAAGGGGCTCAACCTGGCGCTGCGCGACGTTTCCCTGCTCGCCGATGCCCTCATCGAAATGCTGATGGGCAAGTCGCCCGCCGGCATTGACACCTATTCGCAGCGCGCGCTGAGCTGCATCTGGAAGGCAGAACGATTCAGTTGGTGGCTCACCAATCTCCTCCACACCTTTCCCGAAACGGGCCCCTTCGGCCGCCGCATCCAGCGCGCCGAGTTCGACTATCTGGCCGCCTCGCTCGCTGCGCAGCAGAGCTTTGCCGAAAACTACACCGGCCGCGGCCTCGGCTGAGCCGCTATTCGTCCCAGCGAATTGACCGCAAGAGGACATCGGCAATGCGAAGGCTCCCGCCGGTGTTGCGCAGCATCTGCGGCAGCGTCAGCCATTCGAGCGTCCATGCGCTGCCCGAGCGCTCGGTCTCGTGAACCATCGCCTGGTGCAGCCCCCCGGCAAGAACGGCGTTATGGCGTGCCAGCGCAACGAGATGCTCAGCTCCGACCGGGTTCGATTTGTGCGCCATGGAGGATGACGATCCCCCGCCGGCGACCGTGACCGCACCGCCCTGCGCCATGAGCGCGATATCAGCTCCAATCTTGCCGAGCGCGCCGGCAGTCTGCGCCGCGAGCCCGCCGATGGTGACGATGCGCGACCGCGCCGAATGCCAGCAGGGGGCGTCCGCAAGCCCAAGGGTCTCGGCCAGGCGCGCCGCAATTTCGTCGCCCTTGCCCTCGAAGCTCGCGCGATCGCCGATCGGCCCGCCCAGCTGGACCACCAGCAGACCGCGAGACTGCGTCAGCCCTTGCCGGAGCTGTTCCAGCGGCTCTCTCCATGTGCGCAGCTTCGCCGCCACGGTGAACAGCATCGCCGCCTGCATCCGCGTGTGAGCCATGAGCGACCTGGCGCCGTCGGCTTGAATGATCGCGTCGAGCTGGGCGATCAGCGCCCCGAGCCGCTCGTCGAAGAGCGCCAGCACGGATTTGAGCTGCAGCATCAACGCCGTATCGACGATGTCCTGGCTGGTTGCCCCCTTGTGCAGGGCCGCGCCGTGCTCCGAGCCGATGACGCCGCGCAGCTGCTTGACGAGGCGCGGCACCACCACGCCATCGCGACGCATGCCCTCGCCGAGGTCGTCCCAGTCCGGCGCGAAATCGGCCAGCGCCGCTTCGATCCGGCTTGCTGCCTCGGGGGCAATCAGCCCGGCTCCCGCTTCCGCCTCCGCCAGCGCAACTTCGACCCGCAGCATCGCCGCAAGCTGCTTCTCGTCGGACAGCAACGCCTCGACCGCCGCGTCCGACAGCATCGCATCGATCAACGGCCGGCGCATCGTCCCCCCTCAAGCGGCTTCGAGCGCCAACGCTATACCCTGTCCGACGCCAATGCACATTGTGGCGAGAGCACGTTTCCCGCCGCTAAATTTTAGCGACAGGGCCGCGGTGCCGGCAATGCGCGCCCCGGACATGCCAAGCGGATGGCCGAGCGCAATGGCACCACCATTGGGATTCACATGCGGCGCATCGTCGGGAAGGCCCAGCTCGCGCAGCACCGCCAGGGCCTGGCTCGCAAACGCCTCGTTGAGCTCGATGACGTCGAAATCCTGCGGCGTGAGCCCAAGCCGGGCGCACAGCTTGTGCGTGGCGGGCGCCGGTCCCATGCCCATGATCCGTGGCGGCACCCCCGCGGCGGCGCCTCCCAATACGCGAGCAAGTGGCGTCAGACCATAGCGCGACGCAGCCGCTTCCGACGCGACGATCAGTGCCGCCGCGCCGTCATTCACCCCCGAGGCATTCCCCGCGGTCACGGTGCCGCCCTGCCGGAACGGCGTCGGCAGTTTGGCCAGAGCCTCGAGCGACGTGTCCCGCGGGTGCTCATCCGTCTCGACGACGACCGGCTCCTTCCGGCGCTGCGGCACAGTGACCGCCACGATCTCCTGCGCCAGCCGGCCGTTCCGTTGCGCCGTCGCGGCATGCTGCTGGCTGCGCAGCGCAAAGGCATCCTGGTCTTCGCGGCTGACTTTGTAATCCTCGGCGACGTTCTCGCCGGTCTCCGGCATCGAATCGATCCCATATTGCTGCTTCATCAGCGGATTGACGAAGCGCCAGCCGATGGTCG
>CAZASR010000029.1:0-23061 GCA_964487765.1 uncultured Devosia sp. | reverse complement strand
TCGAGGTCAACGTCAAGATCGCGATGAACACGGTGATGCGCACCGACAAGCTGGAACTCGACCAGCGCAACCGCTTCCTCGAAGTCCTGACCGAGGAGGTGGCGGCGCTCTGCCTCTCCAACAACTATCTCCAGACTCTCGCCATCTCGCTCGCCGAGCGGGCCGGCGTCGCCGCCTTGCCCGACCATCGCGGCCTGATCGAAGCACTCGAGGACCGGGGCCAGTTGAGCCGCGCCGTCGAGTTCCTGCCCGTCGACGCCGAGCTCAACGCCCGCGCCGCCAACGGCAAGGGCCTGACGCGTCCCGAGTTGGCCGTGATCCTCGCCTACGCCAAGAACTCGCTCTATGCCGATCTGCTCGAGGGCAAGGCGCCCGACGATCCCTATCTCGGCCACGACCTGTTCCGCTATTTCCCACCATTGCTCGCGGACCGCTATCCTGACGCCGTGACGTCCCACCGGCTGCGCCGAGAAGTGATCGCAACGGTTCTGTCCAACCAGATGATCAATCGCGGTGGACCGGCCTTCGTGGTCAAGATGATGGCCGCGACAAGCGCCGATGCCGGACAGGTGGCAGCCGCCTTTTGCCTCGCCCGCGACGGTTACGGGCTGGAGCGGCTCTATGGCGAAATCGATGCGCTCGACGGCCAGATCGCCGGCAGCACGCAGCTCGACCTCTACGCCGATATCGGCCGGCTGCTCGAGCGCGAGACGCTCTGGCTGCTGCGCAATGCCGACTTCACCCAGCCGCTGGCCGATCTGGTGCTGCGCTATGCGGAGGGCGTCACCGACGTCGCCGGCCTGGTGGCAAGCCTCGTGCCGCCCAGCCTCGCGCAGACAATCGAGGCGCGCGCCGAAGCCTTTATCGCCGGCGGCGCTCCCTCGCCGATCGCCCGCCGCATCGCCGAGTTGAGTGCGCTAAGCTTTGCGACCGACATCGTCCTCGTCGCCGAGCGCACCAAATCGACGATTGCTGCCGCGGCCGGCGCCTTTTTCGGAGTGCTGGATCTGTTCGGCCTGCCGGCCATTGTCGAAGCCGGAAGCCGCATCGTTCTCGCCGACCGCTTCGACCGCATGGCGCTCGACCGGGCGCTCGCCAATCTGATGCGCGCCCAGCGCGATTTGACCGTCGACGTCCTCGGCTTCGGACGTGGCGAAATCGACACGCGGCTTGCCGCCTGGAAGGCCGCCCGGCCGGAGGCAATCGACCGGGTTGTCGAGGCGGTGCAAGGACTTACGGCAGGCGAAATGACCGTGTCACGGCTCTCTGTGGCCGCCGGCCTGCTCTCGGACCTCGCCCGCTCAGCTTGAAGCGGTGCGGCCGGCCATCTCTTGCTGTATCGCGGCCGCGCCTCGACCACATGCAGCAGCTGGGCTTGATTTCGTAGACTGCCTAGTGCCGGAAGTGACGCATCCCCGTGAACACCATCGCAACGCCCTTTTCATCCGCGGCATCGATCACCGCCTGGTCGTTCACAGAGCCGCCCGGCTGAATCAGGGCGGTAGCGCCGGCCTCGACCGCCGCGAGCATGCCATCGGGGAACGGGAAGAAGGCGTCGGACGCGACCACTGATCCCTGCGTGAGCGCGCCGTCGCTCCCCACAGCCCGGGCCGCATCGATCGACTTGCGGTGCGCAACGCGCGAGGAATCGAGGCGGCTCATCTGGCCTGCCCCGATGCCCACCGTGGCGCCGTCCTTCACATAGATGATGGCGTTGGATTTGACGTGCTTGGCGACCTTCCAGGCGAGCTTGAGGTCCGCCATCTCGCCTTCGCTCGGCGCCTTCCTAGTCACCACTTTGAGTTCGACATCCTCGAGCCGGCCATTGTCGCGGCTCTGGACCAGCATGCCACCCGAGAGCGCCTTGAATGTGATGCCCGGTTGGGCCGGATCGGCCAGCGCCCCGGTGATCAGAAGCCGCAAATTCTTCTTGGTCGCGATGATCTTTTGCGCCGCATCGCTGGCCGACGGCGCGACGATTACCTCGGTGAAGATCTTGACGATTTCGGTGGCGGTCGCCTCATCGATCTCCTGGTTGAGCGCAACGATGCCGCCGAAGGCGGAGACCGGATCGCACCGATGGGCCTTGCCATAGGCGTCGGCGAGACTCGTACCCGTCGCGACGCCGCAGGGATTGGCGTGCTTGATGATGGCGACGGCCGGCACCTCGGGATCGAACTCGCTGATCAACTCGAAGGCGGCATCGGTGTCGTTGAGATTGTTGTAGCTCAGCGCCTTGCCCTGGAGCTGCATCGCGGTCGCGACGCCCGGCCGCGCTTCCCCATTGCGATAGAAGGCGGCCCATTGATGCGGATTCTCCCCATAGCGCATCACCTGGGCAAGCTGCCCGCCAAAGGCACGGTATGGAATATCGTTATAACTAACCCGATGCACGAACCAGTTTGAGATGGTTGCATCATAGGCGGCGGTGCGTGCATAGGCCTTCGCCGCAAGCTTCTGGCGCATATCATAGGAGACGCCGCCATGCTGGCGGATTTCTTCGAGCACCGGCTCGTAGTCGTTGGGATCGACCACGACGGTGACATAGGCGTGGTTCTTGGCGGCTGAGCGGATCATTGCCGGCCCGCCGATATCGATGTTCTCGATGATTTCCTCGTAGGAGGCGTTCTTCGCGATCGTCGCCTCGAACGGATAGAGATTGACGACCACGAGATCGATGGCGCCGATCCCATGCTCGTCCATCGCCGCCTTGTGCGTGGCATTGTCCCGAACCGCGAGCAGCCCCCCATGCACTCTGGGGTGGAGCGTCTTCACGCGCCCATCCATCATTTCGGGAAAACCGGTGAGGTTGGCGATGTCGCGGACGGCGGCTCCCGTACCGGCGATCAGCTTCGCCGTGCCGCCGGTCGATACCAGCTCGACTCCCAACCGCGCCAGCTCGCTGGCGAATTCCTCCATGCCGGTTTTGTCGAACACGCTGAGCAGCGCGCGCCTGATGGGGATGATCTGAGCTTGGTCGGACATGAGGCTCCCGTGGATTGGAGGGGGTGCCCAGGCGAGCGGCGTTTGTCGTTCGCGTTTCCCGATGGTGCCCCATCTCTTCTCGCCAGTCGCGCGAACGCGCGGACCTATCGCAGAAACGGCGCGGCTTGAAAAGCGCTAGCCGTCATCGAGTGTGAAGATCCAGCTGATCTCGCCGACATCGGCGACCAGCGCGTCGAGCACGATCTGGCGGGTGCGGTGGAAGCCGAAATAGGCAGATTGGCGAACGCTGTCCTCCACCCGCATGTCGGCTCCTTCCCACAGGAAGTTCCACGTCTGCCCCGAGGCGAGGTGCAGTTTCAGCATGTCGCCCACCTGGGTTACCTGCGTCTGGTGGGCGAGGTGGAACCGGATGGCGATGGCGCCCGACACCTTCTGCCGCACCTTGAGCACCCGATCCTGCCCCACCAGCGAATGGCCCTCGGCCAGCAGCGTGAGCCGTCGCTCGAGGATGACCCCGAAGCGTTCGGCATAGCCATGCGTGCGCATCACCAGCGTGTGGTCGGCTTCTTCGCTCGCCATCTCGGGCTGCCGGCCGATCCTGATCACCCGGTCCCGCAACGGGCCGCGCGTCGGGATGGCGGCCGCCGAGAGCGCGTTGATGGTGGGCGCGGCGTGCGCGATGCCCTGGCGGAAGAGCAGCGCGCCCTCTTCTTCATCCGATTGCGTCGGGCCACAATTGCACACGACCAGGTCGCGGCCATGGCTGAACTCGAAGGCCAGCGCCGAGGCATGCATGTGCCGCGCATATTCCGGCGGCGGCACGCGACCGGAATCCGCCACGACGATCGAGCGCCCCCAGATCAACCGGCCGTAGCCGCCCGCCGTGCCGGTGGAGCGGGCGCGCGTCGGTGTCTGTGCCTGCACGGCGACGATGATGTCGTGCGGCATCTGCCCGGTGCCGTTGAAGTAAGCCGGCTCGCCGGTACCGAGCGAAATCGCGTCGAGCGCCCGGTGCATGCTTTCGAGCAATTCGCCCAGCTCGTTCTGATAGGCGTCGGATTGGCGCAGCAACGCCTGCCGGATAGTGGTCAATTCGACGATCAACTGGAACTGCGCCTTGGCGGAGCGCGACCGGTGGAGACCATCTTCATCGATCTGCCTGTCGAGCAGCGTGTTCATGGCATGGAGGCGCGGCAAAATCTCGTGCTCGCGGTCGGTATCGCACAAGGCGACGCCGAGGAGTGCAACGGACGCCATCAGCCCGTCCATCGGTTCGCGGGCGAACGGAGCGCGCAACTTGAGCGATTGGATCTGCGCGCCCAGCGCGCGCGTGATGAGCTTGGCGTCTTCGGGGTTGGCGCCATCGACGAGGATATTGAAATGCCTCAGCCAGTTCAGGACACGCCGGGCGGTGAGCGACAGGCCCCAGATGCGCGGATCGAAGCCGCCGTCGCGATCGATCCAGTCGAGGGTGAGTGCCCGCGCGAAACTGCGCTCTTCGTCCGTGCGCGCATCACGGAAATGCCGGAGCCAGGCGAACGATTGCAGATCGTCGAGCCAGTCGTCATGGACCATGTCGATGGCGAAGGGCGAGGCGCCATTGGTGTCGACGAGCTTGCTGGTCAGCAGGTAGCGGCCCTGCATCATCTCGAGCAGGGACTCGCGGTCGGAGGGGCGGAAGTCGCTCAGCGCACTGCTGTAAACTTCGTTGCCCGGCCCGGTCCACACCCAGCGGATCACAGGGTTGCTGACGAGGAAGTCAGCAAAGCGCCTGCTGCCTTGGCTGATCGCAAAAGCTAGGGGGTTTGCCAACCGGCCCTCTCCAGTAAGGACGCTCGGGCCCCCGCGGCCGCGCCCCACCGGCTGGCGCCGGAACCCGAACAATATTCAGCCGCGGCGAAGGCGTGCAACGAAGAACCCGTCCAGCGTGCCGCCCTTATCCCCAGGAACAATTTGCCCCGGATGTGTGCGCACGCACCCGGCTTGTGTGATGGGGACACCCCACCCGTCAAGTTCGGCGGCTGCGACCGGGAGGAGTTCGAGCCCCTGCGCGAGCGCCCATTCGGCTTGCAGCTCTCCTTCCGATGGCTCCAGCGAACAGACGCAATAAATGAGAATGCCGCCCGGCCGCAGCATTTCGGCCGCCTTGGCGATGAGCCTGCGCTGTAGCGCCACGCGCCCGGCAATGTCGGCCGGATCGCGATGCCAGACGACTTCGGGATGGCGGCGAAAGGTACCGGTCGCCGAGCACGGCGCATCAAGCAGCACCCCATCGAATGGCGCGGAGGGCACGTAGTCGAGCGCATCGGCGGTGACCGTTTCGGCGGTGTAGTCGAGCCGAGCGAGATTCTGCTGGAGCCGCTCGACGCGGGCGGGATCGCGGTCGAGTGCGGTGACGGCATAGCCCGCCTTGATCAATTGCGCCGTCTTGCCGCCGGGTGCTGCGCAGAGGTCCAGGACGCGCGCGCCGGGGTCGAGCTTCATGAGGCGGGCCGGGATCGCCGCTGCCGCGTCCTGCACCCAGAACCGGCCTTCGGCGTAACCCGGCAATTGGTCGACGGCGCGATCGCGATCGGCGACGCGCACCGTATCGGCGAGGACCGGGGCGGCGTCGAGCCCTCCGAGGGGCGCCTTCACCGTCAAGTCGAGCGGCGCGCCGTCGATCAGTGCCCGACCGAAAGCGATCACGGAGTCATCGCCATAGGCGGCGCGCCACTGCTCGAGCAGATGCGGCGGAAACAGCGTCTCGGCCGATATGACGAGCCTCTCCCGTCGCCGCTGCGCCTCGCGCAGGACGCCGTTCATCAGCTTGATCAGATGCTGCGTCCTGGGGTCGGCGCGCATCGCCTCGCCGGCGAGAAAGAGCGCCGAATGAGCCCCGAGATCGGGAAGGAAGAGGAGCTGGGCCAGCGACAGCCGCAACATCGCCTCGAACCGCCCCGATTTCTTCGGAATGCCGCGCTCCAGCAATTGGCGGAGCAGCGCACCTATCGGCCCATGGTAGCGGAGCGCCGTGGTGACGAGCCGGTTGGCGACCGCCCGGTCGCGCCCGTCCGGCACCTCAGATGTCGAAAGGGGCGAGAAGCTCGCGCCTTTGAGGACCTGCTGCAGCCTGTCGGCGGCGATCAGCCGGAGCGCGAGGCCCGGCACCTGCTGTTGTCTCGCCAAGTCAGCCCCAGGGGCCGCGCGAACGGCGACCATCACCCTCGCTGAATTGTGGTACGCGCCAGCCGCTGCCCCCCTGCGGCGCATCGGTGAAATCCGGGCGCGGCGCCGGCCGCTGGCCGCGACTGTCGCGGGCCATTTCGGCCGCGATCTGCTGCAGCGCGGCGATGCGGTTCTCGACCGCCGGGTGGGTGGCGAACAGATTATCCATCCGCGCCCCGCTCAGCGGGTTGGTGATGTAAAGATGCGCCATCGCCGGATTGCGCTCGGCCTGGACGTTGACCGTGCCTTGCGCGATCGCGGTGATCCTGGCCAGCGCCGAAGCGAGCGCCAGCGGCTCGCCCGAAATCAGCGCCCCGTCGCGGTCGGCTTCATATTCGCGCGTGCGGCTCACCGCCATCTGCACCAACGCGGCCGCCAGCGGCGCGAGGAACACCATCAGGAGTGCGCCAATGCCGCCCAGGGGGTTGTCGCGATTGTTCCCGCCGCCGAAGAACAGCCCGAACTGCGCCAGCATCGAGATGGCGCCCGCGAGCGTCGCGGTGATGGTCATGGTCAGCGTGTCGCGGTTCTTGATGTGCGCCAGCTCGTGCGCGATGACCCCTGCCACTTCGCGCGAGTTCAGCGTGTTGAGCAGGCCGGAAGACACCGCAACCGCGGCATTTTGTGGATTGCGGCCGGTCGCGAAGGCATTGGGTTGGGCGGTTTCGATGACATAGATCCGAGGCGTCGGGAGGCCGGCGCGCGAGGCGAGCGTTTCGACCAAGCGGTAGAGATCGGGGGCGCGGCGTGGATCGACTTCGACGGCACCCTGCATCGACAGCACCATCTTGTCGGCATTCCAGTAGGCGAAGAGGTTCGTGCCGGCCGCGAACAGGAAGGCGATGAACATGCCCGTCTGGCCGCCGATGAAAAAGCCCACAACCATGAACAGCGCGGTCAGCGCCGCGATCAATACGCCGGTTCGGATCAGGTTGAACATGGGTCTCCTCGACATAACGCGCTACTACGCAATAAAATGGGGACCATGACAGTTCCCGACAAGATCGACGCGGTGGAGAGCACCCGGCCGCGCAAGCCCCTCTCCCCCGCCGCGCAGCGCGCTCTGGCCGAGGCGGCAGCCCGCCGCCGGCAGATCGACGCCGAAATGGCCGCCCGTCCGCCCGAAACAGGCGGCCGCGGCGGCCTGGACCCCAACCGCTATGGCGACTGGGAGATCAAAGGCCTCACGGCGGATTTCTAGGGTATGACGGCCAAGCCACCGCGACCGGCCGCCCTACCATTTCGTCGCATAGCCGACGCGCCCGCTCGCGATCATGGGCCGGGGAGACTCGACGACCTTCGCGATCGGCTTGCCGTGCCTGGTGATCGTGATTTCATCGCCGCTCGCCGCGCGTTCCACCACGGACGAAAGTTTGCGCTTGGCCTCCGCCATGCTCATGCTCATTGGCTCAGCTCCAATATGACCGGAATTTGGGTCATAAATTGGAGAATCTTCAAGCCGCTCAGCCGAACAGCCCGATCACGACGCCCTGGACCAGCAGCACGCCCAGCAGATAACCGCCGTCGATCAGGGTGAGACTCCATTTGCTGCCCTGGTAGCGGTGGTTGATGATCATCGAGGTGATAACGAAGGCCAGCCACACCAGGAGACCGGCCACAAGCCCGTTGGCGACGCTGGTGGCGCCGGTGAGCTTGGGCACGAACAGCGCCAGCCCATAGGCCATCACCAGTTGCATCACGAACGAGATGATGAACGGCGTCGCCTGGTTGCCGTTCGCCATCACCTGCTCGCGCGTCTTGCCGAGCGCCGCCACCCATTGATTGCCCAGCGTCATGTACCAGACGAAGCCGAGTGCCATGCTCGCGATCGCGGCCACGATCACGGCGATCCCGTTCACTGCCCCAAAATCCATTGGAGTCCCCCTCGCAAGAATTGCAGCGAGAAGAATAGCGCAGTTCGTGGCGCTCAGGGAGCCTTCTTGAGACCGCCCATCTGGCAGATGAGCTTCCATTCGGCATCAGTCACCGGCTGCACCGAAAGGCGCGAAAGCTTGACCAACGCCATTTCGCCGAGTTCAGGCGTCTGCTTGATCTGTTCAAGGGTTACGGGCTTGGGGAGCCGCGTATGGTGGACGACGTCGACGCACTCCCACACTACCTTGCCCTTGTCGTTGGGCTCGGCGGTGGAGTCGGGATGGGCGAGCGCCACCACCTTCATGATGCCCACGATCTCCTTGCCGATGTTGGAGTGGTAGAAGAAAGCGAGTTCGCCTACCTGCATCTTCTTCATGTTGTTGCGGGCCGCGAAATTGCGCACGCCATGCCATTCTTCGACCGGCTTGTTCTCGAGGTCGGCATAACTGAACACGTCCGGTTCCGACTTCATCAGCCAATAGGCCATCGCGCATCCTCCTCAGAGCTTGTTGATGGTCACCTTCCACGGCTTGATCGTGACACTATCGAACAGATCGTTCTGCATGAAGGGATCGCGCGCGAAAATGGCGCGGGCCGCTTCGAGGCTCTCGGCCTCGATCACCATGATCGAGCCGATCATTGCCCCCGCATCATCGAGGAACGGCCCTGCGAGCAGCAGCGTGTCGCCCAGCGATTCGAGATGCCTGAGATGTTCCGGTCGCATCTCCAGGCGTCGCGCGGCGGAATTGGGACGATCATAGGCAACCAGGGCGAACTGCATTCTAATCCTCGCGCTTGAGCGGGCGCGACATCAGGCCCGCGACAATGGTGGCAATGTCGACATTGCCGGTGAGCAGCAGATTGACGGCATCGATCAGCGGCGCCTCGACCGCGGCGCGGCGCGCGAGAAGCTGCGCCACGGGAGCGGTGAACACGCCCTCGGCGAGCGAGCCTTCCGGTGCCTCGCCGCGGCCGAGCGCCACGCCATGGCGATAGTTGCGAGACTGCTCGGAGGTGCAGCTCAGCGCCAGGTCGCCGATGCCGGCGAGCCCCATCAGCGTTTCGGCGCGGCCGCCACAGGCGGGCACGATGCGGCTGAGCTCGGCGAAGGCCCGGGCGATCAGCGCCGCGCGCGCCGAAGCGCCGAGCCGCGCGCCCTCGACCGCCCCCGCCGCCAGCGCATAGACGTTCTTGAGCGCCCCCGCGAGCTCGACGCCGGTGCGGTCGCCGGCCGCATAGGGCCGGAACGTGGGGCCGGCGAGTGCCGCGGCGACGGCGGCGGTTGCCGCATCATTGTCGCCCGCCAGCGTCACTGCCGTGGGACCGCCGGCCGCGACGTCGGCCGCGAAGCTCGGGCCCGACAGCACATAGGGGATCGCGCCGCGCGCCACCTCCGCGAGCACCTCGCTCTGGCGCTGGAGCGAACCATGCTCCAGCCCCTTGGCGGTGAGCACGACTGGGACGCCCTCGAGGGGCAGCTCCGCGAGGGCCGCACGGCTCGCCTGCGCCGGCACGGCAAGGATAACGAGGTCCGCTCCCGCATAGGCGGTCGTCGCGCGAATGGTGGAGGTAAGCGCCTGCGAGCCGAGATAACGGCCGTTGCGGTGTCGCATGTTGATTTCATCGACGACCGCCGTGTCGCGCGCCACCAGTGTCACCTCCCGCCCGGCGATCGCCGCGGCCTGCGCCAGGGCCGTACCCCAGGCGCCGCCGCCGACGACCGCGACGCGCTCAAGCGGCATGGTCGAGGCTCATGTCGGCGCTGTCGAGCGGCCAGCGCGCCTTGGCGGAACTGTCGAGCCCGTCGGTCGCGCCCAATGCCAGGCGCTCGGCCCCGGCCCAGGCGATCATCGCGCCATTGTCGGTGCAAAGCGGAATCGGGGGCACCACCAGTCGCGCCCCCGCTTCATCCGCGACCTCGCGCAGGCCGTCGCCGATCGCGCGATTGGCCGCGACACCGCCAGCCACCACGAGGGTCGGCGCCGCCTCGGGCAATTCTGCGCGAAACTTCGCCAGCGCGTCGGCCGCGCGCGCTGTAGCGATCTCGGTCACCGCATACTGGAACGAAGCACAGATGTCGGCGACGTCGCCGGGTGTCAGCGGCGCGATCTGCTCGGCCGCGAGCCGCACCGCCGTCTTGAGGCCGGAGAAGGAAAAGTCCAGCCGGTCCTGGTTGAGCAGCGGACGCGGGAAGCGGAAGCGCGAGGCGTCGCCCGCCGCCGCCTGCCGTTCGACTTCGGGCCCGCCGGGTGTCCCCAGATCGAGGAGCTTGGCGACCTTGTCGAAGGCCTCGCCCAGCGCGTCGTCGATCGTCGTACCCCAGCGCTCATAGGCGCCGACCCCGCGCACCAGCACGAACTGACTGTGCCCACCCGACACCAGCAGCAGCAGATAGGGAAAGCTCAGCCCGTCGGTGAGGCGTGCTGTGAGCGCATGGCCCTCCAGATGATTGACGGCGACGAGCGGCTTGCCGAGCGCCGCCGCCAGCGCCTTGGCCGTGGTGAGACCCACCAGCACACCGCCGATCAGCCCCGGACCGGCGGTCGCGGCGATGCCGTCCACCTCTGCCAGCGGCACGCCGGCTTCCTGCGTGGCGCGCGCAATGATGCGGTCGAGATGGCTGACATGCGCCCGCGCCGCCAGTTCGGGTACGACGCCGCCATAGGGCGCGTGTTCGTCGAGTTGGCTGCGAACGACGTTGCTCAGGATGCGACCACGGCCCTCCGCATCGCGTTCAACGATGGCGGCGGCAGTCTCGTCGCAGCTCGTTTCAATGCCCAGAAGCCGCATTGCGCGGAATATCCGTGAGGGTTAAGCCGTGCGGCACTGGCTACAAGGGACACGTCCGCTTTGCAATCTTCGCCCTTCCTGCGCATCGGCTCCCGCGGCTCCCGCCTCGCTCTCGTCCAGGCGCGGCTGGTCCAGAAGCTGCTCGCGGAAGTCCATGGCGTGCCGCTCGAGGCGATCGAAGTCCGCACCATCACCACCTCGGGCGACCGGCTGACCGAGGCGCCACTCAGCGAAATAGGTGGAAAGGGGTTGTTCTCCAAGGAGATAGAGGGGGCGCTGGAGGCGGGGGAGGTGGACGTCGGCGTCCATTCCAGCAAGGACATGGCGACCCGCCTTCCCGATGGGCTGATGCTAGCGGCTTTCCTCGAGCGCGAGGACATTCGCGACGCGTTCGTGTCGCTGAAGGTCAAGACACTTGACGAGCTGCCGCGAGGTGCAAAATTCGGAACCTCGTCGCTGCGCCGCGCCAGCCAGATGCTGCGGGCGCGACCGGACCTCGAAATGGTGCCGTTTCGTGGCAATGTCGACACCCGCCTCAGAAAGCTCGCCGACGGGATCGCGGAGGCCACGCTGCTGGCCGTCGCCGGGCTCAACCGGCTGGGGCGGCAGGCCGACATCACCTCCTATCTCGACCCCGAGCGGTTCCCGCCAGCGCCGGCGCAGGGGGCGATCGGCCTTGAAATCCGGGCCGCCGATACGCGGACGGCAGACCTCGTCGCGCCCCTCAACCATGCTCCGACCGCCACCGCCGTCCATGCCGAGCGGGCGTTGCTCGAAGCGCTCGACGGCTCCTGCCGGACGGCCATCGGCGCCGTCAGCCACATCGCCGAAAAGACCCTGCTGCTGCGCGGCGAGATTCTGTCGCCCGACGGCAGCATTGCCTATGCGGCGCAGCATGCAGGCCCCGCGGCGGCGCCCGAAGCGGTCGGTCACGAACTGGGCCAGATTCTTCGCGACAAGGCCGGTTCAGACTTCCTCAAACTGTTCCCCGGATAAGGGCGGATATGGTCAAGCTGCTCGTCACACGGCCCGAACCCGATGCGAGCGAGACCGCCGCGCGCCTCAGGGCGCTGGATATTGAAGCCGTGGTCGAACCCCTGCTCTTCGCGCAGACCCTCCCCACCACGCTGCCCGCATCCGACGGCTTCGCGGCACTCGTCATCACCAGCGCCAATGCACTGCGCGCCTTGAATGAGCGTGGCGAAATCGCGCGGCTGCAGGCGCTCCCCGTTTATACGGTGGGCGACAAGAGCGCGGCCGTCGCCCGTGACATGGGCTTTCCCGACGTCACCAGCGCTGCCGGCGATGCGCGCGACCTTGTGGCGCTGCTCGCCAGGGCCGGAATCGGTGGGCCGGTGCTCTATCCGACCGCGCGCCACCAGGCCGCCGATCTCGCCAAGGCGCTGGCCACGCACGGCGTGATGGTGATCACCGTCGCCATCTACGAGATGCACCCGGCCCCGCAGCTCGACGCCGACATCGATGGCTTCGACGGCGCACTGTTCTACTCCCGCCGCACCGCCGAGACCTTCACGCGCCTCGTACCCCCCGCGACCGACCGCGCGCGGCCCGGGATGCTATGCCTCTCCGAGGCCGTTGCCGAACCCCTGATCGCTGCCCATTTCGTGCGCGTAAGCCTCGCCGACCATCCCTCGGAGGAGGCGATGATGGCCTTGGCCCTCTCTTTCGCGCGCGACAAAAAGCTGGGCATGATCCCCGATGAAGGATGAACTGGATGGCTGACCGCACAACCGGCCCCGTGCAACCGCCGGTGATCGATTTGACGGCCCGCAATGCCAATGCGCGGCCGGACGATCGTGCGTCCGCCGGCGAGACGCCGCCGCCCGGTACCCGCGATCGCCTGCCGCGCTTCGATTTCTCCGATGCCAACTGGCCGCTGCTCGGTGGCGTTGCAATCCTGGGCGCACTGCTCGGCACGCTTTTCACCTATCTGCTCGCCAATGCGCTGCCGCTGCCGACGCGCGGCCCCGAAATTCCGGACCTTCAACCGGAACTGACTGCGCAGGGCGAGAGGCTCGAGGCGCTGAACAGCGCCGTCACCTCGCTTCAAGACAGGACCGCCCGCACCCAGGTTTCGCTCGATGCGACGATCGCGCAGCTCGATTCCGGCCTTGCCGCCGCGAACCAGTCGATCGCCGATGTCGCGGCCTCGATCCCGGAGCCGGCGCCGCCGGTCGATCTGACCCCGCTCCAAAATCAGCTCCGCACCCTCAAGGCGCAGGTCGACGCCATCGCGGCCGGTGCTTCGGGGGCCGATGCCGGCGCCATCGCGCAATCGATCGCCGATCTCGAAACCGGTATGTCGAGCCTCACCACCCGCCTCAACGGTGTCGATGCGACGGTGGCGGCGCTGCGCACCGATCTCGACGCGGCGCGCGATGCGCTGAGCCAGCACATCGATGCGGCGCTGCCCAATGAAGTCGGCCCGGCCCTCAAGCTTCCCCTGATCCTGTCCGGACTCGAAGGCGCCTTCGCGGCCGGAAAGCCGTTCCAGGCCGAGCTCGATGCGCTCGCTACCGTGCTGCCCGACCTCGCTGTGCCCGACGCGCTCGCCGTGGCCGCGGCGACGGGCCTCATACGCCCGGACGCGCTCGACGCCAAGTTCCGCGCGGCGGTGCCAGATATTCTGAGTGCCCGCGACACCACCGGCGAGGACTGGACGCAGACGGCCATCGATTGGGCCAAATCGGTGCTCGCCCTGCGCCCGGCCGAGGAAGTGGAAGGCACCAGCCCCGAAGCCGTGATGTCGCGGCTGGAGGCCGCCATGGAACGGCGCGACTACACCGCCGCGCTGGCGCTGATCGAGGCCCTGCCGCAGCCGATGCGGGACAAGGCGACGCTGGTCGCCGCCGACATCCGCGCCCACGCCGCAGCCATGACGCTCGTCGCCGACCTCCGCGCTCGCGCCCTCACCACCACGACGGTCGACACGCAATGATCCGCCTTGCGACCTGGATCGTCGTCAGCCTGCTGCTCACTGCCGGCATCGCCTGGCTGGTCAGCCTGCCCGGCACGGCGATGATCGAAGTCGCGGGCTATCGCATGCAGCCGCGGCTCGGCATGGCGGCTTTCGTGATCGCGGCGGCCCTCGCCGCGGTGATCCTCGCCTGGTCGATCCTGCGCCGCATCCTGGATGCCCCGCGTTATTTCGCCAAGCTCAACCGGGAGCGGCGTCGCGACGTCGGCGTTGCCGCGCTCTCGGACGGCTTTGTGGCGTTGCAGGCCGGCGACCCTGGCCGCGCCCGCGTCCTCGCACGCGAGGCGCGCAGCAACCTGCCGCGCAATCATGCCGCCCAGTTGCTCGAGGCGCGTTCGGATCTCGCGCTAGGCGACATGCAGTCGGCGCGCGAGCACTACCGGGCGCTTATCTCCAACAAGAAGACCGCCGTCGCCGCTCTCGCCGGCCTCTACGAGCAGGCGCGCACGCAGGGGCGCACCGACGCCGCCCTGAGCTTTGCGCAGAAGGCCGTGGCGCTCTCGCCGCAGACCCGCTGGGCCTCCGACGCCGTACTTGATGATCTGACCCGCCGCGGCCAGTGGGAGTTGGCGCTGGCCAGCGTCAATGCCGAAGCCCCGGTGACGCGTGAGGAGAAGATGGCCAAGCGCCGCAAGCAGGCCGTGATCGAAACCGCCCTGGCCCGCGAGCAGTTCGACACCAATCCGCTGAGCGCGCTCGACCATGCGACGATGGCGCTCAAGCTCGTGCCCGATTTCGTCCCCGCGGCGCTGATCGCAGCGCGTATCCAGTCCAATCGCGGCGAAGTGCGCAAGGCCATGAGCCTGCTCCGCCGCGTCTGGCGCGCCACCTCGCATCCGCATATCGCGACGCTTTACGCCAATGCCCAGCCCGGTGCTTCGGCCGTGGACCGGCTGAAGCGCGTGCGCGAGTTGATCGATACGCCGCCGCCCAACCGCCCGGCCGCCATCGTCCTCGCCCGGGCCGCGGTGGACGCCTATGACTGGGCCACCGCCCGCACGGCGCTCGCCAACTATGTCGCCCAGGACCCCAGTCAGGCCGTGTGCCTGCTGATGGCCGAGATCGAGGAAGGCGAGAACGCCGACCAGGGCAAGGCTCGCGAATGGCTGAGCCGCGCCGTGCGCGCCCCCGCCGATCCGGTATGGATCGCCGACGGCATCACCTCGGACGAATGGGAGCCCATTTCGCCCGTCACCGGCGCGCTCGATGCTTTTGAGTGGCGCGTGCCGCTGGCCACCACCAATGGCAGGGGCGAGCCGCGCGACCGCCTGCCGGCGCCGGTCTCGCCGCCCGCGCCGCCGGCGGCGGAAACTCCGCTTGCGCCCCCGGCGGGTGCCCAGTAAAAGACCCGCGCTTCGTCCGGCGTCCGCGCCCGATTTCGAGGCACGCCGCATTAGCTCAGTTGGTAGAGCACGTCATTCGTAATGATGGGGTCGCTGGTTCAAATCCGGCATGCGGCACCAGCCTTTCCTGCTCATGCCGCAAACGTTTCGCCGGCCGACGAGAAGCTGCAATTCCGGCGCGCCAGAGCTTGAGGCGGCCTCCGCAAGGGCAAATCTCGATTAGGGGCCGCTGACGGCCCCGCAAGGGCTCAGCTGCCCGATTTTTCGATCTCGCAACGAAGCCCCTGCCGCCACGTTGGACCCTCCCGAGGGCATAACTCACACGGAGGATGATCCATGAAATATCCGCTCGCCCTTATCGTCGTGCTGTCGGCCGCCCTCGCCCTTCCCGCGGCCGCACAGGACCTCTCGCTGAGCGGCGAATCGTCGGCGCCCGCCACCAGCGCGGAAAGCGACATCAATGCCGGCGCGCCGCTCGATGCGCAGATCACGGGCAGCAACAGCTACACCTCGCTGATCGACGCCATCAATGCCAATGAGAGCGTCGATCTGTCGGCGGTGACCGACGAGAGCCAGGTCAAGATCGTGCTGGTCTCGACGCTCGAAGGCGATGCTGCCGTCGAAGGCGCACTGCTCGACGAAGCGCTGTCGGCCCAGGCCAGCGCGCTCACCACGCTACGCACCGACGTTTCGGCCAACGCCGTGATCACCGGCAAGCTCGACGCCGAAGGCTACACCGTCGAGAACGTGATCGCCGTCAGATCCGACGCCGACGGCTCCACCCTCGTCTATGTCGATGACCGCGAGTAATGGCGGGGGGCGCGGTGTCCCCCCACCGCGCCTTCTCCTCCAGGGCCTGATTTTTCGGGCGTGCGGCCTGAGCCCCCCGCAGAGGTGAGGAGTGCTGAGCGGGGGCCGCTTGCGCTGCTGCCGCAACCTTCCCCCGCACTAGGCCCGCTCTTCCCACACCTTGGCCAGCTCGACGAGCGTGGTCACCGCCTTTTCCATGTCCTGCCGGCTGATCCATTCGAGCGGGGAATGGAAGGCGTGGCCACCGGCGAACAGGTTCGGGCAGGGCAGTCCCATATGGGAGAGCCGGGAACCGTCCGTGCCGCCGCGGATGGCGCCGCGCCGCGGCGTGAGGCCGGCGCGCCGGATCGCCTCGATGGCGTTGTCCACGATCTCCGGGTGCTTATCGAGCACCCCCTTCATGTTGCGATATTGCGCAGTGACCCTGAATGCATGGGTCGCGCCCGGATGCGCCCCGACGACCTCGCTCACGATCCGCTCGAGCAGCGCTTCCTTCGCTGCGAGCCCCGCTTCCTCGAAATCGCGCACGATGAGACTGATCCTCGCGCTCGCCATCGAGCCGCTGATCTCGACCGGATGGATGAAGCCCTGCCGGCCTGCCGTCGTCTCGGGCGCCTGCGCCGGCGGCAGCCGCGCCACGATGGCGCTGGCGAGCTTGATGGCATTGACCATCCGGCCCTTGGCGAAGCCGGGGTGCATGGCGACGCCGCCGATCTCGATCTCGACGCCGTCCGCCGAGAACGTCTCGTCCTCGATATCGCCCGCCGTCTCGCCGTCGACGGTATAGGCGAAGCGCGCTCCGAGCTTGTCGAGATCCACCTTCTCGACGCCGCGCCCGATCTCTTCGTCGGGTGTGAACAGCAGCCTGATCGTCCCGTGCTTGATGTTCTGGTCGCTGACCAGCACCGCAGCCGCACTCATGATCTCGGCGAGCCCGGCCTTGTCGTCGGCGCCGAGCAGCGTGGTGCCGTCGCTGGTGATGATGTCATTGCCGATCTGGTTACGGAGCGCAGGATGCTCCTCGACGCGGATCACCCGCGAGGGGTCGCCCGAGAGCCGGATGTCGCCGCCCTGGTAGTCGGGCACGATCTGGGGCTTCACATTGGTGCCGGTGAAATCGGGCGCCGTGTCCATATGCGAGCAAAGGCAGAGGACCGGGACCTCCTTGTCCGTATTGGCCGGGATTGTCGCGTAGACATAGCCGTGCTCGTCGAGATGCGCGTCCGCGATGCCCATCGCCTGGAGCTCGGCCACCAGCAGGCGGCCGAGATCCTTTTGTTTCATCGTCGAAGGCTGCGTCCCCGAAGTGTCGTCGGATTGCGTGTCGATGACGACGTAGCGCAGGAAGCGATCGACGACACTATCGGGCATGGACGGACTCATGATCGTGAGGGCGGGGAGAAGCTCCGCCCCCTCATATCAATCGAAGAAGTCTGCGTCGCCGTCCTGCAGATATTTCTTCGCCTCCTTGGGCAGGAGGTTGACGCCCAGCCCCGGCCGGTCCGGCACCTCGATCAACCCGTTCTTGACCGGCACGCCGTCGAATCCCTCGGTGATGTCGTACCAGAACGGCTCGAACCGCGCCGGATACTCGAAGGCGATGAAATTGTCGGGCAGCGTGGCGCCCACCTGGACGAGCGCCGCAAGGCCGAAAATGCCGTTGGCCGTGCCGTGCGGCGCGATGGCGAGGCCGTGGAGGTCGGCATATTCGGCGATCCATTTGAGCTCGGCGATGCCGCCGACATCGCACGGATCGGGCCCGACGATGTCGACCGCATGGGTCTCGATCAGCGCCTTGTAGTTCTGCCGCAGATAGATCTGCTCGCCGGTATGGATCGGCGTCGTCGTGAACGGCGTCACCTCGCGATAGACGTCCGGATTGACGTAGGGCACGTAGTCGCCCGTGATCATGTCCTCGATCCACAGCAGGTGCAGCGGCTCGAGCCGCCGTGCAAAGCGCAGGGCATCGTGCGGCAGGAAACCCGGCCCGGCATCGAGCGCGAGCCCGTATGTCGACCCCAGCGTCTTCTTGGCGGCCTCGACACAGGCGACCAGGTGCTCGAACCCGTCCTCGCTCATCAACCCCTTGTGCGGATAGGGGAAGGGCGCGTCGTGCTGGACGTCGCCATAGTAGAAATTGGGCACGTCCCGCACCATCGAGGAATGGAACGAGGTCGGCAGCTTGAACATGGTGAAGCCCTCGGGCAGCGCCATGCCGAACTCGGCCCATTTGACGTACTCGTCCGGCGTGTGCCCGACATCAACCTCGTGGTGGTAGAGGGTGCGATAGGTCCGCACCTGGTCGCGCACCTTGCCGCCGAGCAGACGATAGACCGGGAGGTTGGCCGCCTTGCCCGCAATATCCCACAGCGCCGTCTCGATGGCGCTCACCGCCGCGCCCCACGGCTTGAACCCGCCGCGCACCCTGATGCGCCGCACCACGCGCTCGACATTCACCGGATCCTGCCCGACGATCCACGCCTTGAGCTGCAGCACGATGGGCTGGAGATAGGGCTTTGGCGTCTCGATCTGGCTCCACCCGGTGATGCCTTCATCCGTGGTGATCCGGATCACCGGGCTGTTGGCGATGACGGCGCATTTGATGTCGGTAATCTTCAAGTCATGTCCTCCGCGAATCCGCCCGCCATGAAAGGGCTTTCACCGAGAACTGGCAAGCTCGCGCAAGAGGCCCCCTCATCCGGGCTTCGCCAAACTTCCCATCAATCGAGCATTGAGTGAGCCGCAGCCCCGCAAAGGCGGTGACGCGGACACGCGCCAGCCAGGCAGGGCTTTCATGGGCGCTCAAGCGCCCGATTGCCTTTTTGACGGGGCCGTCACATTCTGATTTGACCAACCGGTAAAACCGGGGAGGAGCATGCACAAGATCATCGAGGCGCTGGAGGCCCGGCGCGCAAAAGCGCGGCTGGGCGGCGGGCAAAGGCGCATCGACGCGCAGCATAGGAAGGGCAAGCTCACCGCGCGCGAGCGGCTCGACGTGCTGCTCGACCCCCACAGCTTCGAAGAATACGACATGTTCGTCACCCATCGGGCGCGCGATTTCGGCATGGACGAAACCGTGATCCCCGGCGACGGCGTGGTGACGGGCTGGGGCACCATCAATGGCCGCATGGTCTATGTGTTCAGCCAGGATTTTACCGTCTTCGGCGGCTCGCTCAGCGAGACGCACGCGCAGAAGATCTGCAAGATCATGGACCTTGCCGTGCAGAACGGCGCGCCGGTGATCGGGCTCAACGACTCGGGCGGCGCCCGCATCCAGGAAGGCGTTGCGGCGCTCGGCGGCTATGCCGAAGTGTTCTGGCGCAATGTGCAGGCGAGCGGCGCCGTGCCGCAGATCAGCGTCATCATGGGCCCGACGGCGGGCGGCGCCGTGTATTCGCCGGCGATGACCGACTTCATCTACATGGTGAAGGACACGAGCTTCATGTACGTGACTGGCCCGGACGTGGTGAAGACCGTCACCTCCGAGATCGTGACGCATGAGGAGCTGGGCGGCGCGGGGACCCATACGAAGGTATCGTCCGTCGCCGATGCCGCCTTCGACAACGACATCGAGGCGCTGCTCGAAGTGCGCCGGCTGTTCGATTTCCTGCCGCTGAGCGCCAACGAGAAGGCGCCGCACGTTGCGACCTTCGATACAATCGACCGGCGCGAGGACGCGCTCGACACGATCATCCCCGACAGCCCCAACAAGCCCTACGATATGCGCGAGGTGGTGCTGCGCCTCGCCGACGAGGGCGATTTCCTCGAACTGCAGAAGGAGCATGCCGGCAATATTCTGACCGGCTTCATCCGGATCGACGGCGACACGGTGGGCGTCGTTGCCAACCAGCCGCTGGTGCTCGCCGGCTGCCTCGACATCAACTCGTCGCGCAAAGCCGCGCGCTTCATCCGGTTCTGCGACTGTTTCAACATTCCAATCCTGACGCTCGAAGACGTTCCGGGCTTCCTGCCCGGCACGGCGCAGGAATATGGCGGCATCATCAAGCATGGCGCGAAACTGCTCTTCGCCTACGCGCAGGCGACCGTGCCCAAGGTGACGGTGATCACCCGCAAGGCCTATGGCGGTGCCTATGACGTGATGGCCTCAAAGCACATCCGCGCCGACGTGAACTATGCCTGGCCGAGCGCCGAAATCGCCGTGATGGGCGCCAAGGGGGCGACGGAAATTCTCTACAGGGCTGATCTGGGCGACAAGGACAAGATCGCCAAGCGCACCGCCGACTACGAAGCGCGCTTTGCCAACCCCTTCGTCGCCGCCGAACGCGGCTTCATCGATGACGTCATCATGCCGCACTCGACACGGCGGCGCGTCGCCCGTGCGCTCGCCACGCTCAGAAACAAGAAGGTCGCCGTGCCCGCCAAGAAGCACGACAACATTCCGCTGTGAGGCGGCCAGCCACCATGTTCGATCGTTTTGTTCACAACTGGGTCTATGGCGGTGCGCTCGCCGGCGTGTTGCTGCTTCTGCTGCTGCCGGTGCTCAATCAGGGCTGGCCGCTGGTACTGGTGCTCGTCTATCTGCAGATGCCGGTGTACATGCTGCATCAGCTCGAGGAGCACGACGCCGACCGCTTCTACAACACCGTCAACGACATGATCGGAAGCGGACGGGAGGTCCTGCCGCACGAGGCGATCTTCTTCATCAATATCGGCGTATGGATGCTGAACCTGGTCTCGTTCGCCCTGGCGACCAATGTCGGCATCGGCTGGGGCCTGCTGGGTGCCTATGCCATGCTCGTCAACGCCGTCGCGCACATCGCGCAGGCCGCGCGTCTCAGGCGGTATAATCCCGGCCTCGTGACCTCCATCGTCCTGTTCCTGCCTATTGGCGGCGGCGGCGTCTGGGCGATCTCGGCGGGCGGCGAGGCGACATTGCCGCAGCACGTCGTCGGGTTGACCGTAGCCCTCCTCATCCATGCCGGCATCGTCGCCTATGTGCTGACCAACGCCCGCCGGCTCGGCGGGCAGGAGACGGCCTGATGTTCACCTCCCTCCTCATCGCCAATCGTGGCGAGATCGCCTGTCGCGTCATCAAGACGGCGAAGCGCATGGGCATCCGCACCATTGCGGTCTATTCGGATGCCGACGCGCAAGCGCTGCACGTGAAGATAGCGGACGAGGCCGTGCATATCGGCGGCTCGGCGGCGCGGGACTCCTACCTCTCGATCGACAAAATCGTTGCCGCCTGCAAGGCCACCGGCGCCGAGGCCGTCCATCCCGGCTACGGCTTTCTCAGTGAGAACCCGGCCTTCGCCGCCGCGCTCGAGGCCAGCGGCATCATTTTCGTCGGCCCGCCGGTCAAGGCCATCGAGGCGATGGGCGACAAGATCACGTCCAAGCGGATTGCGGCCGAGGCGGGAGTTTCCACCGTCCCCGGCCATATGGGGCTGATCGCCGATGCCGACGAGGCCGTGCGCATTGCCGGCAAGATCGGCTACCCCGTAATGATCAAGGCGTCGGCCGGCGGCGGCGGCAAGGGCATGCGCATCGCCCACGACGACGCCGAGGCCCGTGAAGGATTCGAGCGCTCGAAGTCGGAGGCCGCGAGCTCCTTCGGCGACGACCGCATCTTCATCGAGAAATTCGTCACCGAGCCGCGCCACATCGAAATCCAGCTCATTGGCGACCAGCATGGGAGCGTCCTCTGGCTCAACGAGCGCGAATGCTCCATCCAGCGCCGCAACCAGAAGGTGATCGAGGAAGCGCCCTCGCCCTTCCTCGATGCCGCGACCCGCAGGGCGATGGGCGAACAAGCCGTGGCATTGGCCAAAGCCGTCGGCTATTTCTCCGCCGGCACGGTGGAGTTCATCGTCGACGGCAAGCGCAATTTCTACTTCCTCGAAATGAACACGCGCCTCCAGGTCGAGCATCCGGTGACCGAACTGATCACCGGCCTCGACCTCGTCGAATTGATGCTGCGCGTCGCCGCCGGCGAAAAGCTGCCGCTCACCCAGGCCGATGTGGGCATCGAGGGCTGGGCCATCGAATCGCGCCTCTACGCCGAAGACCCCTACCGCAATTTACTGCCCTCGACCGGCCGGCTCACACGCTACCGTCCGCCAGCGGAAGAACACGACTCCGACCACGCCGTGCGCAATGACACCGGCGTCACCGAAGGCGGGGAAATCTCGACCTTCTACGACCCGATGATCGCCAAGCTGTGCACCTGGGCACCGACACGCGAGGCCGCGATCGATGCGATGCAGGACGCGCTCGATCAGTTCGAGGTGGAGGGCGTCGGCAACAACATCCCGTTCCTCAGCGCCGTGATGGCGCAGGATCGCTTCCGCGCGGGCCGGCTCACCACCGGCTACATCGCCGAGGAATTTCCCGACGGTTTCACCGGAGTCGCGCTTTCGGCCACGGCGCTCACCCACCTCGCCGCGCTCGCCTGCGTGTCGGCCTACGCGCTCGAAACCCGCAGCCATGTCGGTGCCGAAATGCGCCGCGCCGTCCTCATCGGCGCCGATCGCTGGAACTTCGAGGTGCGGGCCGACGGCATCGAATACTGGCTGACCGACGACGCCGGCAAGAAGCTGCTGGTCGAGACTGGCTGGAAGCCCGGCATGTCTCTGGCCATCGCCCGCGTCGATGGCGAGCTCCACCATGTGCGCATCGATCGCGTCACCGCCGGATTCCGCCTGCGCTGGCGCGGCGCCGACCTCGTGGCGCACGTGCTGCGGCCCAACGTTGCCGACCTCGTGCCGCTGATGCCGGTCAAGGCACCGCCCGATCTAAGCCGGTTCCTTCTCTGTCCCATGCCCGGGCAGGTGGTGCGCATCGACGTCAACGAAGGCGACGTTGTCGAAGCCGGCCAGAATCTCGCCATCGTCGAGGCCATGAAGATGGAGAATGTGCTGCGGGCCGAGCGCCGCGCCCGCGTGAGCAAGGTGCGCGTCAAGTCTGGCGCCGTACTCGCCGTGGACGAGGTGATCCTGGAGTTCGAGGCGATATGAGCTTGCACTCGGACCGACCCGATGCCTGACAATTCCCCCACCTTCGCCGACTGGGTCAGACTCGCCGCCCGCGAGCTCCGTGATACGCCGGTCGAAAGGCTCAGCCGCGACTATG